>NZ_JAAKTL010000002.1:0-382315 GCF_049174415.1 Aeromonas sp. 601039
TACAGAACCCCCGATGCGGTACATAGGGGGTTCTGAGTAGAGAAATGCTAGTTGAAAATGTGTAAACCTATTTCAGGACTAGACAGACAGGCCGAAAAAAGCCCCACCATCATGGTGGGGCTTTTTGCTTGGTGAGGGGGACGCGAAGAGCCGTTATCTGCGCTGGGCCAGATGCATCATGGCTTCCAGCACGGCGCCGCCGATGGCGCGAGCCTTGTCCGATACCGTAGTCGCATCGGCGCGCTCGCCTCTGGGGTCGATATCGCCAATCTTGAAGCCGACCGGGACTTCGATGCCATCGCTCAGCAGCCCCCGTACCATGCCCGAGAGCGGCGCGATAATGGGAGCATCCCCCACATGGGCAATCACATCCCCCTCCTGCACCAGATCGCCGAGCTTGATCACACTCTTCATCACTCCGGCGACGGGGGCGCGCACCACCCGGCGTGCGGAGTGCCCCTCGATCACTCCGGGAATGCCGGTGTTAGGCTGGGCGGGGCCCTGATAGATGACCCGCCCCAGATGATGACCGCGGTTGGTCTCGATCACCGCATCGCAGTCGCGCCCCGCCTCAAAGCCCGGGCCAAGGGCCACCGTAATGGGGGCCATCTCCTTGTGGGTGCCGAGGTTCTGTTTGGCGAGGATGGCATCCACCAGGTAGCGGGGCTTGAGATCGCGCAGGGTGGCGCAGTCGGGGTCAACCAGTAGCGGAATGACGCCCCGATCCAGCTGCTCGAACGCTTGCTCAACGCTCTCGACCCGCTTGGCGCGCACACCCTCGACACTGGTTTCACCGTCGAACATCCCCTGGGCGAAGGCGACGGTGCGGCGGATCACCGTGGGCTTGTTGAGATCCAGCATCACCACTTTGAAGCCCGCATTGTGCAGGCGCAGCGCCACCCCGGTGGCGATATCACCTGAGCCACGCATCACCACCAGCTGATCCCGCTTGAGGCGCACGTCATCCTGCATCAGACCACCCGCTTTGCCGTTTTTCACCTGCAGCAGCTCGGCGAGGATGCTGATGGCGATCTCCTCGGGGGTCTCGGCACCTATGTTGTAGCCGATGGGGGCGTGCAGCCGCTGCAGTTGTTCCTGGCTCACCCCTTGTTGGCGCAGCGCCTGGGTGAAGGTCTGCACCTTGCGCTTGCTGGCGAGCAGCCCCAGATAGGCGAGGGGACGGCTGATGAGCCGATCCAGCGCCTCCTTGTCCTGATGGTTGGTGGCGATGATAACGAAGTTGGCGGGCTCGATGGCCAGCGCCTCGATCACCGCGCTGATGGTATCAGCCTGTTTGAGGTGAGTGCCGACGGGGAAGTGATCGGGATTGAGGCTCCCTTCAAAACAGTCGCCCACATGGATATCAAAACCCAGTGGCGCCGCAGCATGGGCCAGCGCCCGGTTGACGTGACCGGCACCAATGAGCACCAGCCGAGGGCGCAGGCCATAGACATCGATATAGACCGACATGGCGCCACCGCAATCCGACCCGACCGCATGCTCACCGTTGCGGGCCATCCGGCCGTGGAAGATGCGCGGCTTGCGCTCGGCAATGGCGGCTATCGCTTCCTCGATCACCAGCCGCTCGATCATGCCGCCGCCGATGGTGCCGAGGATCTGGCCATCGGCCATCACCAGCATCTGGGCCTGATGGCGGGGGGTGGAGCCACGGCTCTCGATGATCTGGGCAATGGCAAACGGCGTGTTCTCCTGTTCCAGTCGGGCTGCGTGTGAAAAAAGATTCATAAGGTACCTCTTCTTATCCTTAAACCATCATGGGCGAGGCGGCTGAGCCTCATCCTGAGCGAAGTAACCGAGTGCGTGGCGAATGGGCTGTGGCTCGCGAACCGCCCCCTGCCAGATGGCATGGAGCTCGGGGTGGCGGCTATGCAGCTTTATCAATTCAGCCAGCCACGACGCCTCATTTTGATAATCCCCATTGATAAACCAGATCCGGCGCGCCCTGGCCGGGGTGCCCTTGAACAGCCCCTCGGGGTGGGAGAGCAGCTGGTGAAACAGGGCCCAGTCGAGGGGGTCACCGGCTTCTATCCCGCACAGGGCCTGAAGCTCTGCCCAGCGGTGGATCTGCTGCGGGTCGGCCTTGGCACCCACCATGGCGCCGCCTGTCAGGGCTATCACCCAATCACTGCTCTGGGGAATGCAAGGTTCGTGCAAAGCGGGCACTTTCAATAACTTGTGATGAGCGCCATCCGCCTCGACCAGGATAAGATCGAAGCGCTGCTGTCCTTTGAGCAGGTCGATTTGGCGCAGATCCGGCCCTGCAACCTTGCCGGTGCGCTCATCGAGATGGCTGAACAGGGCAACCAGAGTCGGGCCATCCGGCAGCGCCTGACAGCGGGTAAGTTGACGAACGGGATCCGTCTCGATAATCAATTCCCGATAGTGTGACGGGGCTGGCAGAAACATCCGGGTGGTGGTGGTAATTAGCACCCTTTTACCCTGTTGATAAAAATATTCCGCCAGCCAGAACAGGGTGCTGGTTTTTCCACCGGCCCCGCAGAGGCTAATTAAGATAGTATGGCTATCAATATTTTTGGTGAGCGAGTTTAATAGCGGATCTATATCTGGAAATTCGACAGCAACAACGTGTGGGTGCGACATAATGACGACCAAAATAAATATCGAAGGGAGTGGGAAACAACGTTGCCAGGAACAAGTGCAGTGTGACTGTATAATAACGGCGGCGGGTTTGTCTTCCCGAATGGGTACCTGGAAAATGATGCTACCTTATTGCCAGGGGACAATGCTTGATGCAAGTCTCAAAAATGCCCAGGCCTTTTGTCAGCGGGTTATTCTGGTGGTGGGCCATCGTGGCGAGGAGCTTCAAGCGCGCTACGGATCACGGCCGGATATTGTTGTCGTCCACAACCCCGACTATCGGCAGGGGCTGGGCAGCTCCATCCGCTGCGCCCTGGCGGCCAGTGACGCTGACTACCTCTTTATCAGCCACGGGGATCTCCCCTGTATCCCGCGCGAGGTCTATCAACAGCTCTGGCAGGCACGGGGCTGTGAGACACTCTTTCCCACCTGGCTGGGGGAGGCGGGCCATCCGGTGTTGCTGCCAAAATCCCTTGCCCGCGAGTTGGCAGCGGCCCCGGTGCAGTCGTCGGTACGGCGCTGGTTGCAAGGGCATCCGCACCGTATGGTGCCAGTTGACTGCCCCGCCATCCTGTTTGATGTGGATACCCCGGAGCGCTATCAGGCGCTGCTGGGTGGCATTCTTGAAAATGAGAGCGAGCCCACGAAATAACCCAGTTTAAAAAGATAACGGGGAGATAAATGGCGTATCAAAGTGATATTTCTCGCACTTGATCTGATAGGGCGAGTTCTTTTTAATCAGCTCATTAAGTAAATTTCAGAGTGATTGATAACTACTCGCAATACCCATAATGGTGACATCATAAATTCTCATCATTAATTGGAGCTGTCTCACGCTTTTACCCTAAAAAATAGTTTTGTAGCTCGTTTTGTAACTGTAGTGGCCTGATAGTTGCTCTTCTCCTTGCCAAGGGGTAATGCCCGTGCGGGATACCCCATTTATTCATGCTGCCAATGCGCAGAACAGCTGCAAGGAGATAGCCATGGGCGATATTATGCGACCCGTTCCCTTCAAGAACCTTCTGACCCGTATTTTTGCGGAATATAAAGAGAGTCAGAGCATTTTCGGTATTCCCGCCGCACAATTCTATCGCAAGCAGGACGAGCGCAAGATCAAGGTGTTCGGTGAAACCTGCGAGACCCCCATTGGCCCGGCAGCCGGCCCCCATACCCAGTTGGCCCAGAATATCGTCACCTCCTGGCTGACTGGCGGGCGCTTTATCGAGCTCAAGACGGTGCAGATCCTGGACCGTCTCGAACTGGAAAAGCCCTGCATCGACGCCGAAGACGAGTGCTTCAACACCGAGTGGTCCACCGAGTTCACCCTGCCCAAGGCGTTTGACGAGTATCTGAAAGCCTGGTTTGCCCTCTACCTGCTGGAAGAGGTGTTCGATCCCCGCCTCGACGGAGAGGCCAAGTCCTTCATCTTCAACATGAGCGTGGGTTACAACCTCGATGGCATCAAACAGCCACCGATGCAGCAGTTCATCCACAGCCTGATGGATGCAAGCCAAAGTCCGAAATTTGCCGAGTACCAGCAGGTGGTACGTGACATCGTGGCCGACGAGCAGTTTATCGCCGAGCTGGGACTGGGGGCGCGCCGCGCTCGCCTGCAACAGCTGGTGGATCGTATCCCGGCCAATCTGGTGCACGGCGTTACCCTCTCTACCATGCACGGCTGCCCGCCCAACGAGATTGAGGCCATCTGCCGCTACATGCTGGAAGAGAAGGGGCTCAACACCTTCGTCAAACTGAACCCGACCCTGCTGGGTTACCCGCGGGTGCGCGAGATCCTCGATACCTGCGGCTTTGATTACATTGGGCTGAGTGAAGAGTCGTTCGATCACGACCTCAAGCTGGATCAGGCCAAGGCGATGCTGACCCGTCTGATGGCGCTGGGAGCCGAGAAGGGGCTCACCTTCGGGGTCAAGCTCACCAATACCCTTGGCACCATCAACCGCAAAGGGGCACTGCCCGGCGATGAGATGTACATGTCTGGCCGGGCGCTGTTCCCGCTCTCCATCAACGTGGCGGCTGTGCTGTCTCGCGCCTTCGATGGCAAGCTGCCCATCTCCTACTCGGGTGGCGCCAGCAAGTTCAATATCGCGGAGATCTTCGAGACCGGTATTCGTCCCATCACCATGGCTACCGACCTGCTCAAACCGGGTGGCTACCTGCGCCAGATCGAGTGCCTCAAAGAGATCGACGCCTCTGACAGCTGGGGCATGAGTCAGGTGGATGTGGCCAAGCTGGAGGCGCTTGCCGCCAAGGCCCTCACCATGGATTACACCCAGAAGGAGTGGAAGTCCGACGATCGCATCGAAGTGGGGGGCGGTCTGCCGCTGACCGACTGCTATGTGGCACCCTGCGTCACCGCCTGCGCCGTGCATCAGGATATCCCCGAGTACATTCGCCTGATGGGCGAGGGGGAGTATGTGGCAGCCCTTGAGCTGATTTATCAGCGCAACGCCTTGCCTGCCATCACCGGCCATATCTGCGATCACCAGTGCCAGTACAACTGCACCCGTCTCGACTACGACAGCGCGCTAAATATCCGCGAGCTGAAAAAAGTGGCACTGGAGCGCGGCTGGGAAGGGTACAAGGCCCGCTGGCACAAACCGGCAGGCAGTGGTGACAAGCATCCGGTTGCGGTTATTGGTGCTGGCCCGGCCGGTCTCTCCGCCGGTTATTTCCTGGCCCGCGCAGGCCACCCGGTCACCGTGTTCGAGCGCGAAGCGGATGCCGGTGGCGTGGTCAAACACATTATCCCCGAGTTCCGCATTCCGGCCGAGCTTATCCAGCACGATATCGACTTTGTCGCCGCCCACGGGGTCAAATTCGAGTTTGGCTGCGATCCGGCGCTCACCGTCGACAAGCTGCACGCCCAGGGCTTTACCTATGTCTTCGTCGGCATCGGCGCCGACAAGAATGGCGGCATGCGTCTCGAAGGGGGTCATGATCGGGTCTACAAATCCTTCAACTTCCTGCGCAGCTTCAATCAGGGCAAACCGCTGCCACTCGGCCGCCATGTGGCGGTGATCGGCGCCGGTAACACCGCCATGGACTGCGCCCGCGCCGCCCTCAAGGTGCCGGGTGTCAGCGATGTGACCGTGATCTACCGACGCAGCGAAAAAGAGATGCCCGCCTATCGCGAGGAGTATCTGGAAGCGGTGGAGGATGGGGTACGTTTCTGCTTCCTCACCAATCCGGAGCGTTTTGACAAAGATGGCAAGCTTACCGTGCGGATGATGGCACTGGGGGAACCTGACGAGCAGGGCCGCCGCCGTCCGGTGCCCACCGAGCAGACCGAAGTGATGCAGATGGATGCCCTGATCACCGCCATCGGCGAGCAGCCTGACTGCGAGGTGCTCAAAGCCATGGGCATTCCTCTTGGCAGCGATGGCTGGCCCCAGGTGGACAGCCAGACCGGCGAAACCAGCCGTCGCAACGTCTTCCTGATCGGTGACGTGCAGAGCGGCCCATCCTCCATCGTCGGAGCCATCGGTGGTGCCCGCCGCGCCGCGGATCTGGTGCTCTCTCGCGAGCATATCGCTGGCAGTCAGGCCGAGGTCTCAATCCAGCCGTCGGGCAAGGACGAGATCTACCGTCGCAAGGGGAGCATCGCCGTCACCATGGTAGACAAGAGCGAGCGCGATGCCTTCGTGGCGCAAGAGGCGCACCGTTGCCTCGAGTGCAACTACCTCTGCAGCAAGTGCGTGGATGTCTGCCCCAACCGGGCCAACGTCGCCATCGCGGTGCCGGGCTTCAAAGACCAGTTCCAGACCCTGCACCTGGATGCCTACTGCAACGAATGTGGCAACTGCGCCCAGTTCTGCCCGTGGCAGGGCAAGCCCTATCAGGACAAGGTCACCATCTTCAGCCTGCCCGAGGATTTCGACAACAGCCGCAACCCCGGTTTCTATCTGGCGGATAGTGGCGAACTGCGGGTGCGTCAGGATGGCGAGACCTATCGTCTGACCATAGACGCCCAGAGCCGGATCAAGGATGCGCCAGCGGCCCTTGGCGACATGTGCCGGATCATCAGCCATGTCCATGCTCATCACCACTACCTGCTGGGGGCCGTCGAGGCCTGAGCGAACCACGAATAAGCGAAGGAGCAAACCATGTTTATTCTGAAGAACGTCACCGCTGTCCAGCTGGAGCCGACCCGGGTGCTGGAAGGGGTGGATATCGCCATCGAAGGATCGCTTATCAAAGCGGTGGGGCCCAATCTGCGGGCCCTCTACCCGGAGGCCAACTATCGGGAGATGGGCGGCAAGCTGGTGATGCCGGGCATCGTCTGTGCCCACAACCACTTCTACTCAGGCCTGTCGCGGGGGATCATGGCCAATATCGCCCCTTGCCCGGATTTTATTTCCACCCTGAAAAATCTCTGGTGGCGGCTCGATCGGGCGCTCGATGAAGAGTCCCTCTACTACAGCGGTCTCATCTGCTCGCTGGAAGCGATCAAGAGCGGCTGCAGTGCGGTGATCGACCACCACGCTTCGCCCAACTTCATCAAGGGCTCCCTGAATGTGCTGTGCAAAGGGTTTATGGAGGCGGGTCTGCGTGGCATGACCTGCTTCGAGACTACGGATCGCAACGGCGGCCTCGCCGAACTGCAGGCCGGGGTGGAGGAGAACATCCTGTTCGCGCAGGCCATTGATGCCGCCAAGGCCAAGGGGAGCGAACCCTATCTGGTGGAGGCTCATATCGGCGCCCACGCCCCCTTCACCGTACCCGACGAGGGGCTGGCCATGCTGCGCGAAGCGGTACAGGTCACCGGTCGCGGGCTGCATATCCATGTGGCGGAGGACCGCTACGACATGGCCCACGGCCACCACCACTATGGTAAGGAACCCATCGCCCGGCTGGACGAGTTTGGCCTTGTCGACAGCAAGACCCTGATCGCCCACGGCATCTACCTGAGCCCGGCTGACATCGAGCTGCTCAACAGCCGCGATGCCTTCCTGGTGCACAACGCCCGCTCCAACATGAACAACCATGTGGGCTACAACATGCACCTGCCGGAGTATCGCAATCTGGCACTTGGCACCGATGGTATCGGCTCCGACATGCTCGAAGAGCTCAAGTTTGCCTACTTCAAACACAAGGATGCCGGTGGCGCGCTGTGGCCCGACAGCTTTGCCCGCTTCCTCTGGAATGGCAACACCCTGCTGGAACGCAACTTCGGCGCCAAATTTGGCCGCCTGGAGCCGGGATACAAGGCCGACCTCACCATTTGCGACTACGACGCACCGACTCCGCTGGCGCCGCGCAACCTCGGTGGCCATCTCGCCTTTGGTATGGGATCGAACAGCGTCAACAGCGTGATGGTGGAGGGGCGCATGGTCTATCAGGACCGCGAGTTCCCGTTCGATGTCGCGCCCATTTATGAGCAGGCCAGCAAGGTGGCGAGCCGCCTGTGGCAACGGATGGATCAGCTGGCCTAGAGCCATCTTCCACAGTTTTGGACCGGATTGCCCGCCCTGTGGATCACCCCGGCGGCGGGCAGCAAGAGTAAGGACGACACATGATTGAGCAATTCTTCCGACCCGAGCAACTGGGTCAGGCTTTGGAACTCAAGGCCAGCTTCGGCAACGACGCCGTCTACATGGGGGGCGGCAGCAAGCTTAACGCCGCCCCGACCCGCACCGACAAGAAGGTCGCTATCTCACTGGACAAGCTGGGGCTTGACCAGATCGAGCAACAGCACGGCCAGCTCCATATCGGCGCCACCGTCACCCTGCAGACCCTGAAAGATGATCCCCGCACCCCGGCCGCCCTGTGCGACGCGCTGGGGTTTGTCTACTCCCGCCATCTGCGCAATCAGGCCACTCTCGGTGGCGAACTTGCCTGCCAACAGCAGGACTCCCCCTTGCTGCCGGTGTTGCTGGTGCTCGAAGCCGTGGTGGTGCTGGAGAACAACCTGCTGCAACCCATCGATGCCTATCTGGCGGGCCAGCGCAAGGAGCTGGTGCTGGGGGTGGTGCTGCCGGAGCCTGAACTGCGCTGCGCCACTCGCCGCATCAGCCGCAACGCCGACGGCTTGGCGGTGATGACTGCCGCCGTGGCCCTTGATGCCCTTGGCGAGATGCGGGTCGCCGTTGCTGGCGTTACGCCGCAGCCGATGCGCCTGCGGGATCTGGAGCGCCGCGATCTGCACGATGCCGCGCTGGAGGCGGCCGTGAGCGAGCTGGTTGCACCGCGCGAGGATCTCGGCGGCAGCGTGACCTACAAGCGCTATATCAGCGGGGTAGTGGTGGCGGATCTGCTGGTCGAGTGTCAGCAGCAGGAGGTACAGGCATGATGGAACTCAACTTCACACTGAACGGTGCCCTGCGCACCGTCATCACTCCGGCTGGCGAGAATGCCCAGCGGGTGCTGTTCAACCAGTGCCGGATGCACTCGGTGCGCAACAGCGACGACGGCTTTGGCTTTGCCGGCTCCGACGCCATTCTCTTCAACGGCAAGGTGATCAACGCCTCCCTGCTGATCGCCGCCCAACTGGATGGGTCAGAGGTGCGCACCGCCGAGTCGCTGGGCAGCTGGAACCAGCTCAGCCTGGTACAGCAGGCGATGGTAGATGTGGGCGTGGTGCAGTCCGGCTACAACGATCCGGCCGCCGCGCTCATCGTCACCGACCTGCTTGATCGCCATCCCGAGCCCACCCGTGATCAAATCGACGATGCCCTCTCGGGCCTGTTTCACCGTGATGGCGGTTACCAGCAGTTCTATCAGGCCATCGAGCTCGCTTGCTCACGGATGAAGGATCCCGATTACCTGTGCCAGATCGCCCCGGAGTTTCGCGACGATCTGCGCCACATCGGCAAGAGCTGCCCCAAGGTTGACGCCGCCAAGATGGTGCAGGCCAAGCCCTGCTACGTGGAGGATCGGGTCACCGAGGATGCGTTGGTCATCAAGATGCTGCGCAGCCCTCATCCCCATGCGGTGATCACCAAACTCGACGTGAGCCGCGCCGAAGCCATGCCGGGGGTGGTGCATGTCATCACTCACCTCAACTGCCCGGATATCTACTACACCCCGGGTGGCCAGAGCGCACCCGAGCCGTCACCGCTCGATCGCCGTATGTTCAGCCGCAAGCTGCGCCACGTAGGTGACAGGGTCGCCGCTGTGGTGGCCGAGAGCGAAGCCATCGCATTGGCGGCGCTGAAACTCATCGAGGTCGAGTATCAGGTGCTGCCGGCGGTCATGACTATCGATGAGGCGATGGCCCCCAATGCGCCCCTGGTCCACGACGAACCCATCGTCTACATGGCCGGTGCGCCGGCGGATCTCGAGCAGCAGAACGCCTGCTCGGTACGCCGTGGCGACGAGCACATGATCATCAACTTCCCCATCGGCTCCCGCCCGCACGAGAACCTGGCCGCCAGCGTCCATGGCCAGATCGGCGATGTGGCCAAAGGCTTTGCCGAGGCGGACGAGATTGTCGAGCGCACCTACGAATCGACCCAGGCCCAGCAGTGCCCGACCGAGCCGCACATCTGCTTCACCTACATGGATGGGGCGCGTCTGGTCATTCACGCCTCTACTCAGGTGCCGTGGCACGTACGCCGTCAGGTGGCGCGCATCGTCGGCCTCAAGCAACATCAGGTGCACGTGATCAAGGAGCGGGTAGGGGGCGGCTTTGGCTCCAAGCAGGATATCCTGCTGGAAGAAGTGTGCGCCTGGGCGACCAAGGTCACCGGCCGTCCGGTCACCTTCCGCTACACCCGTGAAGAGGAGTTCATCAGCAACACCTCCCGCCACGTGGCCAAGGTGAAGGTGAAAGTGGGGGCCAAGAAAGATGGCACCATCACCGCCATCGACATGGATTTTCGCGCCAATACCGGCCCTTACGGCAACCACTCTCTGACGGTGCCGAGCAACGGCCCGGCGCTCTCCCTGCCGCTCTATCCTTGCGACAACGTGCGCTTTACCGTCAACACCTACTACAGCAACATCTGCCCGACCGGCGCCTATCAGGGTTATGGCGCGCCCAAGGGCAACTTCGCCCTGACCATGGCCATTGCCGAGCTGGCCGAGAAACTGGGCATCGATCAGCTCGACATGGTGGAGCACAACCGGGTGCATGAAGGGAACATCCTCAAGGTGCTGGGGGCCATCGGCGAGGGCAAGATGCCCACTTCTGTGCCCCACGCCGCCAGCTGCGCCCTCGAGCCCATCCTCAAACAGGGTCGCGAACTGATTGCCTGGGATAGCCCCAAACCCGCCGACGGGGATTGGCGCATCGGCCGTGGCGTCGCCATCATCATGCAAAAATCGGGGATCCCGGACATCGATCAGGCCAACTGCATGGTCAAACTGGAATCGGACGGCACCTTTATCGTCCACTCCGGTGGCGCCGATATCGGCACCGGCCTCGATACCGTGGTGGCCAAGCTGACTGCCGAAGTGCTGCACTGCCCGCTCGGGGATGTGCATGTGATCTCCGGCGACACCGACCACGCCCTGTTCGACAAGGGGGCCTACGCCTCGTCCGGTACCTGCTTCTCCGGCAACGCGGCCAAGATGGCGGCCGAGAACCTCAAGGCGAAGATCCTGTTCCATGGTGCCGCCATGCTGGGCGAGCCGGTAACAGATGTTGAGCTGGCGTTCCCAGGTGTGGTGCGCGGCAAGCTGGGGGAGGTGAGCCTCGCCAAGCTGGCCCACAAGGCCGAGACCGGTACCGGCTTCGGTATTCTGGTGGGCACTGCCAGCTACATCACCTCAGAGCTCGCCTTCCCGTATGGGGCCAACTTCGCCGAGGTGGCGGTCAACGTCAGAACTGGCGAGATCCGGCTCGACAAGTTCTACGCCCTGCTCGACTGTGGTACCCCCATCAACCCGGAACTGGCGCTCGGCCAGATCTACGGGGCGACCATGCGGGCCATCGGCCACACCATGAGCGAGGAGATCTGCTACGACAGCAAGGGCATCCCGCTCACCCGGGATCTGAAGAGCTATGGCGCGCCCAAGATTGGCGACATTCCGCGCGACTTCCGGGCCTTCCTGGTACCGAGTGACGACAAGGTTGGCCCCTACGGCGCCAAGTCCATCTCGGAGATCGGGGTCAACGGCGCGGCGCCCGCCATCGCTACCGCCATTCACGACGCCTGCGGTGTCTGGCTGCGCAAGTGGCACTTCACGCCGGAGCAGATCCTGCGCGAACTGGGCAAGCTGGAGCAAAAAGTGTCGGCATAACAAAAGAAAAGGTGAGGGGCGGGCGCCAGCTCGCCCCCAGCGCCTGACGGCGGAATGAGTACTCCGCCTACATTCTGTGTGATGGGACAAACACGATGTCTAAAACAACACGCAAGCACTCGGATCTCATTTACGAGCTGGAAGACAAACCCCCGTTTTATCAAACCCTGATGGGTGCAGTGACCCATCTGCTGGCGATTTTTGTTCCCATGGTAACCCCGGCGCTGATCGTCGGCGGCGCCCTGGGCCTATCTACCGAGATCACCGCCTATCTGGTCTCCATGGCGATGATCGCCTCCGGTATCGGCACCTGGTTGCAGGTGAACCGTTATGGCCCCATCGGTTCGGGGCTGCTCTCCATTCAGTCGGTCAACTTCTCCTTCGTCACCGTGATGATAGCGCTCGGCGGCGCCATGAAAAAAGATGGCATCCATGAGGAGCTGATCGTCTCGACTCTGCTCGGGGTCTCCTTTGTCGGTGCCTTTCTGGTGATGGGCTCCTCCTTTGTGCTGCCCTACCTCAAGCGGGTGATCACCCCGACCGTGAGCGGGGTAGTGGTGCTGATGATTGGTCTGAGCCTTATCAAGGTGGGGATCATCGACTTTGGCGGCGGCTTCTCCGCCATGAGCAGCGGCACCTTTGGTAAATACGAGCACATCGGACTGGGGCTTTTGGTGCTCTGCGTCATCGTCGCCTTCAACTGCAGCCGAAGCCCGCTGCTGCGGATGAGCGGCATTGCCATCGGCCTAATGGTGGGTTATGCGGTGGCCCTGATGCTTGGCATGGTGGATTTTTCCGCCCTTGAAAACCTGCCGCTTATTACGGTGCCGATCCCGTTCAAGTACGGTTTCTCCTTCGACTTTCACGCCTTTATGTTGGCGGGCACCATCTATCTGTTGAGCGTGCTGGAGGCGGTGGGGGACATCACCGCCACCGCCATGGTCTCCCACCGGGATATTCAGGGCCCCGAGTTTCAAAAACGGCTCTCCGGCGGCGTACTGGCGGACGGTCTGGTATCGGTGATCGCCTCGGCCCTCGGCTCTTTGCCACTCACCACCTTTGCCCAGAACAACGGCGTCATCCAGATGACCGGGGTGGCCTCACGCCATGTGGGCAAGTTTATCGCCGTCATCCTGGTGCTGCTGGGGCTCTTCCCGGTGGTGGGGCGCTTCTTTACCACCATACCGTCACCTGTGATGGGGGGCGCCATGGTCATCATGTTCTCCATGATCGCCATCGCCGGTGGTCGCATCATCATCAGCCACGGTTTCGATCGGCGGGAGACTCTGATTGTCGCCACCTCGCTGGGTCTTGGGCTCGGGGTTTCCTATGACCCGAACGTCTTCAAGGTGCTGCCGGCGGGTATCTACATGCTGGTGGAGAACCCCATCTGCGCCGGCGGCATCACCGCCATCATCATGAATCTGGTGTTGCCGCAAAGCCGCAAGCGCAAGGCGGCCGTCAGGGATGCCGAGGCGGTTGAAGTGATCCAGCTGAGCGACAAGCCGGATGTGATCTTTACCGCCCGCAGCGCGGGCCTGTCATCGGCCAGCAAGGGGGAGGGTTCACCAGAGCCAGTGCCCGGGCAGGCGGTGGCGCCACAAGTGGAACGGATCTGACGGTTAAACCGGCAAAAACGTCAACAGAACAAGAAAAACAGGGAAACGGTTATGAAAAACGACAACTCTGTCAAAGCGGTACGCGGCAGCTTCTTCGATATCACCCGGGTGGTGGATCAGCCCGAGGAGATTGAGTCCAACGCGCGCCTTATCGAGGATGGCCTGCTGATCATTCGCAACGGTTGCATCGACTGGTTTGGTGAGTGGGAGGAGGGCAAGGATCGCATTCCGACCGAGGTGCGGGTGCGCGATTATCGCGGCAAGATGATAGTGCCGGGCTTTGTCGATACCCACATTCACTATCCCCAGAGCGAGATGGTGGGGGCCTATGGCGAGCAGCTGCTGGAGTGGCTCAACCGCCACACCTTCCCGGCCGAGCGGCGCTACAACGATCTCGAGTATGCCCGCGAGATGTCCACCTTCTTTATCAAGCAGTTGCTGCGCAACGGCACCACCACGGCGCTGGTGTTCGGCACAGTGCACCCCGAGTCGGTAGACGCCCTGTTCGAGGCGGCGAGCCGCATCAATATGCGGATGATCGCGGGCAAAGTGATGATGGATCGCAATGCGCCCGATTATCTGCTCGATACCGCCGAGAGCAGCTATGTGCAGAGCAAGCAGCTTATCGAGCGCTGGCACGGCAATGGTCGACTGCTCTATGCCATCACACCACGATTTGCACCCACCTCGACACCCGAGCAGCTGGCGATGGCGCGGCGACTGCGCGAAGAGTTTCCCACCACCTATCTGCACACCCATCTGTGCGAGAACAAGGATGAGATCGCCTGGGTCAAATCCCTCTTCCCGGCGCACAAGGGCTATCTCGATGTCTATCACCAGCATGGCCTGACCGGCCACAACTGCGTCTTTGCCCACTGCGTCCATCTGGAAGAGCAGGAGTGGGATTGCCTGAAGGAGACCGGCTCCACCATCGCGTTTTGCCCCACCTCGAATCTTTATCTCGGCAGCGGTCTCTTCAAGCTGCACAAGGCGTGGCGCAAGCAGGTGAAGGTGGGGATGGGCACCGACATCGGCGCGGGCACCACCTTCAACATGCTGCAGACCCTCAACGAGGCCTACAAGGTGATGCAGTTGCAGGGCGAGCGGCTCTCGGCCTATCAGGCCTTCTATCTGGCGACCTTGGGCGGCGCCCATTCGCTGGGGCTGGACGAGAAGATCGGCAGCTTTGCGGTGGGCAAGGAGGCGGATTTCGTGGTGCTCGACCCGGTCGCCACCCCGCTGCAGCAGCTGCGTTATGACAACTCCACCACCTTGCGCGACAAGCTCTTTGTGCTGCTGACCCTGGGGGATGACAGATCCATCTACCGCACCTATGTGGATGGCCAGCTGGTGCATGAACGGGGGTAGGGGCTGGAGTGGGCTGCCGCGGCGCAGCCCCAACGAATACGGCGGCTGGCGTACCCAACAGGAGGCCAGTCTTGCCGCACCACAGGGGATCTCCCCGCATAGAACGTGAAATGGCCCGGTTTTTTTGACCAGCAAGGCAAACGTTTGAGTCAAGGCTGCCTGCCCTGGTCGGTCTGTCGCATCCTCTGCCGCCATCGCCTGTTTCTCATCAGACTGGCGCTCGGCAGACCCGCAGATCCTGTCGCCATTTCGTCATGGAACATTCAGGCGCGTGTGAAGGAGTTGGGTATGACCCAAGCAAACAGCAGGACAAACAGCGTGGAACAGCTGGCCGATGATGACGCCAGCCAGAGCGCAGCAAAGCAACAGCCGCTCACGGCTCTTGATCGCTACTTTATGATCAGCGAGCGGGGCAGCAATGTCAGACAGGAGGTTCTGGCGGGCCTCACCACCTTCCTTGCCATGGTCTACTCGGTGATCGTGGTGCCGAGCATGCTCGGCAAGGCGGGCTTTCCTCCCGGCGCCGTGTTTGTCGCCACCTGTCTGGTGGCGGGGTTCGGTTCGCTCTTGATGGGGCTCTGGGCCAAGTTGCCGATGGCCATCGGCTGCGCTATTTCCCTCACAGCGTTTACCGCCTTCAGTCTGGTGCTGGGGCAGCAGATCCCCATTCCTGTGGCGTTGGGGGCCGTCTTCCTGATGGGGGTGCTGTTTACCGCTATCTCGGTGACCGGGGTGCGTAGCTGGATCCTCGACAACCTGCCGATGGGGATTGCCCACGGCACCGGCATCGGGATTGGTCTCTTCCTGCTGCTTATCGCCGCCAACGGGGTGGGGCTGGTGATCAAGAACCCGCTCGAGGGGCTGCCGGTGGCGCTGGGGGCCTTTACCTCTATGCCGGTCATTATGTCCCTGATCGGCCTTGCGGTGATCTTCGGGCTGGAGAAGCTGAGAGTACCGGGGGGGATCTTGCTGGTGATTATCGCCATCTCAATCTTCGGCCTGATTTTCGATCCGGCGGTGAAGTATCAGGGACTGTTCGCCCTGCCGAGCCTGTCGGACGATCAGGGCAAGTCCCTCATCTTCAGTCTGGATATCATGGGGGCCCTCTCGCCGCTGGTGCTGCCCAGCGTGCTGGCGCTGGTGATGACGGCGGTATTCGATGCCACCGGTACCATCCGCGCCGTGGCGGGGCAGGCCAACCTGCTCGATAAGGATGGTCATATCATCAACAGCGGCAAGGCGCTCAGTGCCGACTCGGTCAGCAGCATCTTCTCCAGTCTGGTGGGGGCGGCCCCGGCTGCCGTCTATATCGAATCGGCCGCGGGCACGGCGGCGGGGGGCAAAACCGGCCTCACCGCGACTGTGGTGGGTGGCCTGTTCCTGCTGATGCTGTTCCTCTCGCCGCTCTCCTATCTGGTGCCCGCCTATGCCACCGCACCGGCCCTGATGTATGTGGGGCTCTTGATGCTGAGCAACGTCACCAAACTCGATTTCGATGACTTTGTCGGGGCCATGTCCGGGTTGGTGTGCGCGGTCTTTATCGTGCTCACCTGCAACATTGTCACCGGCATCATGCTCGGCTTCAGCTCGCTGGTGATCGGCCGCATCTGCTCGAAGGAGTGGCACAAGCTCAACGTCGGCACCGTGGTCATCGCCCTGGCGCTGGTGCTCTTTTATGCTGGGGGGTGGGCTATTTAGGGATAACCCGCCCGTTTGGGGCCGCACTGGCGGCCCCATTTTTATATCTGCGGCGCTCTGACCGTCAACGCTGGTTACCATGCTTTAGCCGCTGGTGCCATCGCGATACCATTTTGATAAATCCCCCTACCAGATTGATAGGCTCCCACCCTTGCTCTCCTCGCTCTGCCGCTTTTTTCACCGCTGATGTGTCCCGTTTGCTCAGGGGCTGCCTCTGGCTTGTCGCTTCGGGCCAACAAAAGCGGGCTAGATGAGATCCCCTTCACACTTCTCCCCATTCTCCTGACGATGGCGGGAAACAGGCGCATATCTTGCTGTTTTTTATGCCGGTTCCAGATTTTTCCATTCGAAAAAGGACTTGCATATGTCCATAGGATTACCGCTCAAGCGGGTGGATGCCGAGGCCAAGGTGACCGGCAGCGCCCGCTATACCGATGACAACATCATGCTCGGGATGCGCCACGCCAAGTATGTGCGCAGCAATATTGCCCACGGCAAGGTGCTCACCATCGACGCCAGCGAGGCACTGGCCCTGCACGGGGTCGAAGCCGTGTTTACCCATGAGGATGTCCCCACCACCTGCTTTCGCACTGCCGGTCACGCCTGGTCCCTCGATGAGGCCAAACGGGATGTGAAAGACCGCCGTCTGCTCACCGACCATGTACGCCACTTTGGTGATGGGGTCGCCATAGTCGTGGCCCGCGATCCACTGGTGGCCGAAAAAGCGGCCGCGCTGGTCAAGGTGACCTACGAGCCACTGCCGGTGATGACGGATGCCGAAAGTGCGCTGGCCGACGGTGCCTATCCCATCCACCCGAGCGGCAATCTGCTGCGCCAAAGCCAGCTTCGTGCCAATGACCCGGAGCAGGCCATCGCTGCGGCCGATCTGCAGTTTCAGGGGCACTACCGGACTCCAGTAGTGCAGCACTGCCATCTGGAGACGGTGACCTGCTACGCCTACATGGATCAGCCGGACCACATCATCGTCGTCAGCAGCACCCAGATCCCCCAGATAGTGCGCAGCCGGGTGGCCAAATCTCTCGGCCTGCCCTGGTCGAGCGTGCGGGTGATCAAGCCCTATATGGGCGGCGGTTTTGGCAACAAGCAGGATGTGCTGGAAGAGCCGATGGCGGCGTTTCTGAGCTACCAGCTTGGCGGCGTGCCGGTCAAGGTGACCTTGAGCCGGGAAGAGTGCTTTTTTGCCTCCCGCACCCGCCACGGCTTTGCCATCGATGGCAAGATGGGCCTCAACCGCGACGGCACCCTCAAGGGCTATCAGCTCGACGTGCTCTCCAACACCGGCGGCTATGCCTCCCACGGCCACTCCATCGCCAGTGCCGGTGGCAACAAGATCAGTTACCTCTATCCGCGCAGCGCCTTCGGCTATGATGCCAAGACCTTCTACAGCAACCTGCCCACCGCCGGTGCCATGCGCGGTTACGGCGCGCCGCAGGTGATTTTTGCCCTCGAATGCATGCTGGATGACGCCTGCGCCGAACTGGGGCTGGATCCGCTTGATGTGCGCATCGCCAACGTGGCGAGGGAAGGGGACGTCAATCAGGTCAACCAGAAGACCATCTACAGCGCCGGGTTGCCCGACTGCCTGATCCGTGGTCGCGAGATGTTCGAGTGGGATCGGCTCAAGGCCGAGTGTCTGGGGCAGGATCCTGCCAGCCGGGTGCGGCGCGGCATCGGGGTTGCGTGCTTTAGCTACGGCTCCAACACCTATCCGGTGGGGGTGGAGATCGCCGGTGCCCGCATGCTGCTCAATCAGGATGGCACCGTCAATCTGCAGATCGGCGCCACCGAGATAGGGCAGGGGTCGGACACTGTCTTTGCCCAGATGGCTGCCCAGACATTGGGCATTCCGTTTGAGCAGATCCGGGTTATCTCGACTCAGGATACCGACATCACCGCCTATGATCCTGGCTCGTTCGCCTCGCGCCAGAGCTATGTGGCGGCCCCCGCCATCCATCAGGCGGCGCTGCAGTTGCGGGCCCGCATTTTGTCGCTGGCGGCCCAACTCTGCCATCAGGATGTGGGGTCATTGACTCTGATCGACGGTTACGTGGTGCTGGCCGGTGCGCCGGAGAAGGTGTTGATTAGCGTCGCCGAGGTGTCGGTCAACGCCTACTACCACCTCACTATCGGCGGTCAGATCACCTCCGAGGTCTCCCACAAGACCACCACCAACCCGCCCAGTTTCGGATGCACGTTTGTCGATCTCAGCGTTGATATCGATCTCTGCAAGGTGACCATCAATCGCATCATCAACCTGCACGATGCAGGCAAGATCCTCAACCCGCAGCTGGCGGAGGGGCAGGTGCACGGCGGCATGGGGATGGGGATCGGCTGGTCCCTGTTCGAGGAGATGATCATCGACGCCAAAACCGGCGTGGTACGCAACCCCAACCTGCTCGACTACAAGTTCCCTACCATGCTGGATTTGCCCGAACTTGAATGCGACTTCGTGCAGACCTACGAGCCCCAGTCGGTCTATGGCCACAAATCCCTGGGGGAACCGCCCATTATCTCGCCGGGCCCGGCGATCCGTAACGCCATTCGCATGGCGACCGGGGTGGCCATCAACGAGCTGCCTATCACCCCCAAAATCCTGTTCCGGGAGTTTGTCGCGGCGGGTTTGATTGGCGAGGGATCAGGGGAGGAGCAACACCATGTTTGATATTGCCCGTTACTACAAGGCGCACAGCGTGGCCGAGGCGGTCGCCCTGCGTCAGGCTGATCCCGAGGCGCGTTTGCTGGCCGGTGGCACCGATGTGATGATCCAGCTCCATCACCTCAACGCCGCCTATCGCCATATCGTTGATATTCACGACTTGCCCGAACTCAAAGGGGTGTGCGAGTTGCCTGATGGGTCGATCCGCATCGGCTCCGGCACCACCTTTACCGAGATCATCGAAAACGAGCTGGTGCAGCGTCGCCTGCCGATGCTGGCCGAGGCGGCCGCTACCATCGCCGGCCCGCAGATCCGCAACGTCGCCACCTATGGCGGCAATATCTGCAATGGCGCCACCAGTGCAGACTCGGCGGCGCCGACTGTCGCGCTGGAAGCAGAGCTGGAAATCGCCGGCCCCGATGGTACGCGCCGCATACCCATCGCCGGTTTTCACACCGGTCCCGGCAAGGTGGCGCTGCAACCGGCGGAAATTCTGGTGGCATTCCACTTTGCGCCGGATTCTCACCCCCATGTGGGCTCCCACTACTTCAAATACGCCATGCGCGATGCCATGGATATCGCCACCATCGGCTGCGCCGCCTACTGTCAGATTGAGAATGGTCACTTCAAGAGTCTGCGGCTGGCCTATGGGGTAGCGGCCCCGACACCGGTGCGCACCCCTCACGCGGAAGCGGCAGCCGAAGGGCAACCGCTGACTCGCGCCACACTGGCAGCGATTGCCGAGGCGGTGGTGGCCGATGTGGCGCCACGATCCTCCTGGCGGGCAGAGAAGGAGTTTCGCCTGCACCTTATCAAAACCCTGGCGCAGCGGGTGGTCGCCTGCGCAGTCGAACGTGCCGGAGGCAAGATCCTATGATGCAACCGCAAAGCTGTCCCGCAGTGGAGATCCAGTGCGAGATCAACGGCAAGCCTTACTCCTATGCAGTGCCGCCCACCATGTCGCTGCTCCACTTTCTGCGCGGGCAGGGGCTTATCAGCGTGAAAGAGGGGTGCAGTGTCGGTGAGTGCGGCGCCTGTACCGTGCGGGTGGATGGCACCGCTATCGACAGCTGCCTCTATCTGGCGGTCTGGGCCGATGGCAAATCCATTCGTACCGTGGAGGGGGAACGCAAAGGTAACGAGCTCTCTGATGTGCAGCAGGCCTTTATCGACGAGGGGGCGGTGCAGTGCGGTTTTTGCACCCCAGGCCTCGTGATGGCGAGCGCCGCCCTGCTCGACAAGACCGAGCGCCGTCCGCTGACCGATGCGGAGATCCGCCGCGGGCTATCGGGCAACCTCTGCCGCTGTACCGGGTATCAGAACGTGGTACGGGCGGTGAAGAAGTGCTGCAAAGGGTGATAGTTCGGGTGCCGTGAGTGGTGCGTGCTGTTGTGTGAGAAAGGAAATCAAGCCGCCCAAAAACACAGGCCCGCCTCGAAAGAGGCGGGCCTGCTGCTGAGCGGGGTCAGGAGAAATCACACTTTTGGCTGGTCGATCACCAATTTGCCATCTTTGACCGGAATGGTGGCGCCCGGGGCTTGCTTCATGCGGATCACCCCCTCCTGACCTGCGAGGCGATAGGTCACGTCATAACCAATGGTGTTGACGCTCGTATCCTGCACGGTTTTGCAGCGCTGCTCGGTGGTGGTGTAGGTATCGCCAGCCTGCATATTGCCCTGCACCTGATTACCGGCATAACCCCCCGCGACAGCCCCGGCTGCGGTGGCCACCTTCTTGCCGCTGCCGCCGCCAAACTGGTGGCCAACCACACCACCCAGCGCTGCGCCCACCACGGTACCGAGGATCTTGTGTTCATCCTGTACCGGCTTGCGGTGGGTCACGGTGACGTTGCGACACTCCTGTCGGGGAGTCTTGATGCTCTCGGTGATCGGCTTGCTGGCGATCACCTCGGCAAAGGTGGGCTGGAGTGTAAAGAGGGAGCCGCTGGCCGCCGCCGAGAGTGCCAGGGCCGAGGCGATGCCAATACCGATACCTGCCATCATGGATCTGTTCATCTTGTTGTTCTCCTGCATACCCATCCGGGCTGTTCCAATCTGGCGCCATCTTGTCATAACCGGTTGGCCGGACAAGGCGAGGGGGATGGGCCTGCGACAGGCGCTGGCAAGGTCAAAAAACAGCCACCATGAAAAAGTGTCTGACTTTGGCGACAACGGACTAATAGTGACCAATTTCCGGCGTATGGCGGGCTTTGCCAGTGTGATAAGGAGCAATTCGAGTCGCAATTTGCAAGGCGGGCGGTGAGCAGAATGCCAGAGTGGCAAAGTACTGACGGGGGCAGGTCAAGGGAGATCTTGAACAAGGGCTCTGTTCGTTGAGATGGCCACGCAAGTGCTTGATAAATGGCTCCAGCCCCATCGGATGTTGGCCGATAAGAGATCACGGCAAGCATTTTGCTTTGATTGGGTGAAGCAAAGGGTGAACGGGTCGGCAGACAACCACGTAAGACCTGATATGAAGAAGTTCACCCGAGATCACCGGATCAACGAGGGGGAGATATGTCAATGTTACCCAGCTGGATCACCCCGGCCGTCCAGGCCAACATCATCACGGCGCAGCAGGCCGAACGTCTGCTCTCATCCCTCTACCGGCCACTGCCCGAGCAGGGAGAGGAGCTTCCCGCCGATATCGCCGACATCAGCCTTAAACTCTACTGCTTCCGCCAGCAGGGGCGGGTGCGCCACTAAGGCTGACAAAAGAACACCCCGCGCCAGGCTCGGGGTGTTGTCACTCATGTATCACAGGCCCATCAGGCCAACATCACTTGCGCCACCAGCATCAGGGCGCCAAATCCCAGCACAAAGCCCACCATGGGCAGCACGAACTTGACCCACTTGTTGAACTGGATGCCGAGCATCTGCAGGGTGACCAGCACCAGTCCGGTGGGGGCCAGGAACAGCATGGCGTATTGGCCCCAGTTGTAGGCCGACACCACGATATAGCGGGGGATCATCACGGTATCTGCCAGCGGCGCCATGATGGGCATGGAGAGCACTGCGAGCCCCGAGGAGGAGGGCACCACCAGCCCCAGCAGGGTGAACACCAGCATCTGCGCCACCGCGAACACGGCGCCGTGCATGCCGGAGACCAGATCGGAGGCGTAGGCCAGAATGGTGTCCGAGATCATCCCCTGATCCAGCACCAGATTAACCCCCCGTGCCAGCCCGATGATGAGCGAAACGGCCACCAGCTCCGATGCGCCCTGGGTGAAGGCTTCGACCGCCTCTTTCTCTTTGAGGCCCGAGATAAAAATGATGATGATGGCGATGGTCAGGAAGGAGGCCGCCATCTGCGGGAACCACCAACCGGCCATGGAGACGCCCCACACCATCAGCGGGAAGGCGAGGATAAACAGGGTCAGAATGATCTTGCGGCGCAGGGTGAAGGGTACCCCTTCGTCCATAGAGCCCTCTTTGAGAAAACGGGCGCGAAAACTCTCTCTGTCCTCATAGGTGTAGGAGAAGGCCGGGTTGGCCTTGATCTTCTTGCAGTACCAGTAGAGATAACTGATCACCACCATGGTGCCCACCAGACAGCCAATGGCGCGAAAGATCAGCCCCTCGGTAAAGGGAATGCCGGCGGCATTGGAGGCGATCACCACCGAGAAGGGATTGATGGTGGAGAAGGTGGTGCCCATGGAGGCGGCGAGGAAGATGGCCCCTACGCAGACGATGGAGTCATAGCCGAGCGCCAGAAAGATGGGCACCAGTATGGGGTAGAAGGCGACCGCCTCTTCCTCCAGTCCGCAGGTGGTGCCTCCCAGCGCCATTACGAAGCAGACCAGCGCCACAAACAGGAACTCGTTGCCCCGGGTCTTGCGCGACAACGCCACCAGCCCTGCACTGAAGGCACCTGTCTTGTTGATGACGCCGATCAGCCCCCCGAGCACCAGAATAAAGACGATGATATCCGCCCCCTCTATGGTGCCCTTGACCATGCTGACTGCCACGTCACCGAGCCCCTTGGGCGCTTGCTCCAGCCGTGCATAGGTGCCGGGAATGGCGATGGGCTTGCGGATGGTGCCGTTGGTAAATTGCTCTACCGCAATATTGATATTGAGTTTTGCCAGGGCATCCTGGGTTGCGGGAAGTCGGCTTATTTCCCCCTGTGGGCTATTGACCATCAGGCTTTCACTGGCCGGATTATAAGAGAGTTTGGCATAGGCGCCCGCCGGAATTATCCAGGTCAGCGCAATGGCCAGCAACATAATAAGAAACAGAATGGTAAATGCAGTAGGAAATTGTCTGCGTGGTGTGGTATTCGGCACGGCACACATAAAATGCTCCTTGATAAAGCAGGTTTGGGCTCGGCGGAATATCGGGTCGATAGGGTTTCTGCGTCATACATCCAAGGTACGCAAATTCACTGTGTATTGCGTAGTGATTGGCGAGAAATCTGGCCTGATATTGGACATCCGGTAGATTGTTTCACGTTGTAACCGTAACCCGTGCGCGGCTGGATGAACATGGTGCCATGCTCGCTTTATGGGATGGCTCACAAAATTTATTTTCCATGGATTTAACAGCTGATATGAAATAAAAGTTATTATGCAATAACTATTTCAGCTTTCGTTTTACGCAGCTTGCCTTAAATAAAGGTCATGAAAATAGTGCGTGCCGAGATGAATGAAATGACATATAAGGCAGCTTTGACGGAATAATATTCCACTATCGTCATTTTTCGTTATTCGCCAAAAACAGCCTGTGAAAAAAATGGCACGCTTTCCAGTAACGAAATATTTTTTGCAACGAAAACAGGGAACCCCTGTTGGCAACAGGCTGCCCCTGTCTAAGACGTTTTGCTAATACCTGTCGCCGCAGGCTCGCTGTTAGGCTGTCATCCCCATAAGAGACCAGTGACGGGCAGGATGCCTATGTCGCTGTCTGATCTCTGAATCATCCCGAAACTGCCCGTTTTGTGCCACTTGTGAGGAAGGAATCCGATGACAGTGCAGAACATCTATGAGCGTGACCTTGCCAAAACCGCCGCCAATTTCGAGGCCCTGACCCCCATCAGCTTTTTGGGGAGGGCGGAGCAGGTCTATCCCGACTATCCGGCGCTGTTCCACGGCCCGCTGCGCCAGAGCTGGGGCCAGACCGCCCGCCGTTGCCGCCAGCTGGCCTCGGCCCTGCGGCTGAGCGGTATCGGAGAGGGGGATACCGTCTCCATCGTTGCGCCCAATATCCCGGCGATGTTTGAAGCCCACTTCGGGGTGCCCATGAGCGGCGCCGTGCTCAACACCATCAATACCCGGCTCGATGCCGAGTCGATGGCCTTTATCTTCCAGCATGCCCAGAGCAAGGTGGTGCTGGTAGACAGGGAGTTTGGCGCCGTGGTGCGCAAGGCGCTGGGTCTGCTGGAGAGCCAACCGCTGGTCATCGCCATCGATGATCCCCTCTACCGGGAGGGGGCGCTTATCAGTGACCTCGACTATGAACAGTTCCTTGCGCAAGGGAGTGGCGATGAGCCCGGCTGGCTGCCCCAAGATGAGTGGCAGGCCATCTCCCTTAACTACACCTCCGGCACTACCGGCAATCCCAAGGGGGTGGTCTATCACCATCGCGGCGCCCACCTCAACGCCATCAACAACGTGCTCTCCTGGGAGCTGCCCAAACACCCCGTCTATCTCTGGACCTTGCCGATGTTTCACTGCAACGGCTGGTGTTTCCCCTGGACGCTGGCGGCCACCGCCGGGGTGAGCGTCTGCCTGCGGCATGTGCAGGCGGCCGCCATTTATGAGGCGCTGCACGAGCACAAGGTGAGCCACTTCTGCGCAGCGCCCATCGTGCTCAATATGCTCAACAATGCCGATCCGGCGCTCAAGCAGGGGCTGGATCACCCCATCAAGGTGATGACCGCTGGCGCTGCGCCCCCCGCCACCGTGATCGCCGGTATGGAAGCGATGGGGATCGCCGTGACCCACGTCTATGGCCTCACCGAAACCTATGGCCCCTGCGTGTTGTGCGAACCGCAAAGAAGCTGGCAAGGTCAGGATGCCACGGCGCTCTCCCGCCTCAAGGCGCGCCAGGGTGTTGCGTCGCCTCTGCAGGGGGAGATGCGGGTCATCAATCCGGTCAGTGGCGAACCGGTGGCCAAAGATGGCAAAACCATGGGGGAGATAGTGCTGCGCGGTAATGTGGTGATGAAGGGATATCTGAAAAATCCGGCTGCCAGCGCCGAGGCGATGGCGGAGGGGTGGTTTCGCAGTGGCGATCTGGCGGTATGGCACCCGGATGGTTATGTGGAGATCAAGGACAGATCCAAGGACATCATCATCTCCGGCGGGGAGAATATCTCCAGTCTGGAGGTGGAGGACGTGCTCTATCGCCATCCCGATGTGGACGAAGCGGCAGTGATCGCCATGCCCGATGAGAAGTGGGGGGAGGTGCCCTGCGCCTTCGTGAAACTGAAAGAGGGGAGAGAGACTACTCAGGCGGATCTTATCGCCTTTTGCCGTGATCAGATGGCCCACTTCAAGGCGCCCAAGCGGATCATCTTTACCCCGCTGCCGAAGACCTCGACCGGCAAAGTGCAAAAGTTTGTGCTGCGCAAACAGTTGGGGTAGCCGCCTGTTCGTAAGGAGCCAGCACAGCCATTCATCTGAGTAATAAACAAGGGAGTATGGAGGGCTGCTGGCCCTCCCGTTGTATGGCTAGGGTGCCTTGCACGCGACGCAGTTGCGGCCGCTCTGTTTGGCCTGATAGAGCATCTGATCTGCGCGGGCGTAGAGGCTCTCCATCAGCTCCCCCTCGCCATTTTCCACCAGTCCGGCGCTGATGGTGATGACCAGCTTATCTCCATCTGGCAGGGGCAGCGGGCTTTGCATCACCTGAAGGCGCAGCCGCTCGGCCAGGGATGCGGCGGCCGAGAGGGTGGTGTTGGGCAGCAAGATGGCAAACTCGTCACCGCCGATGCGGGCCAGCACATCTTCGCTGCGCAGCACCGATTGCATCACCCTGCCCAGATGGATCAGCGCCTGATCGCCCAGCGGGTGACCGTAGCGATCGTTGATGCATTTGAACTGATCCACATCCAGCACTATCAGCACAGAGGTGAGCTGGTGGCGCATGTTCATACTCAGGTTCTTTTCGCACACCTCGAAGAAGAAACGGCGGTTATAAAGTCCGGAGAGGCTGTCACGAACCGATTGATATTGCAGTTGTTCCTTGAGCTGGTGCAGCTCGGTGATATCGGAGGAGATACCGATCAGGGTGGGGGTACCATCAGCCAGCTTGAAGGGGACTTTGACAGACCAGTAGTAATGTTGCTTGCCTTCGGTATCGGTCAGTGACTCTTCACCGGCTTGCAGCTCACCCGTTTCGAACACCCGGTTGTCCAGCTGCCACAGCTGGTTGGCTCCGTGTGGGGAGAACAGCTCATTATCGCTGCGGTTGATGATCTGTTCGGCGGGTAAACCGAGCAGGGCACACACCTTCTGATTGACGTAGAGAAAGCGGTGCTGGCTGTCCTTCATATAGATATGGGCATCCACATTGGCCAGGATGATCTCCAGCAACTGATGCTGCTCGGCCATACGGGCCTCAATCAGCTTGTGTTCCGTGATATCGGTGGAGATGCCGCACAGACCGATCAGGTTGCCATCTCGGTCGTACATCGGCTTTTTCACGCTCCAGTAGACCCGTTTCTCTCCCGTGGGTTTGAGGTAGTTGATCTCCTCCCGGGCGATGGCGACCTGCTGCTCCAGCACCTGACGATCATTTCGTCTCAGATCTTCCGAGAAGTCGAGGTCAAAAAAGGCGCGATCATCCTTGCCTTGCAGTTCGGCCAGGGTACAACAAAAGAGATCCAGCACAGCCTGATTGGCATAGATATAACGGCCATCCAGATCCTTGGTAAAGAGGTAAGCCCCCATCTCGTTAAAGATGGATCTGAGGTGATCCAGCTCGTGCTGCAATCGGGTGGAGAAGGGTTCATCCTTCATGAAGTTGGCCATCCTTGGGTCGCTGTGATGGGTTGGCTGAACACGAGGCCAACGTGCATCAACTGCTTTAAATTAAGCACTCTTCACGGCATATTTCTCATTTATTTCCGCAGGTTCTGCGTTATGTCACATGGTTGTAACCTCTTAGCAAATCAAAGGAAATCAGTTGAGTCCATGGTTGTTGAGATAGCTTGCCACCATGTATCGACCCCGTATCATCGGCTCTCGACAGAGAAGTTGAACAACAGCTAAATAAACCTCCCCGAGTGGCAAAAAGGGTAACGAACAGGTCTTTAGTCAAACTATTTCCTCGGTGTCCCTGATATCATCTCCAGCAACGCAATATGGAGAGATACGAGATGGTAGTGGCACCGTTTAATTGGAATGACACAGTTCAGTGGGACGGGCCGGGGGCCATTGCGGGTAGCGAAGAGAGTTTGAGCGCAGATCGGCTGGATCGCGCCCGCTATGCCGAATTTCTGACCAACTACCTCGCCGCCGAAGGCAAGCAGCGCAACTATGTGCTCAACCTCAATGCCGAGTGGGGGGCGGGTAAAACCTGGTTTATCAAGCGCTGGTATATGGAGCTGAAAGCGCACTATCCCACTGTCTATATCGACGCCTGGCAGCAGGACTTTTCCGATGATCCCTTATTGACGGTGATTTCGTCGATTATCGATCAATTGAAAGATGCAACAGGAAATAAGGTTTCCATACCTGATGGCATCAAGCCCAAGCTATTGGGTTTGCTCAAGCTGGGCGGAAAATTGGTGCTCAAGTCTGCTATTAAAAAAGCTGGACTTGAAGATGGTGATTTTTCTGTGGAAGGCGAAGACGCAGATAAGCTGGTTGATACACTTTGCAGCAATCACAAAGAGCGTTATGAATCTATCCAGTATCTTAAACAAGAAATTCGGCAATGGGTTGAAGCTGCGGTTTCAGCAAACTTAGACCAATTGGATGGCCAAGGTCGATTGGATTATCCAGCCTTTATTCTGATTGATGAGCTGGATCGCTGTCGCCCCTCCTATGCGGTAGAAATGCTGGAGACCATAAAACATATTTTTGATATTCCCGGCGTGGTTTTTGTACTTGCAACCGATACCGAGCAGTTACAGCATGCTATCAAGGTAATTTATGGCGATGGTTTTGATGCAGAAAGTTATCTTGGCCGATTTTTTCATAGACGATTTACGTTAGGCAGTATCTCTCGGCGAGAGTTTATTAAGCAGGCAGTTGTAGATAAAAAATTGCATTTTGAGCATGTCACTGTATGGCCTGAGATCACTAATAGCCAAGTGTTGGTAAATGTATTAACTGCTGTTTGTGATCATTTTTCATTGAGCTTAAGAAAAACAGAGCAAGTGTTGGATCGAACGATCGCCTCCATCGTAAATTACCAAGGTTGCACATTAAATCTGATTTTTCTTGTTTACCTGTTCTCTCTATGCGAGAAAAATAATGAAGATTATCGCGCTGTAGCGGATGGCAAAATGCCTAAGACAGATAACCATCCTACTTTGAAAGGTTTTAATAGTCTGACAAGTGAGTATGAAGAACAACATTTTCAATGTTTTATAAAAGCAGGGAGTACTATAGGAAGTTATATTAAGTATGTCGATGGTGAACGATATACAAATCCATTTAAAGATAGTGAATATATGGTTTCCTTGAGAAACATTTTAGTCATGTCTTATGAGGGGCTATTGAAGCCGACTTTAGATGATGAATATTCATCTCGTTTTATCTCGTTAACAATAGATTGTGTTGGGCGTATGCGGAATTTGACTGTAGAAGAAAATACTATTTTGGCAGAAAAGGAACTGTCACTATTGGAGCGACGCTTAACAACGTATAAAAATTTAGTTGAGCTAGCCGTGCATCTTGACTAAATAAAGCCGGGGTAACCCGGCTTTATTATCAGTTTATTTATTATGCCGCTTATAAAGCCGCTGAACGACATCCTGTAATCCCAGCCCTTCATTTTGTAGCAGTACGGTCAGGTGGTAGAGCAGATCGGCGGATTCGTTGATGAGCTCCTCTCGATCCTTGGCCATGGCGGCCAGCGCCACCTCAACTCCTTCCTCACCTACCTTCTGGGCGATGCGCTTGGTCCCTTTGCCATAGAGGCTGGCGGTGTAGCTGGTGGCCGGATCGGCCCCTTTGCGGGCTGCCAGCACCTGCTCCAGCTCTGCCAGAAAACCGAGGGGCGGCAGAGGGTGACCATGGAAGCAGGAGGTTGTCCCTTTATGGCAGGTGGGGCCGACGGGGTTGGCGGCAATCAGCAGGGAATCCTGATCACAGTCGGTGCTGATAGCGACGAGTTGGAGCACATTGCCCGAGCTTTCACCCTTGGTCCAGAGCCGCTGTTTGCTGCGGCTAAAGAAGGTGACCTGACCGGTAGTCTGGGTCTTCTCCAGCGCCTCGCGGGTCATAAAGCCCTGCATCAGCACCTCGCCGCTGGCGGCATGCTGGACGATGGCGGGGATCATGCCATCGCATTTTTCCCAGTCGAGCTGTTCAATTAATAAGTTGGAATTATGCACGGGTATCGGCTCCTCTATTATCAGACCGGCACTCTGGGCGGGGGATCATGGCGCATTTACACTTTTCCCAGTCGAGCTGCTCGGCAAGGGGGCGCGTGCTGGCGGTTGTTTGTGCATTTTCAGAGAAGTTATTCACGGATGGCGACTCCTTCGGTTTTCAGCCAGCGTTTCAATTCGGGAATGGGGATAAGGCCCTTGTGGAACACAGAGGCGGCCAGCGCCCCGTCCACATCGGCGAGGGTAAAGGCATCGCGAAAGTGCGCCATGGCACCGGCGCCGCCGGAGGCAATCAGCGGCACCTTGCAGACGCTGCGCACCAGCTTGAGCTGGTCGAGATCATAACCCTGACGCATGCCGTCCTGATTCATCACGTTCAGCACGATTTCGCCCGCGCCGCGTTTTTGCACCTCCTGTACCCAGTCGAGGGTGTGCCAGGCGGTGGTGCGGGTGCGGCTCTCGTCACCGGTAAACTGTTTGACCTGATAGTGGCCTGTTTCGGCATCGAAGTAGGAGTCAATGCCCACCACTACGCACTGCACGCCAAAGCGCTCGGCCAGTCGGCTGATGAGGGTTGGGTCGGCCAGGGCCGGGGAGTTGATGGAGACCTTGTCGGCGCCAAATTCGAGGATCTGGCGGGCATCTTCCACGCTCTTGATGCCACCGGCGACGCAGAAGGGGATATCGATCACCTCCGCTACCCGGCTCACCCAGCTCTTGTCCACCACCCGCGCATCGCTGGAGGCGGTTATGTCATAGAACACCAGCTCGTCAGCACCCTCTTCGGCGTAGCGGCGCGCCAGCTCGACTATGCCGCCCATCACCTCGTGGTTGCGAAACTGCACCCCTTTGACCACCACGCCATCTTTCACGTCGAGACAGGGGATAATGCGTCTTGCCAGCATCAGTTGCCTCCTCTGGTATCGGCAGCGGGCGCTTGCCAGCAGGCGATAGCGTCACCTACCGAGAATTTGCCCTCCAGCAGGGCGCGGCCAAGGATGATCCCCTTGACGCCGGAGCCCTTGAGCGCCTCGATATCCGCGATGCCGCCAATGCCGCCGGAGGCCTGAAAGGCGACACTCGGGTAGCGGGCGCAGAGATCCCGATAGAGTTCGACATTGGTGCCAGCCAGGGTGCCGTCACGGCTGATGTCGGTGCAGAGCACGTGCTTGAGACCGGCGGGGAGGAAGCGTTCGATCAGCGCTTCGATGGTCACCCCGCTGTTCTCCTGCCAGCCTGCTACCGCGATATGGCGATTGCCCTGCTCATCGATATTGACGTCCAGGGCCAGCACGATCTGCTCGGGGCCGTATTTCTCCATCCAGCTGGCTACCAGATCCGGGGATTTGACGGCGGTGGAGCCAATCACCACCCGGCTGGCGCCGGCGGCCAAGAGGTCTGCCACATCCTGTTCGGTACGTACGCCACCGCCGACCTGCACCGGCGCTTCGGTGGCTGACAGCAGTTGGGTCAGCAGGGGCAGCTGGCGCGCCTTGGCATCCTTGGCACCGTCCAGATCCACCAGATGGAGCTGCACCGCCCCCTGGGAGACATATTCGTCGAAGCGGGCCTGCGGGCTGCTGCTGTATTCGGTCTTCTGCTCGTAGTCCCCCTGATAGAGGCGAACCACCTGACCGTTGATAAGGTCAATTGCGGGAATGATCATGCTAGTCACAGCTCCAGAAAGTTTTGCAGCAAACGGGCACCGGCTACGCCTGAGCGCTCCGGGTGGAATTGGGCGCCGAAGAAGTTGCTGTGCTCTGCAACCCCACCGACGATGGCGGTAAACGGCTGGCCGTAGTCGCAGGTCGCCAGCGTCGCTTCGGTCACCTCCAGCGCATACGAGTGAACAAAGTAGAAGTAGCTGCCGCTCGGGATCCCCTTGAGCAGAGGATGGGTCTCGTCATGCTCAATCTGGTTCCAGCCCATATGGGGCAGCCGCAGATTACCGACCTCCATCAGCCGGATCTTGCCCGGCACTATGCCAAGGCAGTCGATAAGCTGCTCTGACGAGTCATCCGTACCCATGCTCTCTTCGGAGGCCTCCGCCAGCATCTGCATACCGAGGCAAAAGCCCAACAGCGGCTGCTTGGCGGCGCGAATAAGGGGCACTAGTCCGCGCTCGTTGAGGTTTTTCATGGCGGCCACCGCGGTGCCGACACCGGGCAGGATCAGCTTGTCCGCCTGCTCGATATCGGCGGCCTGGCTGGAGACCAGCGGCTGCACGCCGAGGCGCTCGAATGCCATGCGCACCGAGGCCAGATTGGCACAGCCGGTGTCGATGATGACCAGCTTCTGCTTGCTCACATCCATCACAGCACTCCCTTGCTGGAGGGAAGCTCGCTCCCTTCCACCCGAATGGCCTGACGCAGGGCGCGGCCAAAGCCTTTGAACAGCGCTTCCACCTGATGGTGGGTGTTGCCGTTGCCCACCTTCATCTGCAGGGTGATGGCCATGGCGTCTGACAGCGAGCGGAAAAAGTGGGGCACCATCTCAGTGGCCATCTCGCCGACGTTGTCGCGGCCAAAACCGCTCGGGCAGTCAAACACGAAGTAGGGGCGACCGCTGAGATCCAGTGCGGTGCTCACCTCCTGCTCGGTCAGCGGGCGCGCATCGATCACTGCCTGCACCTCGTCCATCGCCAGCACGAAGCCGAAGCGACCGATCCCGCGCTTGTTGCCAAGGGCCTGACGCAGCGCCTGACCCAGCGCCAGCCCCACATCCTCTACCGTGTGGTGATCGTCGATATGCAGATCGCCGCTGACGTTCAGCTTGAGCTGGAAACCGGCGTGGGTGGCAATTTGATCCAGCATGTGATCAAAGAAGCCGATACCGGTGGCGATCTGGTTGCCGCCGCTCTTGTTTGTGGCAGAAGGGTCCAAATCTACCGCTACCTGAATGCGGGTCTCCTTGGTGTTACGCTCCACCGAGGCTACGCGCCCCTTGGACAACAGCTGATCACGGATGGCGAGCCAGTCGTGATCCTGTGGGTGGTAGCGAATACCGCCAATGCCCATATTCTCGGCCAGCTGCAGATCGGTCTGGCGATCGCCAATCACGAAGGAGTTGGCAAAGTCGATACGACCGGAGGCGAGATACTCCTTTACCAGCCCGAGGTGGGGCTTGCGGCAGCTGCAGCCGTCGGTGGGGAAGTGCGGGCAGATCAGCACCTGCTCCCAGTTCACCCCTTGCGATTCAAACAGGTGCATCATCAGGTCGTGGGGTGGCTGGAAGTTCTCCAGCGGCAGGCTGGCGGTGCCCAGCCCATCCTGATTGGTCACCATCACCAGCACGTAGCCAGCAGCCTGCAACTCGCGCAACACCGGAATGACCATGGGCTCGAAGCGCAGCTTGGCGAGGCTATCCACCTGCTTGTCGGTCACCGGCTCTTCAATCAGGGTGCCGTCGCGGTCGATAAACAAAAACGGGGTCTTCATCGCTACATCCTTGTCTTACAAAGTGGGAGAGGGCATATCACGCAGTACCGCCAGCACGGCATCCATCTCGCCCTGATAGCCGATGGTGACGCGAATGCTGTTATCCAAGCCGGGTTTTGTCGAGAAATCCCGCAGTATGATGCCGGCAGCCTTCATGGCAGCAAAGACGGCGGCGCCATCCACAAAGCGCACCAGCACGAAGTTGCCCTTGTCCTCGAATACTTCCTTCACGCAGGCAAGCTTTGTCAGCTCTGCCTTGAAGGCGGCTTTTTGCTTGTTGAGCTCTACCACTCGCTCGCGCATCAGCTCCAGTCCCATGGGGGAGAGGGCCTGCGCCGCGATCTGGGCGATGGGCTCGGGGATGGGATAGGGGGCGATCACCTTGGCCAGCATGGCGATCACCTCGGGGCTTGCCAGCGTAAAGCCACAGCGGATCCCCGCCAGAGCAAAGGCTTTGGAGAGGGTGCGGGTCACCACCAGATTGGGGAAGCGGGCCAGCAGGTCCACTACGGACGCCTCGGGGCAGAACTCGATATAGGCCTCGTCCACCACCACGATGGCGCGATCCCGCGCCTTCTCCAACAGGGCAATAAGTCCATCGCGACCCACCAGATCCCCGGTGGGGTTGTTGGGGGAGCAGAGAAACACCAGCTTCACGTCACTGAGGCGATCGGCAATGGCGGGCCAGTCTGGCTGACGGTTGGCGGTCAGCGGCTGTTCGACGATGCCCACGCCACAGGTCTCGGCGCTGATGGCGTACATGCCGTAGGTGGGCGGGCAGATGAGGATCTGATCTTCACCCGCTTCACAGAAGGTGCGGATCAAGAGCTCGATGGCCTCATCGGCGCCGCGGCTCACCAGCACCTGATCCGGATTAACCCCGGCATAGGCGGCATAGCCGTTCACCACCTCGGCCGGTTGGCACTCAGGGTAGCGGTTGAGACGGCTCCCCTCGATGGTGAAGGGATAGGCCTGCGGCGCCTCGTTGGCGTTGAGCCAGACGTGGCCCTTGCCGCCGATGCGGCGGGCGGATTGATAAGGGGTGAGGGCCCGCACCACGCGGCGCGCCAGATTGGCAATGCTCATGACAAATCCTTCTGCTGTGCTGTTGGTTGGGGCGCGGTGGCCAAGGCATTCAACCTGAGGGTGACGGCATTTTTGTGGCCATCGAGCCCCTCGGCCTGGGCGATACGCTCGACGATAGGGCCAAGGCCCTGAATACCGCGCTCACTCAGCTCCTGCACCGTGTAGCGGCGCTGATAATCGGCGAGGCCAAGGCTGGAGCAGGTGCGGGCATAGCCGTAGGTAGGCAGAGTGTGGTTGGTGCCGCTGGCGTAATCGCCGACCGACTCGGGGGTCCATGCTCCGAGAAAGATGGAACCGGCGTTCTCGAGTTTATCCAGCAGATCGCGGGGGGCTCGGGTCTGCACGATCAGGTGCTCCGGCGCATAGGCGTTGGAGATGGCACACGCCTCGGCCAGATCGTCACAGAGGATCACCAGACTGCTGCCGAGCGCCTGCGCGGCGATATCGCGGCGGCTCAACTTGGCCAGCTGGCTCTTGATCTCCCCTGCGATGGCATCGGCCAACAGGGGCGAGGTAGTCACCAGCACCACCTGGCTGTCGGGGCCATGCTCGGCCTGGGAGAGCAGATCTGCTGCCACGAAGGCGGGGTTGGCGCTCTCGTCGGCAATCACCAGCACCTCGGAGGGGCCGGCGGGCATGTCGATGGCGGCGCCGCGCCAGTCGCGGGATACCTGTCCCTTGGCTTCGGTCACATAGGCGTTGCCCGGGCCGAAGATCTTGTCCACCTTGGGAATGCTCTCGGTGCCGTAAGCCATCGCCGCGATGGCCTGGGCGCCGCCGATGGCGAACACCTTCTCGACGCCGCAGGCGCGGGCGGCAAACAGGATCTCGTCGCTCGCCGGAGACGGGGTGCAGAGCACCACTTCACGGCAACCGGCTAAGCGTGCCGGAATGGCCAGCATCATCACGGTGGAGGGGAGCGGCGCGCTGCCCCCCGGCACATAGAGGCCGACCCGACTGATGGGCTGGGTGCGCAGCTCGCATACCACCCCGGGCTGGGTTTCTACCCGTACCAATGGCTGCACTTGCGCGGCGTGGAAGGTGCGAATATTGGCAATCGCCGCTTCGATGGCGCTTTTGATGTCGTTATCCAGCCGCGCGCAGGCGGCTTCAATCTCTGCCTCGCTAACGCGCAACTGCTCACGGGGGGCGCGCTCGAAGCGCTGGCTCAGCTCGCGCAGGGCCTCATCGCCACGGCTACGCACTGCAGCGATGATGTCCCGTACCACGAGGCCGATATCGGCCTCGTCATTGAGGGCAGGGCGGGTCAGCACATCGGCTTGCTGGGCGGGGGAGAGGGTCTTCCAGATCAGGGTCTGCATGATTTCCCTTCCTTATTCCATCATCTTTTCGATGGGCAGCACCAGAATGGAGCTGGCACCGAGGGCCTTGAGCTGCTCCATGGTCTCCCAGAACAGGGTCTCGCTGGAGACGACGTGCAGCGCCACCTGATTGGTGTCACCGGCCAGCTGCATGATGGTGGGGCGCTCGGCACCCGGCAGCAGATCGGTGATGGCATCGAGCTTGTCTTTGGGGGCGTGCAGCATGATGTATTTGCTCTCGCGGGCCTGCTGCATCCCCTGAATGCGGGGCAGCAGTTTGTCGATGAGCTTCTGCTTGGCATCGGACAAGGGGTTGGGGGCCTGTACCAGCACAGCCTTGGAGCGGTAGATCACCTCCACCTCTTTGAGGCCATTGGCTTCCAGGGTCGCACCGGTGGAGACCAGATCGCAGATGGCATCGGCGAGACCCGCGCGGGGTGCCACTTCCACCGAGCCGCCCAGCATCACGCTCTTGAAGCCGAGACCCTTGTCGTCAAAGAAGCGCTTGAGCAGCCCGGGATAGGAGGTCGCGATGCGTTTGCCGGCAAGACTCGCTGGCCCTGTATAGTTCACATCTTCTGGCACCGCCAGCGAGAGGCGGCAGCCACCAAAGTCCAGCTGCTTGAGGGTTTTGACCTCGAAGGGTAGTCCCTGTGAAGCGCGAATAAGCTGCACCTCTTCCAGCACGTTCTCGCCGATGATGCCAAGGTCAACCACCCCTTCCATCACCAGACCCGGGATGTCGTCATCGCGCACCCGCAAGATATCGATGGGCATGTTCTCGACATGGGCGATAAGGCGCTGCTCGCGCAGGTTGATTTTCAGGCCGCAGCTCTTGAACAGGGCTTGGGAGTCCTGGCTCAGACGACCGGACTTTTGCATGGCGATACGTAGACGTTGTGTTTCCATTGCTCGATTTCCTTCTAGTCAAAAACGAAAAAACCCTCGGAAGTGGGTGCTTCCGAGGGTTTATGAATCTTGCGGTCCTTTTGGAAGTCACCAGTTAAGTGTCCTCCAGCAGTCAACCTCCTGAAAGACTAGTCGGGATGATGATGGTGGTGATGAGTCTTCAGGGTGGTGAACTTCATGTAATCAATCCTTTACAAAATAAGATGTCGTAATTGACGCCTGATTTAAACTACCTGCCTTGACAGAAAATGCAACCCGAAATTGTGATTTGATCGATTAAAGTTGAGAAAACGGTTTTCTGGTCGATAACTAGACAATAACCCCCGCAGGAGTTTGTATCATGCCCAGCCAGGACCTGTTGTTCCCCATTTTGCCCCGGGCACCTGCCGCGCCCGGTAGCGAAGAGATCAAGCGGGAAGTGAACCAGATCAGCAAGAAACATCAACTGCGCAAGACCGGCACTGACAACAGTGACTCCCAGCAGCGCCAGCAGGCTTATAACACGCCCGCCAAGCGTGATCAGCCAAAGGCGGAGGAGGACGATCACAAGCCGGATCCCGATCACCAGATCGATCTGTTCGTCTAGGCGCAGAATCAGTCCCGCTTTTGCCACACTTTTGGCATAATGGCCGCTTTTGCTGCGGGACGCCCTTTTGACCATCCAGACCCTGTTCAAGCCAGATGGCCCTCTGGCCAGCCATATCGACGGTTTCAAAGCCCGCGCTCCCCAACTGGAGATGGCCGAAGCGGTCGCGCGCGCCATCAAAAGTGGTGGCCGTCTGCTAGTGGAGGCGGGGACAGGTACCGGCAAGACCTACGCCTATCTGGTGCCAGCGCTGGAGTCCGGCAAGCGGGTGGTGATCAGCACCGGCTCCAAGAACCTGCAGGAGCAGCTCTTCTATCGGGATCTCCCGACCATCACAGGGGCGCTCTCCTACACCCCGCCGGTGGCCCTGCTCAAGGGACGCAGCAACTATCTCTGCATCGAGCGGATGAACCGGCTCTTGAGCGAATCCCATCTGCAAAAGCCTGAAATCCTGAACGATCTGGTGAAGGTCAAATCCTGGTCCACCGCTACCGATAACGGCGATGTGGGGGATATTCCAGGATTGCAGGAGAACGCCGAGATCCTCGCCCACGTCACCAGCACCAACGACAACTGCCTCGGTCGCGACTGCCCCTATTACGACGACTGCCATCTGGTGGTGGCCCGACGCCGCGCCATGGACGCCCAGGTGGTGGTGATCAACCACCACCTCTTCTTCGCCGATATGGCGGTGAAAGACACCGGATTTGGTGAGTTGGTGCCGGAGGCGCAAGTCTATGTGTTTGACGAGGCGCACCAGCTGCCGGAGATCGCCACCAACTACTTCGGCAAGTCGGTAGGCAGCCGAACGATTCAGGATCTGGCGCAGGATATCCAGCTGGCCTATCGGGCAGAGGCCCACGACATGGCCCAGCTCGGCAAGGCGGCGGACAGGCTTGCCATCGCCAGTCAGGATCTGCGGCTCGCCTTCGGGGTGGATGGCGGTCGTGGTAATACCCGCGACATGCTGCGCCAGCCGCTTTGGGGGCAGGCTTTGGCTCGTCTTAACGATGCCATCGGGCTTTGCTACGAGGTGCTGAAACTGGCTCTTGGCCGTGGCGAGCAGCTGGATCACGCCTTCGAGCGAATCAGTGAACTGCGCACCCGCCTGGGTGAAGTGCTGGCGGTCAACCAGACCGGTTTCTCCTACTGGTACGACTGCTCACGGCTTCATTTCACCCTCAATCTGACGCCGCTGTCGGTGGCCGAGCGATTCAGTGCCGAGGTGCAAAGACCGGAAGTGGCCTGGGTCTTCACCTCCGCCACCCTGACGGTGGATATGCGCTTTGATCACTTCAAGGCCGAGCTGGGGCTGGCAGGCAGCGCCGAGCTTATTCTCGACAGCCCGTTCGACTATGGCGAGCAGGCGCGGCTCTGTGTGCCCCGCTATCTGCCGGAACCCAACGCCTTTGGCCGTGGCGAGCAGCTGGCCAATCTGATGATCCCCCTCATCAACAAGACACCGGGGGGCTGTTTCTTCCTCTGCACCAGCCATCAGGTGATGCGTCAGGTGGCTGAGGTGCTGCGCCGGGAGATTGGCCGCACCGTCTTGTTGCAGGGGGAGGACAACAAGCAGCGGCTGCTCAAGGAGTTTGTCGAGAATGGCCGTGCCGTGCTGGTGGCGACCAGCAGTTTCTGGGAGGGGATCGACGTGCGAGGGGCGGCGTTGTCGTGTGTTATCATCGACAAGCTGCCGTTTGCCAGCCCCGATGATCCGCTGCTCAAGGCGCGGGTGGATGATTGCAAGCTCAAGGGGGGCGATCCCTTCGCCGAGCTGCAGTTGCCCAAGGCGGTGATTGCCCTCAAGCAGGGGGTGGGGCGGCTTATTCGTGATCGCACTGATCACGGGGTGCTGGTGATCTGTGATCCCCGAATGGTCAACAAACCTTACGGCGCCACCTTTATCAAGAGTCTGCCCGCCATCCCCCGTACCCGGGAGTTGGGAACGTTGGGGAGCTTTTTCGATCGCACTGAACGCGGTGAATAATAAGTGTGCCGCCAGATAACAGATTTAAACAACGGGTGAGCATATCTCGCTTGCCGGTTATGTAATTGACTGATTTTATAGAGATTGGAAAGCATGAACGAGTTGAAGATCCTGGCCGTTGATACCGCTACCGAAGCCTGCTCCGCCGCCTTGCTGGTGGGTGACAAGCTGTTCTCCCGCTGGGAGGAGGCGCCACGGGATCACACCCGAAAAATCCTGCCCATGGTTCAGGCTGTGTTAGAGGATGCCGGGATAAGTTTGAGTGACCTCGATGCCATCGCGTTCGGCCGCGGCCCGGGCTCCTTTACCGGCGTGCGGATCGGCATCAGTGTGGCGCAAGGTCTGGCGTTTGGTGCAGGTGTGCCGCTGATTGGCATCTCGACCTTGGCCGCCATGGCGCAAGGCGCCTATCGACTGGATGGCGCCGAGCAGGTGCTGACCGCCATCGATGCGCGGATGAACGAGGTCTATTTCGGCCGCTATGAGCTGATTGATGGCCGCATGCAGCTGGTGGGGGACGAGGTGGTGAGCGAGCCCGCGGCACTGGTTGACGTCCGTGGCAAGCTGGCGGGCCCAGTGACCTGCGTCGGCACTGGTTTTGAGACCTATGGCGAGACCCTGAGTGGTCTGGCCGATGAGCTGGAGGTGAGCCAGGTGCGTTTCCCGGCGGCAGAAGATATGTTGCCGCTGGCCCGCGCCGCCTGGCTGGCGGGGGAGGCGGTGCCGGTGGAGCAGGCGACGCCGGTCTATTTGCGTGACAAGGTGACCTGGAAAAAACTGCCGGGTCGCGAATAAGGGCAGGAGCACTGACAGCATGTCGCTCTTGCCGCTCATCAGCTGCAATAAAAGCGGGTGGCCCCGACAGGCCACGCTGGCAACAGGAGAGTGACATGATGCGTAATACCAGAAGCGATATGATGAAACGCACTATGGTGGTCGGGGCGCTGGCCCTGCTGCTCGGGGCCTGCAGCTCGGTTCCCAAGGAGCTGGCCTATGAGCCTGAAAACCAGCTGGTGGCCTATCAGCCCGCCCTTGGCGGAATGGAGGGCAAGCCGGCGCGCTGGAGCGGCGTTATCTCGGCGGTGCACAACAAGGCGGATCAGAGCGTTATTGAAGTGGTCTATCTGCCGCTCAAGTCCAACGGTGTGCCGGAGCAGACCGAGCAGAGCCCGGGCCGTTTTCTGGCTATCATGAAGGGTTTTGTCGATCCGACCCTCTACGCCAAGGGGCGCAGTCTGACGGTGCTTGGTACCATAGGCCAACCGGTTGATAGCCAGATTGGCGAGCACAAGTACCGCTTCTCGGTGCTCAATGTGACGGGCAGCAAGCTGTGGCCGCCAGTCAAGGAGGTGGAGGTGCGCTATATGGACCCCTACTTCTACGACCCCTTCTATGATCCCTTCTGGCCGAGACGGCCGCTGCGTCGTTAAGGCTTGCCATGATCAACAGCATCAAAAGCACTCTGCACGAACGTCTGCTCACCTTGGCAGATGGTCGGCAGGTGGCCCTGCTTGAGAATCAACTCGCGGATCTGGCTCAGCAGGGCAAACCCCTGCTGATCGCCCTGCATGGCTGGCTCGACAACAGTGCCAGCTTCTTGCCGCTGGCGCCGCATCTGGGGGATTTTCACCTCATCTGTGTCGATCTGCCGGGGCACGGTCACTCCGATCACAAAGCCACCCCCTATGTCTTTGTCGACTGGCTGGACGATCTCTACCAGATCGTGCAGGCGGCGGGCTGGTCGCGTTTCACTCTGCTCGGCCACTCCCTCGGGGCGCTGATCGCCTCCGCCTATGCCGGGGTGTTCCCCGAACAGGTGGAGCGGTTGATCATGCTGGAGGGGCTGGGCCCGCTCAGTCAGCCCGATGAGGAGGTACCTGCCCAGCTGCGACGTGCGATTTTAAACCGCAGTCGCACCCGGGAGCGCAGTGCCAACGGCTTTGCTTCCATCGATGAGGCTGTCGCCGCCCGTTGCAAAGTGGCGGATATCACGCCGCAGGCGGCGCGCCTTATCTGTGAACGGCAGCTTGAAGAGCGGGCAGGGCGCTGGTACTGGCGCAGCGACCCCCGCTTGCGGGATCTTTCACCCCTGAGAATGAGCGAAGGACAGGCTCGTGCATTGATGGTGGCTATCCGTTGTCCTGTGCTGTTGATTCAGGGGGAGCAGGGCTTTGCTGCGCTTGAAGCCCAATGGCAGGCCCGTCAGGATGCCTTCCAGCAGATCGAGCGGGTCATATTGGGTGGAAACCACCATTTTCATATGGAAAATTCGGTTGATACGGCCGTTTGTATCGTAAAGTTTTGTCAAGTTCGGTAGAATCGCCAGCTTTCAATAATTCCAGGTTTGTTTTCTCCCTCACATTTTTCTGTTGTTAATTTGCTGTTAATTGATGTTGCGCTGTGTAAATATGTGCGGCATTAGAGCATCAGCTTAAAACAACCGATTAAAATGGATGTGAACCGGGACGGAGGCAACACAGTGAGCGCACAGGTGCTAGTTATGCAGGAGAAGTTTGTGGAAAAAGTCTGGCTGAAACGTTATCCGGAAGGGGTCCCCGCCGAGATCAATCCAGACCAATACAGCTCCCTGGTCGAGATGTTCGAATCCTCGGTGACCCAGTTTGCCGATCAGCCCGCCTTCGTCAACATGGGCCAAACCATCACCTACCGCCGACTGGAAGAGCAGTCCCGCGCCTTTGCTGCCTACCTGCAAAACGAGCTGAAGCTGGAGAAAGGGGATCGGGTTGCGGTGATGATGCCTAACCTGCTCCAATACCCCATCGCCGTGTTCGGCATCCTGCGCGCCGGCATGATAGTGGTCAACGTCAACCCGCTCTATACCCCGCGCGAGCTGGAGCATCAGCTCAAAGACTCCGGTGCCAAGGCCATCGTCATCGTCTCCAACTTCGCCCATACCCTGGAAAAAGTGGTCTACGACACCCCGATCAAGCACGTTATCCTGACCCGGATGGGTGACAATCTGGGGCTGGCCAAGGGCACCCTGGTCAACTTCGTGGTCAAGTACGTCAAGAAGCTGGTGCCGAAATACAATCTGCCCCACGCCACCACCATGCGTCAGGCCCTCTCCAAGGGGCGTTTCCTGCAGTACATCAAGCCGGAGATCACCAACGACGATCTCGCCTTCCTGCAGTACACCGGTGGCACCACCGGCCTCTCCAAAGGGGCCATGCTGACCCATCGAAACATGATTGCCAACGTCGAGCAGTGCCTCGGCGTCTACGGCCCCATGCTGGAGCGTGGCAAGGAGTTCGTGGTCACCGCGCTGCCGCTCTATCACGTCTTCGCCCTGACCGTGAACTGCCTGCTCTTTATGCGTATCGGCGGTTACAACCTGCTGATCAGCAACCCGCGCGACATCCCGGGGTTTGTCAAAGAGATCAAGAAGTACCCCTTCACCTGCATTACCGGCGTCAACACCCTGTTCAACGCCCTGGTCAACAATGCCGAGTTCCAGAGCATCGCTTTTGACAAGCTCAAGCTCACCATCGGTGGCGGCATGGCGGTGCAACGGGCGGTGGCGGAGCAGTGGAAGAAGCTGACCGGCACCCCGCTGCTTGAAGGTTACGGCCTGACCGAGTGCTCACCGCTGGTGAGCGTCTGCCCCTACGATCTGAGTGATTACAACGGCTCCATCGGCCTGCCGGTCTGCTCCACCGATATCCGTCTGGTGGATGACAACGGTCAGGTGATCCATGAATTCGGTACCCCGGGCGAAATGCAGGTACGTGGCCCGCAGGTGATGGTGGGGTACTGGCAGCGTCCCGAGGCGACCGCCGAAGTGATGCAGGATGGCTGGCTCTGTACCGGTGATATCGCCGTGTGCGATGAGCAGGGCTTCTTCAAGATCGTTGACCGCAAGAAGGACATGATCCTGGTCTCCGGTTTCAACGTCTATCCGAACGAGATCGAAGATGTCGTTGCCCTGCACCCGAAAGTGCTGGAAGTGGCCGCTGTCGGTGTGCCACACAAGGTCTCCGGCGAGCTGGTGAAGATCTTTGTGGTCAAGAAAGATGCAAAATTGCAGGAGGACGAGATTATTGCCCACTGCCGCAAACATCTGACTGCCTATAAGGTGCCGAAACTGGTAGAATTTCGTGACGAACTTCCCAAGACCAATGTGGGCAAGATCCTGCGCCGCGTACTGCGCGACGAGGAGATTGCCAAGCAATAACCGGACTGCAGCTGCAGAACCCTCTGCAAACCAGCACCGTCGTTATGCAAAACCGTGGGTCATCCCACGGTTTTTTCTTTTTGGCCCTGATCAACCGCGCAGGCACAGATGCACTATCAACTTATCACTCAGCAAGACGAACTTGAGCAGTATCTCGCTTCTCTGGCCGACGTTCCCCTGGCTATCGATACTGAATTCGTTCGCACCCGTACCTACTATCCCCAGCTTGGCCTGTTCCAGATCTATGACGGCGAGCATCTGGCGCTGCTGGATCCGCTTACCCTGGATCTCTCCGCCCTCTGGCAACGACTGGGCAGGGAAGGGCAGATCGCCATCCTGCACGCCTCTGGCGAAGATCTGGAGCTTATCCAGCATCAGGCTGGCCACCTGCCCAACCAGATGCACGACACCCAGCTTGCTACCGCCTTTCTCGGTTACGGCGTTTCGGTCGGCTTTGGTGCGCTGGTGAATGAATTCCTCGGGGTCGAGCTGGAAAAAGATCAGGCGCGCACCGACTGGCTGGCACGCCCGCTTACACCGCGTCAGCTCGAATACGCGGCGGCGGATGTCTTCTACCTGATGCCGCTCTACGAGAAGGTGATGGCCAAACTGCGGGAAAGCGGCAAGTTTGCCTGGTTCGAGCAGGAGTGCCAGAACCACTCCGCCCGCAAGACCCAGGGTAGCGATCCCCGTCAGGCATATCTTGACATCGTCAACGCCTGGCAACTGGGTCGCCGCGAGCTCGCCATTCTGCGCGAGCTGGCCGCCTGGCGCCAGCAAGAGGCGGTGCGCCGGGATCTGGCCCTCAATTTTGTGGTGAAAGAGCTGCACCTGTTCAAGGTGGCGGAGCGTCGTCCTGCCTCCCTGCGGGATCTCAACGAGCTCGGCCTCTCGCCCATCGAGATCAAGATCCACGGCAAGCGGATGCTCGATATTGTCGCCAAGGCGCAGCAGAGCGATCCTGACAGCTGGCCCGAGCCCATTCGCCGGCTCGTGGACTTTCCCCAGTACAAGGCCGAGCTCAAGCGCATCAAGGCCATGGTGGAAGAGAAGGCCAAGGCGAGCAATATTCCGCCCGAGCTGATTGCCAGCAAGAAGATCATTCACCAGTACTTCACCTGGAGCTGGCGGATGAACGACGAAGAGCGGGCTCGCAGCGACAAGCCGATGCTGCTGCAAGGGTGGCGTCATGAGCTGGTAGGTCACCTGCTGGCACAATAAGCCACCAGACGGTTGCACCTATAAATCAATCCTCACCCTCGGGTGGGGATTTTTATTGGGCGAAAGAGACAAATGGGCATGCCGAAATGGGAAACGCTGGTGGGACGTGGCTGGCCGGATGGCAGGAGTCGAGAGTGAAAAAGAGAGCAGAGAAGAAAAGGCAGCGGCTAACACCGCTGCCATTTTTGATCACCAGATAGGCTGGGTCAGGTAGGGGTTGCTCGCCTTCTCGCGGCCGAAGGTTGAGCTGGGGCCATGGCCCGGGATAAAGACGATCTCATCGCCAAGGGGCAGCAGGGTCTCGGTGATCGACTTAATCAGCGTACCGTGATCCCCACGGGGGAAGTCGGTGCGGCCGATGCTGCCGGCAAACAGCACATCGCCAACCCAAGCGAGTTTTTCGGCCTGGTTCAGCAGCACAATATGGCCCGGGGTGTGGCCGGGGCAGAAGTAGACATCCAGCTCGCACTGGCCAAGCTGCACCTTGTCACCCTGCTCAAGCCAGCGATCCGGCGTGAAGGCGGGGGTATGGGCGAAGCCGAACATCTGGCTCTGCTGGGGCAGCATGTCGAGCCAGAAGGCGTCCTCCTTGTGGGGGCCGGTAATGGCGACGCCGGTGTTTTCCCGCAGCTCGGCGGCGGCACCCACATGATCCAGATGACCGTGGGTCAGCAGGATGTGGGTTAGGGTCAGGCCGCGCTTGGCGATGGCCGCCAGCAGTTTGTCCGCTTCGCCGCCCGGATCGATCAGGGCCGCCTGATGGGTCTCGTCACACCAGATGAGGGAGCAGTTCTGGGCGAACTGGGTGACCGGGATCACCTCGAATTTCAACATAGAGTTCCTCTCTTGGGATGGGTCAGCCGCGCAGCGCGCTGGCATGCTGCTCGGCGAAATAGTCGAGACAGGCCTGCTTGTCACCGCGAAACACGATGCGCTCCTGCTTGTTGCCAAGCTGATAGAGATACATGGGGTCGTAGTAGCGGGTCAGCAGCAACGTGATCCAGGCCAGATGCAGCGCGGTATCACCGCTCTTTTCCTGCTCGGTGAGGGCGGTCTGCATCAGGGCATCCAGCTCGCGGTGGGCCTGATCGCCAAGACGGCGCTTGAGGCGGGCCAGCGCATCGGTGAGATAGGCGGCAAACAGCGGCCATCCCTCTTCTTGGCCATACATGGCTTGATAGCGCAGCCAGAGATCGTGCACGTAATCTTCGCGGATCTGCTCGGCCCGATCGCACTGCGGCACATCCACCACCACCAGCGGTGCCTGACTCATGGCCTCATGGAGGGAGAGGGGCAGGCAGCAGCGGCCGATCAGGCGACTCTCATCTTCCACCACGAAGGCATGCTCGCCCTGATGGCGGCGCTTGAGCAGCTCGATGGCCATGTTGTTTTCAAAATTGATGTTGCTGGGCTGGCCGCCGGGCAGTTGACCAAACGACGAGCCCCTGTGATGGGCGTGTCCTTCCAGATCGAGCGCCTGGGCCACGTGGTCCAGCATATGGGTCTTGCCGGAACCGGTCATGCCGGTCAGCACAGTCCAGTGGCACTCGGCAGAGGCCTTGTCCTGGGTGTCGATCAGGAAGCGGCGCAGCTCCTTGTAGCCACCGGCGACGCGGGGGCGAGTCACCCCCGCTTCAGCCAGCCACTGTTGTACGGTTTGCGAGCGCAGGCCGCCGCGAAAGCAGTAGAGCATGGCATCGGGCTGCTTGCGCAACTGCGCCAGCCAGCCTTCGAGTCGCTCGGCCCGAACTGCTCCCCCCACCAGCTTGTGTCCAAGCTCAATGGCGGCGGCCTGCCCCTGCTTCTTGAAGCAGGTCCCCACCTGGGCGCGCTCATCGTCTGTCATCAAGGGCAGGCTGGTCGAGCAGGGGAAGGCCCCCTCCTTGAACTCGATGGGGGCGCGCACATCAATCAACGGCACATCGCCTAAAAAAATCTGGGCGTAGTCCGTGGCCAGTGGCAATTCACTCATTGGACAATCTCGATAAAGCGGGAGCCCTCAAGGGGCTTGATCTGACCGATGGGCGAGAGTTTTAGCCCAGCGTCTTGCGCGATGGCGAGCAGCTCGGCTTCGCTCTCTTTACCCACGGCGACCAGCAGGCCGCCGCTGGTTTGCGGGTCGCACATGATGTTGCGGGTGCGATCGTCCATGGCATCCAGCTTGTGGCCGTAGGAGTCGTGGTTGCGCAGAGTCCCGCCCGGTACGCAGCCCTCGGCGAGGTAGTAATCTACCTCGTCCAGTAGCGGCAGCGCCTTGAAGTCGAGGCGGGCGCTGACATTGGATCCTTCACACATCTCCAGCAGATGGCCAGCCAGACCAAAACCGGTGACGTCGGTCATGGCGTGCACACCCGGCAGCTCGGCAAAACGCTGGCCAATCTTGTTGAGGGTGCACATGGCGTTGGGGGCCAGCTGCTCGTGTTCAGGCTTCAGCTTGCCCTTCTTCTGGGCTGTGGTGAGGATGCCGATACCAAGGGGCTTGGTCAGATAGAGGGTGTCACCCACCTTGGCGGTGTCGTTCTGCTTGATGGCATCCAGAGGCACGATACCGGTCACCGCAAGACCGAAGATGGGCTCGGGGGCATCGATACTGTGACCACCGGCCAGTGAAATCCCCGCTTCGTGGCACACCTGACGGCCACCGTCGATCACCTGCTGGGCCACTTCTGCGGGCAGGGTATTGATGGGCCAGCCGAGGATGGCGATGGCAACGATAGGCTTGCCGCCCATGGCGTAGATATCGCTGATGGCGTTGGTGGCGGCGATGCGGCCAAAGGTGAAGGGATCATCGACGATGGGCATGAAGAAGTCGGTGGTGGAGACAATGCCCTGACCGTTGCCGATATCGACCACGGCCGCGTCATCCTTGCTGCTGTTGCCAACGATCAGGGTCGGGTCGTTGAAGCCCGGGATCTGGCTCTTGAGAATGGTGTCGAGCACCTTGGGAGAGATTTTGCAGCCACAGCCAGCGCCGTGGCTGTATTGGGTCAGACGAATGGAAGACATACTTACCCCTTGTTTGTGCACCGTGTGCAGAGGCTCTGCGGGAGCCATCTTGGTCAATGCGCGGCCATCTACCGTCATGTAAAGAGCCGCAAAAATAGGTGGCCTTGGCTGCTTCTGGAAGCAGTGATGTCAGGCAGTCACGCAGGGCTGCCGGGTAGGGCGGGGAAGAAGAGGCGAAAGATGCGCCAACACAGCCCCGCCAAGGGCCACAGGACAGGGCATTATGCCATAAATGCCCCCTCCGGTTCGAACAGGAATTCACACAAAGCGAAGGGGATTGGCGGGTGAAAGGTAAGGGAGGAGGGCGCTGGCATGAGCCGCTCAGTTATCGGCAGGGGTGAAGAGAAATCGTGGACTTGCCCCGCAGAGGTTGGCTTAACCTCTGCGGGGCAATCAGCTGGCGAATGCAGATTAGCCGGCTTGCTCCAGCACCGGTTGGCGAGCCTTGCCCCAGCGGCGCAGGCACCGTTGCAGTGGCCGCTCCAGCAGGTTGTAGCTCAACGCCGAGAGCCCGATCAGCACCGCCAGCATCAGCAAGGTTGCCACTACCCCCAGCAGCGGGTTGGTCTGGCCATACCACCACTCGGTGATCCCCGGTGCCAGATAGTGGATGAGCTCGCAGCCAGTGAGCAGTACCAGCGCATGGAGCAGGTAGATGGAGTAGGAGAGATCCCCCAGCCAGTTGGTGAAGCGGTTATCCAGGAGGTGCAGCAGCGGGCTTTGGCGATCGCCTTGACAGGCGGCAATCCAGATCAGCAGCACGTAGGAGCTGATCAGCAGCAGTGTCAGTGGTGGCGTCATGGTGAACTGCATCAGCGCGAAGGGCAGCATAAAGGCGACCAGCAGCGGCAGATCATGCTTCATCATGGGGAAGTTTTTCGCGGCCTTGACCCTCGGCAGTAGCCAGAGGCCGAGCACAAATTCACTCACCCCGCGCCCCACCGCCAGCGCGCCGCTGGTGACATCCAGAGTGCCGCGACTGTGCACGATAAAGGCCAGCACCGTCAGCGCCAGCAGGGGGGCGAGATGGCTCCAGCGACTGCGGGTGACCGCCAGCGGGATCAGCAGCGGGAACAGCAGGTAGCTGATCCACTCCACGCTGAGCGACCAGGCTGCGAAGTTCCAGGTCAATCCGTGATCGGTTACCACCTGTAGCAGTAGGAAGGCGCTCGGCAACGCCTCGGCCGGGGTGAAGGGGGAGCCGAAGGGGGGCATCCCTTCCCACTCCCACATCTTGAACAAGGGGCCGGCGTAGAAGCCCACCCCGTGCTGCGCCTTGTAAAGCTCCCAGCCGACCAGCAGCAGCAGGGTGACGAGGTAGAGGGGGTAGACACGGGTCAGCCGCAGCCAGAGAAAACGGCCATAGCTCACGGTGCGGGGCGTGCGGGTGAAGGCCTCGCCATAGACATGGGCCAGCACCACGCCGCTCAAAATAAAGAACAGGTCGACCCAGAGGTAGCCATTCTCGATGAGTTGGGTGTGGCCTGCGATCGACTCCATCCACTGGGGAAAGAGCAGCAAGCGGGCATGGAACAGCACCACCATCAGGGCAGCGATGCCCCGCAGCGGCGTTAACAGCGGCAATGATTGATTCATAACGGGATCCCTTGTGATGTTCAGCTTGGCCTGACATCGATTTTTGTTGTTGTACCGTCCATCACTCCTGATAGGACGGTTGCTCCGGCTTGGCTGCCGCAGGCGGGATCACACTACGGAAAAGAGAGTCATACGGGTGTGATTTAAATCATAAATGTGCAGTTATTGTGCAAAAAAATTTAAACAGATAAAGACGTGGGACGCAGGCAGGGAAAGAGGAGGAGAGAGAACACCAATAAAGCAGAGAGGGTGGTCAACGGGGCGAGGGGCAGGTCTATAGGCGTTAAGCAAAACAATCAGGCCCGCAAGGGGCCTGATTGATCACAAGGGGAGGGTGGTTGCCGATCAGCGGGCGCGTACCACCAGACCCTTGAGGTAGAAGCCTTCCGGATAGGCGGTACCGATGGGGTGATCGGAGGCCTGGGAGAGCAGCTCCAGGATCTGGGCATCGCGACCGGCATCGAGCGCTGCATCGGCAACGATCTTCTGGAACAGACTCTGCTCCATCAGGCCGGAGCAGGAGTAGGTCAAGAGCACGCCACCCGGCGCCAGCAGCTGGAATGCCAGCATGTTGATGTCCTTGTAGCCGCGGCAGGCACCCAGCAGCTGGGCTTTGCTCTCGGCGAACTTGGGTGGATCCAGCACGATGACGTCGAACTTCTCGCCCTTTTCGCGATATTCACGCAGCAGCTTGAACACGTCGTGACGGACAAACTGGGTGTTGCTGATATCCAGCCCGTTCAGCTCGGCATTCTGGCGGGCGATATCCAGCGCATTCTGGGAGAGATCGACGTTGACCACTTCCTTGGCGCCGCCCTTGAGGGCATAAACGCCAAACCCGCCGGTGTAGCAGAAGCAGTTGAGGACGCGCTTGCCTTCGGTGTATTTGGCGGCAGCCTGACGGTTGTCCCGCTGATCCAGATAGAAGCCGGTTTTATGGCCGTTGCGAATATCCACCAGGATCTTGACGCCACCGTTCTCCTCGATGACCACCGGCTCGTTCGGGGTCTCGCCATAGATGACGCCGGTGCGCTCTTTCAGCCCTTCCTTCTTGCGCACTGCCACATCGGAGCGCTCATAGATGCTGCACTCTGGATAGAGGGTACGCAGTGCTTGCGTTATCAGCTCACGCTGGAACTCGGCACCGGCAGAGAGGATCTGGCACACCAGAAAATCGGCATAACGGTCGATGGTCAGACCCGGTAGGCCGTCGGATTCGGCGGCGCAGAGGCGATAGCCGGTGAGACCCTGACGCTTGATCAGCGGATCGCGAGACTCCTGCGCATATTTGAGACGACGGATAAAGAAGTCGAGATCGACGGTCTCATCCTTGTCGAAGGTCCAGACTCGGGCACGGATCTGGGAACTGCCTGACCAGGCGCCACGGGCGAGCCACTTGCCATCGTTGGCATAGATCTCGACGGTATCGCCGTCAATGGGGTTGCCCTGAACCCGCTCAATCCCCTTGGAGAAGATCCAGGGGTGGCGACGCAGCAGGGATTTTTCGCGGCCTTTGACGAGATAGATGGAAGCGCTCATGGATGTTTGCCGATGGTAGAAAGAAAAGGGGCCACATTCTATGTGGCCCGCAGGTAAAACTCAAACAACCCTGTGTAATGGATGGGGTTGCCCTGATCTGACACCTCATACGGTCAGAGCTTAATCCCCTTGAGTGCCTGGGTCAGCTCGCTGGCGGTGGCTTTGAGCCCCTGCGTACCGGCTACCGAGGCGCTGGCGGACTCTTCCACCTGCGCCGCTTCATGGCGTACCTGATCCAGATTGTGGGTGATCTCGGCGGCGACCGAGCTTTGCTCTTCGCTCGAGGTAGCGATCTGGGTGCTCATCTCCAGCACCGCATCGCTGTGGTTGCTCAGCTTCTCGATATCGAGCCCCACTTCGCTGATGAGCTGCTGGCTGCTGGCGGCGCGCCCTACAGTCTTTTCCATGATCTCGTTCAGCGCGCCGGTACCGGTCTGCAGCTCTTCGATCATCTGCTGGATCTCCACCGTAGCCTGCTGGGTACGGCTGGCGAGGGTACGCACTTCATCCGCCACCACCGCAAAGCCGCGACCCTGCTCACCGGCACGGGCCGCTTCGATAGCGGCGTTGAGGGCCAGCAGGTTGGTCTGCTGGGAGATGGCGTTGATGACGTTGACCACCTCGTTGATCCGGTTGGCGTTGTGGGTGAGCCGCTCGACCGCGCCGGAGGCGTTGCCAATCTCGTCGGCCAGGGTGCGGATCGCCTCTATGGTGCGGGCTACCCGGTTGGCGCCATTGGCCGCCTCTTCGCTCGACTGGCGGGTTTGTTGCAGGGTGTCGTTGGCATTGCGCGCGACTTCGCGGATCGCCGCCGACATCTGCTCCATGGCGGTGGCCAGCGAATCCATGTGCTGGCGCTGGGAACGCGCCATGCTCTCGCCTTCGCGGGCATGGTCACGAAACTCGTCGGCGGCCATGGTCAGCGCTTCGGCAGACTCCTCCACCAGTTTGACGATCTGGTGCTGGCGGTCGGTAAATCGGTCGATGCTGCCCGCCAGGGTGGAGAACTCGTCCCGCACCGGGAAGAAGTTGAGACGGAAGGTGAGATCCCCGTCCGCCACGGTTTGCAGCGCCTTGTTGGTGGAGTACAGGGCGCCGGAGACAAAGGTCATCATGTAGTGGATCACCAGTGCCATCAGGGCAGCCAGCGCGCCGATCAGGAGCAGGGTCGAGCCCTGACCCTCCCACATGGAGAGGTTGCCGGTATCGAGATCACCGGTGACGTAGCCCGCCTGACCCGCTGGCGCGGTAAAGAGGTAGTGATCTCCTTGCTGCTGCAACCCGCTGCTGCCTTGCCGGGTCAGACGCAGATCAGCAGGCAACACCAGAGTGGGCTGCTGGCTGACCAGCTGCGCCGTGGTCTCAACCCGTTGCTGCAACTGCGCTACCCGCAGGGAGATCTCCTGCTGATGGCTGGCCGCCAGCATATACCAGCTGAGAAAGGTGATGATGAAGAGAGGTAACCAGAACGCGATATGGAATTTTTCACTGATGGTGAGGTGAATGAGATAGCGGTCAACCCACCGGAATTTAACTTCTTTCATAATGGAGCTGCATCCTGCAGAGATAGAGTGTCGGGCACATTATCGTCTCGGGAATTTTTTTCTTAAGCGGAAGGTGTGAGAAATGGGAGAGCAATCGTTTGTCATTCGGGTGTGGGGGCAGGTGCAGGGGGTGGGATTTCGCTATTTCACCCGTGAGCGGGCGCTGCAACTGGGTTTGCGGGGCCATGCCTACAACCTGGAGGATGGCTCGGTGGAGATCCTCATCAGCGGCCCCGCGCAGGGGGTGCAGATGATGCTGGGTTGGCTGGAGCATGGCCCGCGCACCGCCAGGGTGACCCGGATGGAGTATGAAGAGGCGCTGCCGCCCACCGGCCAGGGCTTTCACACCAACTGAAGGGGCGGGGACGAGATGGACGCTGACAAGGAAAGTCTGTTGCTGACTCAGGCAACAAGCTGGGTCGCCCGTTATCAGGAGGCGGCGCGAGCGGTGCGCGAAGAGGCCAGCGAACCGGCCGTGCATGGCTACCGTATCGCGGCGCGCCGCTTGCTGGCACTGCTCGCCCTGTGGCGACCACTCGCCTATCATCCCGAGCTGGAGCGGCGTTTGCTGCGCTCGGTCGGGCGGCTTTCGGCGCTGCGGGATGCTCAGGTCTACGCCGAGCGTTTTGGCAAGCCGCCTGCCAGCACGGGCAATACCCACAAATCGGCCTGTCGCGTGCCCCTGTTGTCGAGGCGACTGGCCCGCTGGCTTGCAGCGGTGGCGCAGGTGCCGGATGCGCGGGCATTGGCGTTTCTCTATCAGCAGCATCTGGCCCTGCGCCTTGATGAGGCGCAGGGCGCTCTCGATGAACCTATTCCCTGCGTTGGAAAATCTGCCAGCTCCCGTCAGCAACAGTTGCGCCGCTGGCATCGGCTGCGCCTCGAGATCAAGCAGGCCCGTTATGGCGTGGAACTGTTGCTGGATCTGGGGAGTGGAGATCCCGGCTGGTTGAGCACCCTGACTCACTGGCAGGAACGACTCGGCCAGTTGCAGGATTGGCGTCAATGGCGGCGGAGGTTGCGAGCAGAGCAGGGGAACACCCGCAAGCAGACGAAACTGCGGCAGCAGTTGAAGCAAAAGATCACTGCCCGTTTGCGTCAATTGGACTGCCAGCAGGCGGAGCTGGTGGCGCTCAAACTGGCGATGCAGGCAGGCCACAACATGAATGACATGCCAAGTCGGCTGGTCAGGTATTCAGAACAAAATGTATCGACCGCGAATCCCGGTTGTGGATAGCCCCGAGACCGCAATCTGCGGAAGTCATCCGCGACCAGCATCTACAGAAACTATCCAAGCCAAATATGTGAGACAAAAAAAGAGAGGCCGTTTGGCCTCTCTTCTCTATCTGGCTGTGGTCGCAGTCAGCGATACGCTTACTTGACGCGCATGCCCGGCTGGGCGCCTTCCTGCGGCTCCAGGATCCAGAGATCCTTACCGCCCGGGCCTGCGGCCAGCACCATGCCTTCGGACATGCCGAAACGCATCTTGCGCGGGGCCAGATTGGCCACCATCACGGTCAGCTTGCCTTCCAGATCTTCCGGGTTGTAGGCGGACTTAATACCGGCAAACACCTGACGGGTTTCGCCGCCGATATCCAGTTGCAGCTTGAGCAGCTTCTCGGCTTCCGGTACCGCTTCGGCCTTCTTGATCAGCGCTACGCGCAGGTCAATCTTGGCAAAGTCGTCATAGGTGATGGTTTCGCTGATGGGGTCATCAGCCAGCGGGCCGCTCACTTTCGGTGCCTGCTCCTTGGCCAAGTCTTCCTTGGATGCCTCGATCATGGCTTCAATCTTCGCCGGCTCGATGCGGGAGAAGAGGGCCTTGAACGGCGCAACGGTATGATCGACCAGCGGCATCTCGATGCCATCCCAGCTGAGGGTTTCAGCCAGGAAGGCTTCGGCACGCTCGGCCAACAGCGGCATGACGGGCTTGAGGTAGGCCATCAGCACGCGGAACAGGTTGATGCCGACAGAGCAAACCGCCTGCAGCTCGGCATCTGCCCCTTCCTGCTTGGCGATGACCCAGGGAGCCTTGTCGTCCACATAGCGGTTGGCCTTGTCGGCCAGCGCCATGATTTCGCGGATGGCGCGGCTGAACTCGCGGCTCTCATACGCTTCCGCAATGGCGGTACGGGCATTGGCAAACTCGGCGTAGAGCTCGGGCTCGGCGCTGGTTGCCGCCAGCTTGCCGCCAAAACGCTTGGCAATAAAGCCGGCGTTGCGGGAGGCGAGGTTGACCAGCTTGTTGACCACGTCAGCGTTGACCCGCTGCACGAAATCTTCAAGGTTCAAGTCCAGATCGTCGATGCGGCTGTTGAGCTTGGCAGCGTAGTAGTAACGCAGGCACTCCGGATCCAGGTGGTTCAGGTAGGTGGATGCCTTGATGAAGGTGCCCTTGGACTTGGACATCTTGGCGCCGTTGACGGTCACATAGCCGTGCACGTTGACCTTGGTCGGTTTGCGGAAGTTGGCACCTTCCAGCATGGACGGCCAGAACAGGCAGTGGAAGTAGGCGATGTCCTTGCCGATGAAGTGGTAGAGCTCGGCGTCGGAGTCCGCTTTCCAGTAGCTGTCAAAGTCGATGTCGCCACGCTTGTTGCACAGGTTCTTGAAGGAAGCCATGTAACCGATGGGCGCATCCAGCCAGACGTAGAAGTACTTGCCCGGGGCGCCGGGAATTTCGAAACCGAAGTAGGGGGCGTCACGGGTGATGTCCCACTGCTGCAGGCCGCTTTCGAACCACTCCTGCATCTTGTTGGCCATCTCTTCCTGAATGGCGCCGGAGCCACGTACCCACTCTGCCAGCCATTTTTCAAACTGCGGCAGGTCGAAGAAGAAGTGCTCGGAGTCCTTCATCACCGGAGTGGCACCGGAGACGGCAGATTTCGGATCGATAAGCTCAGTCGGGCTGTAGGTGGCGCCGCAGCTGTCACAGTTGTCGCCATACTGCTCCGGAGACTTGCACTTGGGGCAGGTACCCTTGACGAAACGATCCGGCAGGAACATCGATTTTTCCGGATCGAACAGCTGGGAGATGGTGCGGCTCTTGATAAAACCACCATTTTTCAGGCGGCCGTAGATCAACTTCGCCAGCTCGCGGTTTTCTTCGCTGTGGGTGGAGTGATAGTTGTCAAAGCTGATGTTGAACCCGGCGAAATCAGCCTGGTGCTCCTTGGAGACCGCAGCGATCATCTCTTCCGGGGTGATCCCCATCTGCTGTGCCTTGAGCATGATCGGGGTGCCGTGGGCATCATCGGCACAGATGAAGTGCACCTGATGACCGCGCATTCGCTGATAACGAACCCAGATATCGGCCTGGATATGTTCCAGCATGTGGCCAAGGTGAATGGAGCCATTGGCATAGGGGAGGGCGCAGGTTACCAGCATTTTACGAGGATCAGTTGCCATATTACGTTCTTGATGTGCTTGTTGGGATGATAGAGTGCCGTGCATGTTACCCGAATTGGGGGTAGCCTGCCTAGGGTTGTGGCTGTGCCGGGCTTGGCCGGATACACCATCTGTACTGCAGGCAAGCCACTGATTTGTGTGCGGTAACCGTTCACCTCAAGATAATGACAACATAATGAGGAGTTAATGGTGATTGATTCAGTAAAACAGATCCTCGCCGAATTTAAGCCGGCAGGCTGGAGCAAGGATCTGGTCGGTGCCGGATTTGTGCGCGACGTCATCAGCAAGGATCAAAGTCTCTCTGTCCGCCTGGTGCTGCCCTTTGCCGCGCTGTCGCTGCTCGATACCCTCAAGGAGGAGTTCGACGCCAGATTGCGCGCTGCCACCGGCGCCTCCCGCATCGATTGGGCATTGGAGATCGATGTGGCCAGCATGCCGCGGGCGCAGGGGCTCAACGCAGTGCAGGGGATCCGCAACATCATCGTGGTTGCTTCCGGCAAGGGCGGGGTGGGCAAATCCACCACCGCGGTCAACCTGGCGCTGGCCCTGAAAAAGGAGGGGGCGCGGGTCGCCATTCTCGATGCCGATATCTATGGCCCCTCCATTCCTACCATGATGGGCACCCTCAAGGAGCGCCCGGTCAGCCATGACGGCAAGCTGATGGAACCGGTGATGGCCTGTGGCCTCAAGAGCAACAGCATCGGCTATCTGGTCTCCGAGCAGGATGCCACCATCTGGCGCGGCCCGATGGCGAGCAAGGCGCTGGCGCAGATCCTCCATGAGACCCGCTGGGGCGAGGTGGATTATCTGGTGGTCGACATGCCGCCGGGCACTGGCGATATCCAGCTCACCATGGCCCAGCAGGTGCCCACCTCGGCGGCGGTGATCGTCACCACCCCGCAGGATGTGGCGCTGGCCGATACCCGCAAGGGGATCGCCATGTTCCACAAGGTCAATGTGCCGGTGCTCGGCATCATCGAGAACATGAGCTACCACGTCTGCAGTGCCTGTGGCCACCATGAGCCGCTGTTCGGTACCGGCGGCGGCCAGAAGATGGCAGAGCAGTATCAAGTGGCGCTGCTTGGTCAGCTGCCGCTGCACATCGACATCCGCCAGCACATGGATGATGGTTGTCCGACCGTCTTCAGTTCGCCGGAAGGAAGCCTGGCTCAGGCCTATTTGAAGCTGGCGCGCAGGGTGGGAGCCGAACTCTTTTTCAGCGCAAAACCGATTGCGACCCCGCTTTATACTGTCGCGCTGGATGAATAATCAGCTGTCGGTCACCTGATGGGGATTTGAGGGTGGGCATGGCCCACCCTTTTTCATATAATGGATCGGTTTAAACAATCCCCACTGCTCTTCTCTTTTAGGTATTTGTCATGTCTGATACTCAACATTCGTGTGTGATCATCGGTATTGCCGGCGCGTCCGCGTCTGGCAAAAGTCTTATCGCCCAGACCATTTATGAAGAGCTGGTGGCAGAACTGGGAGCAGGTCAGATTGGTGTGATCACCGAAGATTGCTACTACCGTGATCAGACCCACCTGACCATGGAAGAGCGGGTAAAAACCAACTATGACCACCCCAATGCGCTGGATCACGACCTGCTGGTTCAGCACCTGAGTCAATTGCTGAAAGGGGATGCGGTAGATATTCCCCAGTACTCCTACACCGAGCACACCCGGATGAGCGAGGTAACTCCGTTCGCCCCGCGCCGCGTGATTATTCTGGAAGGTATTCTGCTGTTGACCGACAGCCGTCTGCGCGACCTGATGGATGCCTCCATCTTTATGGATACCCCGCTCGACATCTGTCTGCTGCGCCGACTGGTGCGTGACGTGCAGGAGCGTGGTCGGACCATGGACTCCGTGCTCAAGCAGTATCAAAAGACCGTACGCCCCATGTTCCTGCAGTTCATCGAGCCTTCCAAGCAGTATGCCGATGTGATTGTGCCCCGTGGTGGCAAGAACCGTATCGCTATCGACATGCTCAAGGCGCGTATTCGCCACATGTTGATTGGTTAAGTTGAAACAAGCCGGGTGATGCCCGGCTTTTTTAAAGCACAAAGTAGTCAGGAGAGTCGCCCAATGCGTCTGTGTGATACCGATATTGAACGCCATCTGGATGAAGGCAAGATCGTCATTGAGCCACGGCCCGGGGTAGAGCGGATCAGTGGTGTCAGTGTCGATGTGCTGCTGGGTAACGAGTTTCGGGTGTTTCGCGATCATACCGCGCCCTATATCGACCTGAGCGGCCCGAGCAGCGAGATGGCCGATGCCATCGATCGGGTGATGAGTGACGAGATCCACATCCCCGATGGCGAAGCCTTCTACCTGCACCCGGGTCAGCTGGCGCTGGCGGTGACCTACGAATCCGTCACCCTGCCTGCCGATATCGTCGGCTGGCTGGATGGCCGCTCTTCACTGGCGCGCCTGGGTTTGATGGTGCACGTGACCGCGCACCGCATCGATCCGGGTTGGTCCGGTCGCATCGTGCTGGAGTTCTACAACGGCGGCAAACTGCCGCTGGCACTGCGCCCGAAGATGAAAATTGGCGCCTTGAACTTCGAGATGCTCTCCGGCGTCGCGGCCCGTCCCTACAACAAGCGGGAAAATGCCAAGTACAAGAGCCAGCAGGGTGCCGTTGCCAGTCGTATCAATCAGGACTGATAACTGGCAACACGGAAACGATTCAAGGGAGCACAAGGTGCTCCCTTTTTGCATCTGGAATCAAACGGATATGGGATTGATGGTGCTGGTCGGATGAGATTGGTGGGGTAGGGGCATTTTATCACCAATTTTGTCTGTTTTTATGTCATAAAAACGTCATAAAAATGAAATCATTGGCTTAGTTGTCAGCTAATTTTGCCATTTCCTGCAATCATTGATGGCTTTAATTAATCGATGGCAAGCCGCATGAGGACTGGCTCTAGGATATTTTTTTCCAAAAAGCTCTTTTTTTTTATGGCTGAAATATTTCAATGGTGGCTATGGTGTTGGCCGCCATCTGGCATAATCCGCCGCAACTCATAAACAGGCTTTTTTTTATGTTTGAAATGTTTAGTGGTTTGGGTTTGTGGTGGTCAATCGGTTTGGTATTGGCCGTTTTTTTTGTGCTTGCCTATGAATTTATCAACGGCTTTCACGATACCGCCAACGCGGTAGCAACGGTTATCTATACCAAGGCGATGCCGGCTCACCTGGCGGTTGTCGCATCGGGGATCTTCAACTTTTTTGGCGTCATGTTCGGCGGTCTGGGGGTGGCTTATGCCATTGTCCATCTGTTGCCCATCGACCTGCTGCTTGGGATGGACTCCACCCAAGGGTTGATCATGGTCTTCTCCTTGCTGTTTTCCGCCATCGTGTGGAACCTGGGCACCTGGTTCTTCGGGATCCCGGCCTCCAGTTCACATACCTTGATCGGTTCCATTCTGGGGGTAGGCGGCGCCTATGCCTGGATCACCCATAAACCGGTGACAGAAGGGATCAACGTGGGCAAAGCGATCGACATCATGCTTTCCCTCATCATCTCTCCCACCATAGGTTTCATCATCGCGGCGCTGCTGCTGCTGGCAATGAAACGCATCTGGACCAGCAACAAGATCCACAAAACACCGGAAGAGCGTCAGCTGGTGGATGGCAAGAAGCACCCGCCGTTTTGGGCGCGTCTGACCCTGGTGGCCTCGGCCATGGGCGTCAGCTTCGTTCACGGCTCCAACGATGGCCAGAAGGGTATCGGTCTGGTGATGCTGGTGCTGATCTGCATGGCACCCGCCTATTTCGCGCTGGACATGAACAGCCGCTCTTATGACCTGGATCGGACCCAGGATGCCAACCAGCGCATCATGGAGATCTACCAGCGCAACCAGTCCGCCCTCTCTGGTGTCATCAACTTCTCTGCACCGGCAACGGCTCAGGAAGAGCTGATGACTCACTGCTCCGCCGATGGCGTGCTGCAGGCGATGGCCACCCTGGATGCCCGTCTGGGTGCTGTGCGTACTTATGATCAGATGAGCCTGACCGACCGTCGCGAAGTGCGTCGTCTGCTGCTCTGTATCGATGACACTGCCCGCAAGGTTGCCAAGCTGCCGCTGCCCGCCAAGGAGCTGACCGACCTGGCCAAATGGCGCAAGGATCTGACCGCGACCGCTGAATACGCACCGACCTGGGTGATCGTCTCCATCGCACTGGCGCTCGGTTGTGGCACCATGGTGGGCTGGCGTCGTATCGTCCATACCGTGGGAGAGAAGATCGGCACGACCGGCATGACCTACAGCCAGGGCATCGCGGCCCAGATCACGGCTGCAACCTCCATCGGGGTCGCCAGTCTGACTGGTATGCCGGTGTCCACCACCCACATCCTCTCTTCTGCGGTGGCGGGGACCATGATTGCCAACAAATCCGGCCTGCAGAGCCAGACTATCAAGACCATCCTGATGGCCTGGGTGCTGACCCTGCCGCTGACCATGCTGCTCTCCGGCGGCCTGTTCATCGTCAGCCATCATCTGTTTGGCTAAATGCCAATACCATATTCGATAAAGGGCCTGCGGGCCCTTTTTTGTGTTTCCTGTCCTCTCCTGAATACGGTTTACACCTTTCCCCCCAATAAATGAACAGTCCTATGGGATAAGGTGTGAAACGGACACCGCGCGATGACTCGCTGACGTTTAAACTGGCGTTGGTCGAGCAGATTGAAAAAGGCGAGCTCAGCTGCCTGCAAGCACAAGCCCGATATGGCATTCAGGGCAATTCGACCATTCTGGTGTGGTTTGCGTAAACATGGTTGGCAAGATTGGAGCCTGGGGTATCTGTACCCGCCGGCAATAGCATCACCATGCCTGACCCCGACAAACAGACGCACCAACAATGTATCAAAGAGCTCGAGCAGCTGGCGCTGATAAGCCTGAAGGCCCAAGTCGTCGATGTGCTGAAGAACGACTAGGCGTTTCCATCGTAAAAAAGCGACCCGACAAGTCCTCTCGCAGCGGCAGGTCGAGAGACTGACCATTGTCAGGGCTTGCCTGTTTCTGGGAATAAGCCGGCAGGCTTTCTACAAGCGCAATCGGGTTGCGGACGGACATCTAAGCTCCGGGGCTGCAGGTGGTGCGATTTGTGCGTCAGGTTCGGCTGCGACAACTGCAGGTCGGCACTAGCAAGCTGCATTATCTGCTTCAGGGTCAGGATGATGCCTAGTTCAAGGTCGGGCGGGACAGGCTGTTTCGGATATTGGCCGAGTACCGCTACTGGTGCAGCCCAGTCTAGGGTTTCCTCGTCGCGCAGTAATGCCGATTAATCCCTGTTTGTATTTTGTATGTACTGAGCGATGCTTTGCTATTATATGCCAACAGACTAGAAGTAGAATATCATTTTTAACGAGTCGGAAGATAGAATGAAAATCTTGAGCCGGTTTAGCAAACCTTTACGACACAGACACAGTTTGCTGTCGCCAAGCTCCCGGTTCAAACAGAGGAGAGAGTCATAAGCCAGTCTGTGGCTTGGTCAATGCCATGCAGCGTGTCGGTAGCGGATTTGTTTGTCCATATCCGAGGTATTACTGACCGGAGTCGGGTGTTCAAGAGGATATTTGCATTAGGTTCCTCATCCAAACTCCTTATCGATGAAGCTCGAGCAATCTATGTCATGAAGATAAAAAAAGAGCCACACAATGGTGTGGCTCTCGATTTAGTCGTTACCGGTGGATATCAGGGGCGACCGGCCGGGCAGGTGGCCACGTTGACGGCGGCTGTGCTGCCACCATGACGACCTGATGTGCTCACTTCGTTGCGTACCAGCGGCGGGTAGTTAACCGGCTCACGGGCAGGCAGGGCAGGGGCTTCGGCAGGGGTTGCCATCGGGGCGGATGCTTTGCGGGCACGAGCCAGCAGGCCAGCACCGTGAGCTACCTGTTTGGTCACGACCGGAGTCTCTTCCACCGCAACGGCAGCGACAGGTGCCGGGGCTTCGATAACCGCAACTGGCATTTCGACTGCAGCCGGTACAGCTTCCACAACAGGAGTGTTGAGAGCAGGGGCTTCTTCAACCACCGGAGCAGTTTCAACGACTTCAGTGGCAGCCATGTCGACAGCCGGAGCGGCGACAACGGTAACTTCCGGCTCTACTGCAAGCACAACGTCTGCGACAGCTGCAACAACCGGGCTGGCAGCCACATCAGCTTGAGTTGCTTCAACCTGAACAGCAGCCTGCTCGGCAGCTTCTTCAGCAATTGCTTCGACAACCACATGCTCGGTCAGTGCCGCAGAGGCTTGCAGGGCAGCAGCGACGGCTTCAGCGCTCGGGATGGTAACAACAGGCACTACCGGTTCTTCAACCTGCGCTTTGGCAATATCTGCCTGGGCTGCGGTGGTCAGAGTGGTGGTATCTTGCTGTTCTTCGTCACGTTGGCTGCGGGCATCTTCGTTGATGCGCTTGCGGCGCTGACCTTCGATACGCTGGCTGCGCGGAGTGCGGCGTGAACGGCGCTGGCCTTCACTCTGCTCTTCCTGCTCGTTACCCACGGTGGCATCGATCACTTCAGCTTGCGCTGCTACTTCGTCAACCGGCAGGGCAGAGGTGTCAGCAGCGGCGACATCGACGCGGATCTGCTTGCGCAGTTGGCGACGTTCGCGGCGCTCGGCCACTTTCTGCTCTTTCTCCTGACGTGGCTGGGCGGCAGTTGCATCAACGGCGTCTACCGCTTCAACAACGACTTCGGCGCGCGGCTCACGGGGCGCACGAGGTTCACGGGCCGGACGTGGTGCACGTTCCTGGCGCGGTTCGCGAGGCTCGCGCTCCTGACGGGGTTCACGTTCCATGCGTTGTTCGCTGCGTACTTCGCCACGAGCTTCACGCTCCTGACGAGGCTCGCGCTCTTTACGTGGACGGCGATTGCGGTTTTCACCAGCTTCGCGGTTGCCACCTTCACGCTTCTCGCCTGCTTCCGCATTGTTGCGGTTGCCACGATTGTCGTCACGACGAGGACGCGGACCACGGCCACGGCCTTCTTCGCGCTGGTGACGTTGACCTTCATCCTTGCGTGCTTCACGAGCTGCAGGTTTCTCGGCGGGCGCTTTTACGTCGGCAGGGGCTGCATCGCTGCTGAACAGGCCGGTAATGCCTTTGATCAGCTTGCTGAAGAAGCCAGATTCGGCAGGGGCCGCAGCGACGGGAGCCGCCGGCTGTTGCGGTGCAACAGGGGCAGGTTGTGCCGGTTGGGCAAAGCCTTGCAGCAGCGGTTGCTCACGCTCGATCACCTGAGCTTGCTTCGGTTGGTAGACCGGCTTGGCAATCTCGGTTTTCAGCTCGTAGCTGGCCGCTTCCGGGATCTCGTTCTGACGAATACGAGTCACTTCGTAGTGCGGGGTTTCCAGATGCTGGTTCGGAATGATGTAAACACGCACATCATTGCGCTGTTCCAGACTGGCGATGGCGGCACGCTTTTCGTTAAGCAGATAGGCGGCAACATCCACCGGCACCTGGCCGTGAACCTGCTCGGTATTGTCCTTCATGGCCTCTTCTTCGATGAGACGCAGGATGGACAGGGCGAGGGATTCGTTGTCACGGATCACGCCTTGACCCTGGCAACGGGGGCAGATATGGCTGCTGGACTCGTTGAGGGAGGGGCGCAGACGCTGGCGAGACATCTCCAGCAGACCGAAACGGGAGATCCGGCCCAGCTGGATGCGTGCACGATCCTGATGAACCGCTTCACGCAGACGGTTTTCCACTTCGCGCTGATGGCGAACAGGGGTCATGTCGATGAAGTCGATTACGATCAGTCCCCCTAAGTCGCGCAGACGCAATTGACGGGCAATTTCGTCGGCCGCTTCCAGGTTGGTTTGCAGCGCAGTCTCTTCGATATCGCCGCCCTTGGTGGCGCGGGAGGAGTTGATATCGATGGAGGTCAGGGCTTCGGTCGGATCGATAACGATGCTGCCGCCGGAGGGGAGGCGCACTTCACGCTGGAAGGCAGATTCGATCTGGCTCTCAATCTGGAAGTGGTTGAACAGGGCAACTTCACCCTTGTACAGCTTCACACGGTTGAGGAAATCGGGACGTACCAGCTCGATATGGGCCTTGGCGCGTTCGAAAATCACCGGATTGTCGATCAGGATCTCGCCCACATCGCGACGCAGATAGTCACGGATGGCACGCACGATGACGTTGCTTTCCTGGTGGATCAGCACCGGCGCAGCGCGCTCCTGGGAGGCCTTATGGATGGAGTCCCAATGGTTGAGCAGAACGTTCAGATCCCACTCCAGCTCCTCTGGCGACTTGCCTACACCGGCGGTACGTACGATCAGGCCCATGCCTTCCGGCACGGTCAATCCGCTCAGGGCTTCTTTTAGTTCAGTCCGCTCATCACCCTCGATGCGGCGGGAGATACCACCGGCACGGGGGTTGTTGGGCATCAGTACCAGGTAGCTACCTGCCAGGCTGATAAAGGTGGTGAGGGCTGCACCCTTGGTGCCACGCTCTTCCTTGTCGATCTGGACGATAACTTCCTGACCTTCGCGGACCACTTCTTTGATGTTGGGACGACCCTGATAGGAGTAACCGGAGGGGAAGTAATTGCGGGCGATCTCCTTCAACGGCAGGAAACCGTGGCGCTCGGCGCCGTAGTCGACAAAAGCAGCTTCAAGGCTGGGTTCTACGCGGGTGATCTTACCCTTGTAAATGTTCGCTTTCTTCTGCTCGTGTCCCGGACTTTCAATATCCAAATCGTAGAGCTGTTGTCCGTCAACCAGCGCTACGCGCAACTCCTCTTCTTGAGTTGCGTTGATAAGCATTCTTTTCATTGAGTTCTCATTATTGTGTCATTTTGATTTCCTCCATCTGGGTCCTGCCAGCGCCGGCCTCGGGTCTTCAGCATACTGGGGCAACCTCCCGGTTGGGGTATGCATGAGGCGCAAACTAAGGGCGTTCTGGTCATCACTTCTCGAGAAGGAATGAATAAGGATGCCGAAATGGAGACAAATAAACGGTGATGTTTGTGTTCTCCATGCGTTGTACCTCGCACCCGGGAACCGTCATGTTCTTGTATACACGGTGTTTCGGGATTGGGTGGCATACTTTTTGGCCACTTAGTACAAGGCTTGAACACAATGACAAAACCTTGTTTATTATCCCATTTAAACCTCTTTTATAGCAAGGCGCCATTTTTCAACAAACCATGCAGCCAAGGGGCGCTGGCAGTGTTAAAATCCGCGCCATGACACAGATACAACAACAAGTGCAGCTGCTCACCATCGAAGCTGAGCATGACGGGCAGCGCATCGACAATTTTCTCAAGACTCAGCTAAAGGGCGTCCCCAAGAGCCTGATCTATCGCATCCTTCGCAAAGGTGAAGTGCGAGTAAACAAAAAGCGCATCAAACCGGAGTACAAACTCTGCGCAGGTGACGAGGTGCGGGTGCCCCCCGTGCGCGTTGCCGAGAAGAATGAGCTGCCTTCAGCCAACCTCGGTGTTATCCAGCGTCTGGAGAGCCAGATCCTGTTTGAAGACGATGCCATGATCGTGCTGAACAAGCCCTCCGGCATGGCAGTACACGGTGGCAGCGGCTTGAGTTTTGGCGTTATTGAGGGGCTGCGCGCCCTGCGTCCGGAAGCCCGCTTCCTCGAACTGGTTCATCGTCTCGACCGTGATACCTCTGGCGTACTGCTGGTTGCTAAAAAACGCAGCGCCCTGCGCAGCTTGCATGAGCAGTTGCGCGTCAAGACCATGCGCAAGCAGTATCTGGCGCTGGTGCGTGGCAAGTGGCAGGCTCACGTCAAGGTGGTCAATGCGCCGCTACGCAAGAACGATCTGCAATCCGGTGAACGGGTTGTGCGGGTCAGCGCCGATGGCAAGCCCTCCGAAACCCGCTTTCGCATCGTGCGTCAATTTGCCGAAGCGACCCTGGTCGAGTGCAGCCCCATCACCGGTCGTACCCACCAGATCCGCGTGCACACCCTGCATGCCGGTCACCCGATCGCCTGTGACGATAAGTACGGTGAAGCAGCGTTTGACGAGAAAATGCGCAGCCAAGGGCTGAAACGGCTCTTTTTGCATGCCTGGAAGCTCAGCTTCACCCATCCGGCCGATGGTCGCGAGATGCAGGTAGAAGCGCCGCTGGCACCTGAACTCGACAACTTCCTCAACGGCTTGCCACGCTGATGCAGGATATCCGGCTCGCCATTTTCGATTGGGACGGTACCCTGATGGACTCGGTGGGCCGGATTGTGGCCTGTGTGCAGGGGGCTGCCAGAGATTGTGAGCTGGCGGTTCCTGCTCCAGCCCAGATCCGGCAGATCATCGGATTGAGCCTTGATGTCGCTATGTCCCGCCTTTTCCTTTTACGTAGCGACAATGGTAGCGCTATTAATGAGCGCCAGATTGCCGCGCTCATCGATCGCTATCGTCATCACTATCTGCACGATGCCACCCCCAGCCCGCTGTTTTCCGGGGCAGGGGAGTTGCTGCATGACTGGGAGTCACGAGGGCTGCAACTGGCCGTCGCGACCGGCAAATCACGCCGTGGGCTGGATCGGGTATTGGATGAGACCGGACTGCGCCCGTTGTTTGTAACCAGTCGCGGGGCCGATGAGGCTCGCTCCAAGCCTGATCCGCTGATGCTTGAGCAGATCCTGGATGAGCTGGGGCTGTCAACCCGGCAGGCGGTAATGATCGGCGACTCTGTTCACGATATGGCGATGGCCGAGGCGATCGCCATGCCGCGTATTGGTGCCACCTGGGGGGTGGATAGCCGCGATGCCCTCAGTCGTCACGGGCCAGTGGCGGTGGTGGATTCTATGGCGGCTCTTCGCGGGCTGTTATAGATGCCTCTCTTTAAGAGACATCAATCTGATTGATAACAGAAGCCCGGTCTATTGATCGGGCTTTTTATATGCTCGATCTAGCTTATCTATTCGTCTCGTCCGCAATCAGGGCAGGGCAATACCGTGGCGCTCCAGCAGTTCGATCAGGCCGATCAGTGGCAGACCGATCAAGGCGTTAGGATCGCGCCCTTCCAGCCCCTTGAACAGTACGATGCCCATACCTTCGCATTTGAAGCTGCCAGCACAATCGAGGGGCAGTTCAGCCTCTACATAGCGGCGAATGGCGGCTTCGTCGAGATCGCGAAAGTGAACCGTAAACGGTTCAATCAATTGATGAATCTCATTGGTTGCAGCGTTAAGTACGCACAGGCCGGTGTAAAAGGTGACGCTGCGCCCCTGAGCCGCCATCAGCTGGGCGATGGCATTGTCTATGGTGCCCGGTTTGCCGAGGATGTGGCCATTGCAGACACACACCTGATCAGAGCCGATGATCAAGCCGTGATCACGATATTGGGCGATGGCATCAGCCTTGGCACGAGCCAGTCTGGCCACCAGCGCCTCGGCGTATTCGCCAGCCAGCGGTCGCTCATCCACATCGGGGGCGGCACATTCAAAGGGGAGACCAAGCTTCTCCAGCAGGGCTTTGCGATAGCGAGAAGTTGAGGCGAGGATCAGATTCTGTGGCATAATCGAGTTACCGATGAAAGCAGGTACCGGCATTCTAGGGACTTGTGACGTTAAAATCATCGGCGGTAAGGACTTTTTCCTTTGACTATCAGTTGTTGGACCTATATTATTCGCGCCCTATGCAAAAGGTGAAGTTGCCCGTTAAGGTTGATCCAGTCCGTAGTGCCTTGAAGCTGCTCGACTATGTCGGGATAGTGGAAAAGTCGCAGATGCCCAGGCTGGAGGAATCAACCGCTGGCTTGCTGAGTGATATCGAGGTATCGCTGCACTTTGGCAAAGATGTCCAGAAGTTGACCGTTATGAAAGGCACTGCCCATGCCAAGGTCGACCTGGTTTGCCAACGTTGCGGAGAGACTTTCGAGCATCTCTGTGAAGCTGAATTTATCTACACTCCGCTGTTCGAAAGAACAAACGAGGAAGAACTGCCGGAAGCTTATGAGCCCATTGAGTTGGACGAAAACGGCGAGATAGACCTTCATCAAATCCTGGAGGATGAACTCATCCTCTCGTTGCCTCAGGTAGCCATGCATTCTTTGGATGCGTGTCCCCGCGGTAACATGGAGATGACCTGGGGTGAAATCGAACCTGCTGATGAGCGGCCGAATCCCTTTGCAGTTCTTGAAGAGCTTAAACGTAAGTGAATTTAGGAGTTAGCCTACAATGGCCGTACAACAGAACCGTAAAACCCGTGCCAAGCGTGGCATGCGTCGTTCCCACGATGCGCTGACCACCGCTGCCCTGACTGTTGATCAGACCAGTGGCGAAATTCATCGTCGTCACCACGTGACTGCCGATGGTTTCTACCGCGGTAAAAAGGTAATCGCTTAAGGATTGCCTTTGTCTACGCAAACTGTCGCGCTAGACATCATGGGGGGAGATATTGGCCCCTCGGAAACAGTGCCTGCCGCCGTGCAGGCACTGTCTCTTTTACCCCAGCTAAAACTGATCCTGGTCGGTGACCAGCACCAGACCTCCTCTCTGCTGCAGCAACATGGCTTGCTGAATCATCCCCGCGTTCGTTTCGTACATGCATCCCAGGTGGTTGGCATGGGTGATAAACCGATCGTGGCGCTGCGAACTCTGAAAGACTCCTCCATGCGGGTGGTACTCAATCTGGTGAAAGCCGGTGAGGCCGATGCCTGCGTCAGTGCTGGCAATACCGGTGCGTTGATGGCGATGGCCAAGTGCGTGCTCAAAGCCCTGCCCGGGGTAGACAGACCCGCCCTTATCAAGGCGTTGCCGACATTGAGCGGGAAACGCACCGTGATGCTGGATCTTGGCGCCAACGTCAGTTGCGATGCGGATACCTTGCTGCAGTTTGCGGTGATGGGCTCCGTCGTGGCTGAAAAGGTAGAAGGCATAGCATTACCTCGTGTTGCCTTGCTCAACATCGGCGAGGAGGAGATCAAGGGCAACGATCTGGTGCGTCACAGTGCCGAATTGCTGCGTCAGTGCCACGCGCTCAATTATGTCGGGTTCGTCGAAGGGGATCGCATCTTCAGCGGCGACAGCGACGTGATCGTCTGCGACGGTTTTGTCGGCAATGTCGCCCTCAAGACGGCAGAAGGGGTGGTGCGGATGATGGCTCAGCTGGCCGGATATCCCCGCAAGAAACGCACTTTTCTTGGCCGGATCGCCGGATTTATGTTCAAACGGCGTTTTTCTTACCTGAACCCCGACCAGTATAACGGAGCAAGTCTGTTAGGATTGCGCGGCATTGTGGTAAAAAGTCATGGGCGGGCCGAACGGCGCGCTCTGTGTAATGCGATCCTGCTGGCCGCACAAGAGGCCAAACATCAACTTCCACTGCAAATAGCAGATCGCCTTGAAGCTGTCTTCTCTGACAGGGATCTATAAGAACTCTATGCATAGCAAAATTCTGGGTACTGGCAGCTACCTGCCGAGTTCAGTGCGTACCAACGCCGATCTCGAGCAGATGGTTGAGACCAGTGATGAGTGGATCGTGGAACGCACCGGTATCCGTGAGCGCCGTATTGCCGGTGCTGACGAGACCGTTGCCACCCTCTCTTACCAGGCCGCCCTGCGCGCCCTGGATGCAGCCGGTCTGACCGCTGCCGATCTCGATATGATAGTGCTGGCCACCACCAGTGCTGAAAATGCCTTCCCGGCTGCCGCCTGCGAGCTGCAGGGGCTGCTCGGCGTACCGGGCATTCCTGCCTTTGACGTGGCTGCAGCCTGTGCAGGTTTCACCTACGCACTCTCCATTGCCGATCAGTTTGTCAAATCCGGCGCTGCCCGCCATGTGCTGGTCGTCGGGGCCGATGTGCTCTCCCGCATGTGCGATCCGCAAGATCGCGGCACCATCATCCTGTTTGGTGATGGGGCAGGGGCTGTGATTGTCGGCGCCAGCGAGACGCCGGGCATCCTCTCTACTCATCTCCATGCCGATGGCCGTTATGGCGATCTGCTCAAGCTGCCTCATCCCCGTCGTGGCATGCCGGGTGCCGAGCTCGAAGCCTACATGTATATGAAGGGCAACGATGTCTTCAAGGTCGCGGTCACCCGTCTGAGCGAGATCGTGACCGAAACCCTGGCTGCTGCAGGCATCGAGCCGAGCGAGCTGGACTGGCTGGTGCCGCATCAGGCCAACTTCCGCATCATCAGTGCCACCGCCAAGAAGCTCGGTATGAGCCTCGATAAGGTGGTGCTGACCCTCGACAAGCACGGCAATACCTCTGCCGCTTCCGTTCCGGTCGCCTTCGACGAAGGGGTGCGGGATGGCCGGATCAAACCGGGTCAGCTGGTACTGCTGGAAGCCTTTGGCGGCGGTTTTGCCTGGGGCTCGGCGCTGGTTCGCCTCTGATCTTCGGCGGGATGGTGTCTCCATCATCCCGTCACCGATTTCATTTTTGTCTTATCTAAAAGGAATCAATGATGACCCAATTTGCCATTGCCTTCCCGGGACAAGGTTCCCAGTCCGTTGGCATGCTGGCCGAGCTGGCCGAACAACATGCCGTGATCAAGGAGACCTTCGCCGAGGCGAGTCAGGTGCTGGGTTATGACCTGTTTGCCCTGGTGATGGATGGTCCGGTTGAAGATCTGAACAAAACCTGGCGCACCCAGCCTGCGCTGCTTACAGCCTCTGTCGCCCTGTGGCGCCTGTGGCAACAGCAGGGTGGGGCAAATCCTGCCATGATGGCGGGTCACAGCCTGGGTGAGTATTCCGCGCTGGTTTGCAGCGGCGCACTCGATTTTGCCGATGCGGTCAAACTGGTCGAGCTGCGTGGTCTGGCCATGCAGGAAGCGGTACCGGAAGGCATCGGCGCCATGGCTGCTATCATCGGTCTGGATAACGAATCCATCGCCGCCAACTGCGAAAAAGCGGCAGAAGGGCAGGTGGTCTCTCCGGTCAACTTCAACTCCCCGGGCCAGGTGGTTATCGCCGGTCACAAAGAGGCCGTTGAGCGCGCCAACGTGCTGATGAAAGAGTCGGGCGCCAAGCGTGCGCTGCCGCTGCCGGTCTCCGTGCCGTCTCACTGCGCGCTGATGAAACCTGCCGCAGAAAAACTGGCAGCTGCGCTGGACGGGATCGAGATCAAGGTTCCAACCATCGCGGTCATCAATAATGTCGACGTATCCTGTGAACAGGATCCGGTCGCCATCAAGCAAGCACTGGTTCGTCAGCTGTTCAGCCCGGTTCGTTGGACCGAGACTGTCGAGCGGATGGCCAATGAGGGGGTTACCCTCGAGATCGAGATGGGACCGGGCAAAGTGTTGACCGGGCTCGCCAAGCGTATCGACAAGCGCGTGGAAGGTATTCACGCCAACGATGCCGCCTCTTTCGAGCAGGCGCTGGCCCAGATCAAGTAAACAGGAGCAAGTGATGAGCTTTACCGATAAGGTTGTGTTGGTGACCGGTGCCAGTCGTGGCATCGGCCGTGCGATTGCCGAAACATTCGTGGCCCGTGGCGCGAAAGTGGTCGGTACGGCGACCAGCGAGAGCGGTGCCGAGGCGATCAGCGCCTATCTGGGCGAGAATGGTTGCGGCATGGCACTGAACGTGACCAGCCAGGAATCCATCGAAGCCGTCTTCGCTGCCATCAAGGCGCGCTTTGGCGAGATCGACATCCTGATCAACAACGCGGGGATCACCCGTGACAACCTGTTGATGCGGATGAAAGATGACGAGTGGAACGAGATCATCGATACCAATCTGACCTCGCTTTATCGTCTGAGCAAACCGGTGTTGCGTGCCATGATGAAGAAACGTCACGGTCGCATCATCAGCATTGGCTCCGTGGTGGGAACCATGGGCAATGCCGGTCAGGTCAACTATGCTGCCGCCAAGGCCGGTCTGGTTGGTTTTACCAAATCGTTGGCGCGGGAAGTGGCATCCCGTGGTATCACAGTGAACGCGGTTGCTCCCGGTTTCATCGAAACCGACATGACCCGTGCCCTGAATGACGATCAACGTGCCGGCATCATGAGTCAGGTGCCTGCCGCCCGTTTGGGTGATCCAAAAGAAATTGCCGCAGCTGTGGTATTCTTGGCTTCTGATGAAGCAGCCTATATCACCGGCGAAACCCTGCATGTTAATGGCGGGATGTACATGGTGTAATCAATTTGTCGTAAGATCTGTTCAAATTTGCGATAGTACGCCGAAGTTTGGCACATTTCGTGGTTTGACCAGCGGCAAGCTACTTGCAAACTCACGTCAATTGAATAAACTACCCCAACCAGACGCAAATAGCGTATTTTTAAAGGAAAATTCAGGTCATGAGCAACATCGAAGAACGCGTAAAGAAAATCATCATCGAACAACTGGGTGTTAAAGAGGAAGACGTTAAGAACGCTGCCTCCTTCGTCGACGACCTGGGCGCTGACTCTTTGGATACCGTTGAACTGGTAATGGCGCTGGAAGAAGAATTCGATACCGAAATTCCTGATGAAGAAGCCGAGAAGATCACCACTGTTCAAGCGGCTATCGACTACATCACCGCTAATCAGGAATAAGTTCCTGTTCTGAAAGAAGCGGCCCAAGGGCCGCTTCTTTTGTATTTGTTCCTTTTCAAAACACCTCTCGGAGACTACCTCAGTGTCAAAACGCAGAGTCGTGGTGACCGGCTTGGGGATGCTTTCCCCGGTGGGTAACACTGCCGAATCCAGCTGGCAAGCACTGCTCAACGGGCAGAGCGGCATTTCCCTTATCGAACACTTTGATGCCAGCGAGTTTGCAACCCGCTTCGCAGGTCTGGTCAAGGATTTCGATCCCGAGCAGTACGGTATCAACCGTAAAGACGCTCGCAAGATGGATCTCTTCATTCAATACGGCATCGCGGCCGGTATGCAGGCGCTGGATGATTCCGGCCTGACCATCAATGAAGAGAATGCCGAACGTGTCGGCGTGGCGATTGGCTCCGGTATCGGCGGTCTGGGTCTGATTGAACAGAACCACGAAAGCTTGGTCAACGGCGGCCCACGCAAGATCAGTCCCTTCTTCGTTCCGTCCACCATCATCAATATGGTGTCCGGTCATCTTTCCATCATGAAAGGTCTGCAAGGGCCGAACATCGCCGTGACTACCGCCTGTACCACAGGTACCCATGCCATCGGCATGGCTGGCCGGATGATCGCTTACGGTGATGCCGACGTGATGGTCGCCGGCGGTGCCGAGAAAGCCTCCACCGCGATGGGGATGGGTGGCTTCGCTGCCGCCAAGGCACTCTCCAACCGCAACGACGAGCCGCAAAAAGCGAGCCGTCCGTGGGATAAAGATCGCGATGGTTTCGTGCTGGGTGACGGTGCCGGTGTCCTGGTACTGGAAGAGTACGAACACGCCAAGGCCCGTGGTGCCAAGATCTACGCCGAGCTGGTCGGTTTTGGCATGAGCGGTGACGCGTACCACATGACTGCGCCTCCTGCAGATGGCAACGGTGGCGCTCGTGCCATGAAAAATGCCATCAAGGATGCCGGCATTGCCCCCGAGCAGATTGGTTACATCAACGCGCACGGCACCTCCACCCCGCTGGGTGATGTGGCCGAGCTGCGTGGCATGAAGTCGGTGTTTGGTGAACACGCCAAATCCCTGATGGTCAGCTCCACCAAGTCGATGACCGGTCACCTGTTGGGCGCCGCCGGTGCCATCGAGGCGATCATCACTGTGTTGGCCCTGCGTGATCAGGTGGCTCCGCCCACCATCAACCTGGACAACCCGGATGATGAGTGCGATCTGGATCTGGTACCCCATGTGGCCAAACCAGGTAGCTTCGAGTACGCCCTTTCCAACTCGTTTGGTTTTGGCGGCACCAATGGCTCACTGATCTTCAAACGCGTATAATTTGCCGCAGGGCAAAGACACAGGCCCGATACTGCCGGTATCGGGCCTTTTTTATCGGAGGGATCCCTTTGCTTATCAATGGCATGAAGCTTGATACGATCTCGGCCCATGATCGGGGGTTGGCCTATGGTGACGGTCATTTCACCACCATGGCGGTCAGGGAGGGTCGCGTGTTGCAGTGGCCTGCCCATCTGGCACGGTTGCAGCTGGCCAACAACCGGCTGGGATTGGTTGAACCGGACTGGGATCTCTTGACCCGGGAGGTTGAAGAGATGGTGGCCGACCAGCCACAATGCGTGGCCAAGGTGATCCTGACCCGCGGCGAGGGGGGGCGGGGCTATGACGGCAGCGGATGTCAGCACACAACCCGGATTGTCAGTCTGGCGCCATTTCCCACTCACTATGGCCAGTGGCAACAGGAGGGGATCGAGATGGTGGTGTGCCGCCAGCGGATCGGCGATGCCCCCATGCTGGCTGGGCTTAAAACCTTGAATCGTCTGGAGCAGGTATTGCTAAAAAGCGAACTTGTCAGCCGGAATGCAGTCGAAGGGATAGTACTTAACAGTCGCGGTTATCTGATTGAAGGGGTCAGTGCCAATCTGTTTTGGCGTCGGGGCAAGACGGTGTTTACGCCCGATCTCGCCCGCGGTGGTGTCGATGGCATCATGCGCCGCCAGGTGATGGCGATGTTGAAACAGATGAGTATTGAGTTGCGTGTGGTAGAGGCTCCGCTGGAGTCACTATGGCAGGCTGAAGAGGTGTGGCTCACCAATACCCTGATGGGGGTCGTGCCGGTCAATTGCATCGAGGATATTCACTATCCCCCAGCGGTATTGAGTCGCCGTTTACAGGAGCGTTTGGTCATTGAAGTTTAATCGGCTTTACACCCTGCTCGCGGGGGCGGCACTGACGGTAGCCGCTGCCGGGGGCTATGTACATTACAAATGGCAACAGGTAGAGACGCTCACCAACAAGGGGCCGACCCGGCTCTTTACGGTGGAGAAGGGCGCCCATGCGGCGCGTCTCATCGCCGAACTTGGGGAGGGGGAAACCAGCCCCTGGGCGGTGCGGCTCTGGCTGCGCAGCCATCCCGAACTGGTGGCCATCAAATCGGGTACCTATGAAATCAAGGAAGGGGCCCCTCTCAAGGAGACCCTTTCTCTGTTCGCATCGGGCAAGGAGTTTCACTTCAGCCTCACCTTCGTCGAAGGTTCCCGTTTCGAGGATTGGCAGAAGCAGCTCTCCAGCGCCCCATACCTTGAGCGGTTGACCGTTGAGCAATCCGAAGCCGACTTGGCGCAAGAGCTCGGCATCGAGAATGGCAAGCTGGAGGGGTGGTTCCTGCCGGAAACGTACGCTTATACCACCCATGCCAGCGATCTCTCGATCTTGCGCCGCGCCCATCAGGATATGGAGACCTTCCTGCAGCAGAGCTGGGAAAAACGTCAGGCTAACCTGCCTTACAAGACCCCCTATGAGGCGTTGATCATGGCCTCCATTATCGAGAAAGAGACCGGCCAGCCGGACGAGCGGGCGCAGATCGCCTCCGTATTCGTCAACCGTCTGCGTCTGGGCATGAAGTTGCAGACTGATCCCACCGTCATTTACGGGGTGAAGGATCGCTACGACGGCAACATTCGCCGCAGTGATCTGACCGACAAGAATCCCTACAACACTTATGTGATCGACGGTCTGCCGCCCACGCCCATCGCCATGCCGGGCAAGGCCTCCATCGAAGCTGCGCTTAACCCCAAGTCGACCGATTATCTCTACTTTGTCGCCAAGGGGGGCGGTGCCCACTATTTCTCCAAGACCCTCGATGAACACAATCGGGCGGTTCGTGAATACATATTGAAGAAACCCTAATGTCTAAATTTATTGTGATCGAAGGATTGGAAGGGGCAGGGAAGAGCTCGGCCGTTCGTTATGTGACCGACTATCTGCAGCGCCACGGCATCAACCGGATCGAGTGCACCCGCGAGCCGGGTGGTACGCCACTGGCCGAGCGGATGCGGGCCATCGTCAAAGAGGTGCACGACGAGCGCCTCACCATCGAGGCGGAATTGCTGCTGATGTATGCCTCCCGGGTACAACTGGTGGAGACCCGCATCAAACCCGCACTGGCCGACGGTGTCTGGGTGGTGGGGGATCGCCACGATCTCTCCTCCCAAGCCTATCAGGGTGGTGGCCGTGGTATCGATGCCCAGCTTATCGGTGCCATCAAGCAGGCGGTGCTTGGCAACTTCAAACCGGATCTCACCCTCTATCTCGATATCGATCCCGCCCTTGGCTTGCAGCGTGCTCGCCATCGCGGCGAGCTGGATCGCATCGAACTGGAGCAGCTGAGCTTCTTCGAGCGTACCCGAACTCGTTATCTCGAACTGGCCGCCAAGGATGATTCCATTGTGGTGATCGATGCGGCGCAAACGCCGGAACAGGTCAAAGCTGCCATCGAGCGTGCATTGGATCACTATCTGTCGAACGAGCCGCTATGTATCCCTGGCTGATCCCCGACTGGCATGCCCTGAGCCAGACGGCCCAGTCCGGTCGTCTCGGCCATGCCTGGTTGTTGTTGGGCGATCCCGGTCTTGGCAAGGAGCAACTGGCAGAGCGGCTGGCGCGTTTACACCTTTGCCAGCAACCGGATCGCGGAGAGCCGTGCGGTCAGTGCCACTCCTGCCAGCTCTTTGACAAGGGTAACCACCCGGATCTCGGCACCATAACGCGCGACAGCAAGACTATCGGGGTCGAGGCCATTCGCGAGATCTGCACCCGGCTGCAGGGCTCTGCCCAGCTCGGCCGTGGCAAGGTGGTGATCATTCCAGATGCGGAGCGGATGACCGAATCGGCGGCCAACGCCCTGCTGAAAACCCTGGAAGAGCCGGCCGGCGACAGCTTGCTGTTGCTGATTGCCTCTCAGGTTTCCCGGTTGCTTCCCACCATTCTCAGTCGCTGTCACAAACATGTCTGTCAGTTGCCTGCGGAAGGGGAGACAGTACGCTGGTTGGCCGAGCAGGGTCATCAGGCCACTCTGGCTCAGGTGCGGATCTGTCAGGGGGCCCCGCTGCGGGTACTCGACTATATCGAGCAGCAACAGGACGGTACTCGCCGCGAACTGCTGGAACAGTTTGTCGCCCTGAGTCAAAGTCCGGTCAAGGCGACGGCATTGTGCAGCCAGCTTGGTCAGGAGACGCAGGTCAGGTTGCACTGGTTGCAGCTCTTCTTGTGTGATGCCCTGAAAACCCAGGCCGGATGTGGTCACCATCAGCTGGCGATGCCGGACCTGGCAATCTTGAGTCAGCGGTTGGCGGAGCAGCACTCCAGCGAAAAACTGCTGGAGGCAGAACAAGATCTTGTTGCCCTGAAAGCGGCATGCCAGCCGGGTCAGCTCTCCAATCCCACCATCCATCTGATGAACTGGCTCAGTCGCTGGTTATAAGTACCGACAAGCAGAAAGGTTTTATATGTTACTCGTTGATTCCCACTGTCATCTCGATCGCCTCAGCTATGGCAGCAAGCAGACCAGCATGGCTGATGTACTGGCAAAGGCCGCGAAACTGGACGTGGGATATTTTCTCTGTGTCAGTGTGACTCAGGCACAGTTCCCGACCATGCTCGAGGCGATCGCGCCCTATCCCCAGGTGTTTGCCTCTTGCGGGGTACACCCGCTCAATCAGGAACCCGGTGTCGATGCCGAGTTGCTGCTCAAGCAAGCTGCCGATCCACGTGTGGTGGCCATCGGTGAGACCGGTCTCGATTACTTTTACTCGCCCGAGAACAAGGAAGTTCAGCAAGCCTCTTTCCGCGAACATATCCGGGTTGCCCGCGCGTTGAACAAGCCGCTGATCATCCATACCCGCGATGCCCAGCAAGATACCTTGCAGATCATGCGTGAAGAGGGCGCTGATCAGGTTGGCGGTGTGCTGCACTGCTTCACCGAATCCCTCGAAATGGCACAAGCCGCGATGGCGATGGGGTTCTATATCTCCATCTCGGGGATCGCTACCTTCAAAAATGCGTCTGCCCTGCAAGAGGTGGTCAAGGCTCTGCCCCTCGACAGATTGCTGGTCGAAACCGACTCGCCCTATCTTGCACCCGTGCCGCATCGGGGGAGGGAGAACGAACCCGCCTTTGTGCGAGATGTTGCCCAGTTTATTGCTGATCTGCGCCATATTCCGCTTAACGAATTGGCAGAAGCCACCAGCCGGAATTTCTTTGAACTATTCAAACTGGCGAAAAAATAACACAGAAGCCCCGTTGCTCGGGGCTTATATATTTCAAATACCAAGCTGATTACCCACCTGAAAATCAACCTAGCACAACGTTATCTCTCACCAACCCAGTCAATTCAACTCGTTCATCCATACAAAACTGGGTGAATGATATTCCGATGTTTCGTTTTTTCACCGTGGTCGAAGGGTATTAAACATCAGGCTATAAGTATCGATAATATTCATTATCGATACTTGATGTGTGTGGAGGATCCTGTAAGATCCTCTCAAACTTCATATGAATCATAGAGTTCCGTGGCATATCCAACCTTGTCCAATCCAGCTCATCAGTCACTGCAGACTGTTTTCGATGCACAGCTAAATAGTCGGGCACGCCGCTTTTTGCGCAGTGCAAAAGCGGATTCCACCCTCAATGCCTATCAGGCGGATACCCGTATTTTTGTCTTCTGGTGCCAGTTACACGGGCTGGATCCGCTGCAAACGACCCATCACGACATCATGAATTTTCTCGCTGATCAGGCCGACGGCGTATTGGCAGACTGGGTATGGCTGGATAAAGAAGAGGGGAAAGGGGAGTTGCGTAATGGCGAGCCCCGAAAACCGGCAACCCTGGTGAGACGGCTTGCCGGGATCCGTTATGCCTTCAAGCAGAAAGGCATTCACCCCATACCCACCGAACATCCCGAAATCAAGGAGATGATGCGCGGTATTGTCAGGTTAGGGGATAACCGCAAACGCAAAACCGGCGCCCTGACGCTACAGCCATTGACCCAGGTGCTCGATGGCATCGACACCCATGATCTGGCTGGCTTGCGTGATCACACCCTGCTGCTCTTGATGTTCAGTGGCGCCTTGCGCCGTTCGGAAGCGGCTCGAATTGAGGTGAGCGATCTCGATTTTGTGGGGCAGGGGCTCCGCCTTCGCCTCAAACCGAGCAAGCATCAGTTGCATGAAACCGAGATAGCTTTAATCCCGGGCAAGCACTACTGTCCCGTCTCGGCACTGCAAAAATGGCTACACAAAAGCCGGATCAGCGAGGGGCCGCTGTTTCGGCGCATGAACCGCTGGGGCCAATTGATGGCCGAACCACTCGGTCCCCAGGGCATCAACCTGATGATCAAGCGGCGAACCGGCCAAACCATCGACGATCTTTACGTCAGTGGCCATAGCCTGCGGCGCGGTTTTATCACCTCGGCGGTGACTGCCGGCAAGCCGATGAACAAGATCATTGAAGTCACTCGCCACAAGGATATGCGAACCCTGCAGGAGTACTTCGATGATGCCCATAAATTCTCCGATCATGCCCTTGATGGCTTGCTTTGACACAACTGCGTCACTGCGTTTTTTATGTTAAATGATATCTTGTTGATCTGATGATATATTTGCCGTGCAGCCAGCAGCCCAAGGTGGAAGGGCCATCTTCCTGTGGATAATGGCATGTGATGAGAGATAACAAATCCGGAAATGAAACATCGCAAGGACATATGAGCCAAGAAATGACAGGGCGTGAAGTGCAAGAGGCGGGGCCCCAAAACAATGCCGAGCGGCAGCGCCAACATGTAAAACGCAAGCAGGAGACCCATACCCGGCTGCAATGCTGGATCAGCAATCGCCACGCCGAACGATTGGCCGCACTAGGTCTTCATCTCGAAGACAGTCAGGCATCACTCATCGAGCAGGCGATCGATCTGCTCTACCAACATGAGCTGGGTAGAGAACCTCCGTTTGAAAACAGAGTCGCCATACGGGTCGAAGAGACTGTTGGATAGACACAAAAGTGAAGTAACAGCGATACGTGAAGAGATAAAAAAGGCCAGGTACGAATTCCTTGTACCTGGCATAGGGGAATTGGCTCCTTGCAGAGCCGTGCGCTAACTGGTGTTCGGATTGCCTTAAGCTTAGACAAGGCTCAAGGCTTTTCAAGATCCAAAGAAAAGTTCAACCAGAGTGTGGGTATTTCAGACTCGTTCAAGTGCCTATGCACCGAACGGCCCACTACGCATTGAACAGATTGTTGTCACGCACAAGCTCGCGGGGGAGGGCATTCTTGACCCGACTACCCACCCATTTCCCCATGCCCAGGGTATGCCCCTGATAGCGGACGATCACCTCGCCAACGCCAGAAGCCAGCTCTGGCCAGACGTCCCGCCCCATCATGAATTCCCGCGCATTGGCGCTATCCAGCTCGACCACGCCCTTGCTCGCTTTATCGCCATAGGCCAATGCCCACTCATGAGTGAGGCGATAACCTTTCTTGAAGGTTTCGGCCAACTTGATGCCGATGCGATCGAAACGAAGCTTGCCCTGCACCTGATCAAACCGCTGAGGGAAGAGCCAGATCTCGTCATTGCGGCCAAACAGCTGACCCTGCGGTGCCACCCCAAAGTTGGCTTCGATCTCGCGCAATATGGGTTCCGCCTCTTTGGCAGGAAGTGGCGCAAAAGGGAATTTACCCAGCTTGCCCGGCTTGAACATGGTGTTGGGCACCGAGTGAAGCTTGCGTAGTCTGGCGACGAAAAAGCCTTCACTGTCGAAGATCTGGGGCCAAACGTGCAGATATCCTTCGGATGTACAGGCCTGCTCTGCATGGGGGAACAGGTCTGCCAATGAGTCAAAACTCAAGGCATCGCCAAACTTGTCCAGCAGGGATTGGCAAACCGCCTGATTCTCCTGCTCACTCAAGGTACAGGTGGAGTAGACCAGCACACCACCCGGTTTCAGGGCATGGAAGGCGCTCTCCAGCAACCCTTGTTGCACCGCCGCAATCTCGTCGATGCTCTCGATGCTCCAGTTGCGCAGCGCATCTTCATCCTTGCGCACCGTACCTTCACCGGAGCAGGGGGCATCGAGCAGGATGGCATCGAAGGTCTCCGGCAACCACTGGCCAAATACCTTGGCATCAAAATGGGTCATACCCACATTGGTCACGCCGCAGCGCTGGATATTGGCGCTAAGCACTTTCAACCGGCTGCTGGAAAATTCGTTGGCAACCAACATCCCCTGATTGTTCATCAAGGCGGCTATCTGGGTGGTCTTGGAGCCGGGGGCCGCCGCCGCATCCAGCAACATACCATCCGCTTTGATCTTGTCGCTGGCAAAGAGCGCCGTCACCGGCAGCATGGAGCTCGCTTCCTGAATGTAGAAGAGCCCGCTCAAGTGCTCGGCAGTGTTGCCAAGTGGGACGGTTTCATCGCTGCGGGTCAGCCAGAAGCCGGTATCACACCAGGGCACAGGGTCGAGTTGCCAACCCAGTGGCTCCATCAGGGCGACGAAATCCGAGACGGCGATCTTCAAGGTATTGACCCGAATGCTGCGGCGCAGCGGACGTCGACAACTGGCCACAAACTCATCCATCGAGAGATGGGCCGGCATGATGGCCGCAATGTGGCGTAAAAAGTAATCGGGAAGGAAGGTGTTGTCGTGCACTGTGCCGTCTCGTTGACCGAAAAAGAGGGGCGATATCCTACCACAAGGCTAAGAATATTCTGAATCTGAACCCTATCAACAGGCACCGGAATATAAAAAAGCCCGGCACTGTGCCGGGCTTGGATGAGGTACGTAAAGGGAAGAGATCAGGGCTGGATACGAGGGCTCCACTCCAGCCACTCTTTCTCGGCCTTGCCGTAGAGCGGATAGCTGTGTCCTGCCTTGACGGTTGGCCCCATCTCTTTCTCCGGCGTATTGAAAGCAATGCCGCCGGCCAGCAGGCTCTGTACTGTCTCGACCTCTATGGTACCCCCGGTCAGGCCGATATCCGCCTTGACCCCGGAGACATTCCAGAAACGGGAGTTGGCCCGCACCAAATGGGCATACTCCTGATCCACGTTAACGTCGATCACCACCTCGCTACCATCCCGAGCCAGCGCCACCTTGGTGACACTGCCCACCACCATCTTGCGAAACAGTAGCGGACTGCCAATGCTCAGGCCATTGACGGAGGGGCTCTTGAGGGTCAGGGCCAGACCCACCGGGCCGACCTGACTCAAGGGGAAGCGATCTTTGCCTGCGCCTTTACCGGGTTGTGCTTCTACAAACGCCCCCTTGATCAGGGTATCGAGGTGCGCAACCCCGCCTAATCCCAGCTTGGCTTGCACCAGAGTAAAGCGGGCGCCGGACTGCAGGAAACGCTCGGCATAGTGGCCATCGAGTTCCGCCTTGAAGATCACCTGACCCAGAGACGGCTCCAGCTCGATCTCTTCAATTTTGCCGATATCGACCCCACGATAGCGGATCGGGCTGCCAATCCCGAGCCCCGGATTACTCTCTGCTACCAGTGACAGCTGGCGCACCTTGGCCTTGGCTTGCTCCCTGGAGTCGAACAGTTGATGACTGCTACGGCCATTGGCCAACCGATCGAACTCGATGGCACCGCGCAGCAGGGTAGCGAGGTTACCCACCTTGACTTGCACCCCATCGACCCGCACCTTGGTGTCGATGGCCGGTTTTTTCCAGAATTGGGGTTGTTGGGCGAGGAGGGGAGCATAGACTCCATCAATCTCGAGTTCGATCTCGACCCCCTCTTTGGCGGCGCGCAGCTGTTTGACCATGCCCGCTTCCAGCCCCAGATAGAGCACAGGCGAGCCAATGCCAATGCCATCGGCCTGATCTGCCTTGAGCAACCAGCGCTGGGGCTTGGCATCACGGGTACCGAGCAGTGCCAGCTCCTGACTGGGGTAGAGACGGTTAATCCGCTCGCCACTGCTGGCTTGTACCAGCTTGATCCCGCCCCCCAACCAGGCACTGGCCGGACTGGTTTCTACTTTGATGCCGCTCAGATCGGCATCGATCTGCAACGGGGTGGCGCGATAGAAGCGGGCACGGTTGAGCAGATGACCATAGTTCGGCGCCATCACCAGCTCGACGCTGGCATTGCCGCGCGCATCCAGGGTGAGCTGGCTGATACGGCCCACCTGCAATCCCTTGTACCAGACAGGTGCATCCTGATTGAGCCCCGCCAGATCGTCAGCCTGCAGCGTCACCTTGGTGCCGCTCTGGGGCGCGCGATCGGTCAGGGTCATCTTCTGTACCGGTTTGCCCGCTACATAGTCGAGGCGAATGGCCGGGCCGGAGAGCAGGCGATCTGCATGCTGCACGCCGGTCGCGGAGAGGGAGACGCTCTCCCACACCAGTTGACTCTTGTCGGTAATGCGATAAGCCTGCTCCGGGTTGATCAGCGCTGTGACCACACGGCCTTTGTCGGTGAGGCGAATGGGGTCGATACGACCGATCTCGATCCCCTCATAGAGGATGGGCATCCCCTCCTTGACCGGGAGATCACCAGCCGCAATGTCGATACGCGCACCGCGCGCTGCTTCCGCCAGCCCTTTATAGAGGACGAAAGTCTGTCCCTTCTCCGGCTCCGGTGAATCTTTGGGCGAGTCAAAGGCAATGCCGCCGCTCAGAATGGAGGTGAGGCTGCCGGCCTCCACGCTGACGCCAGCCAGACTGAAGGAGCCCTTGATGCCACTGATGTTCCAGAAGCGGGTATCGGCTTTGACCAGATGTTCGAAACGCGGCTCGATCACCAGATCCAGAATGACGTTCTGGTTGTCCTGACCCAGGCGCGTATTGATGACGCTGCCAACCTCGATACCGCGGAAATAGAGCTTGGCGCCAATCCCCACCGACCCCAGCGAATCGGCGGTCAGGTGCAGCATGCGACCCTGAGCCTGATAGCCGGGAGGAGGGCCCTCCAGTGCATCGAAGGTCTCCTCCAGCGGATTGCTTTCACGCCCCGGTTGCAGGTTTATGTAGTTGCCGGAGACCAGGGTATCAAGGCCGGAGATCTCGGTGAGCGACGCCTTGGGGCTCACCAGCCAGAAGTCGGATCCCTTGCGGATCAGCGGTCTGGCACGGCTGTCAATCTTGGCCATCACCGCAATCTTGCGGCCATCTTCAGCCAGCTCCAGCTCTTGCACCACGCCGATGGCCACCCCCTGATAACGAATCTGGGTTTTGCCCGGCAAGATGCCGTTGCCCTGGGCGAAGTTGATCTGGATAAGCTGGCCACGGCTCAATACCTGCTGATAGAGAAAGCCACCTGCCAGCAGCAGGGCTATCAGGGGTAACAGCCAGACCGGCGATAACCAGCGACGCTTTTCGATGACGGGTTCAGCCCCGATCATAGTGACTCCTTATTGGCTGGATTAAACAGCACATCAGACAAAAACAGAGAAATCATCAACGGGCCGCCTTGTCCCACAGTAAACGGGTATCGAGCATGCGGGCCGACATCATGGTCAGCACCACCACACCGGCAAAGGCGGTGGCCCCCGGGCCTGCGCGGACACTCAGCAGCACACCCCGATCGACCAGTGCCACCATCAGCGAAATCACGAACAAGTCCAGCATTGACCAGCGACCGATAAAATCGATCACCCGATACATCACTAGCTGGCGCTTGCGCCGCACCGGCTTGGCCCGCTGCAACTGCCAGCAGATCCAGCCCAACCCCAATATCTTGCCCACGGGTACCAGTATGCTGGCGGTGAGGACTATGGTGGCAATCCCGCTCATCTTGCTGCGATAGAGCATCATGATACCGCTGAAGATGGTATCTGACTGCAGTAACCCCTTGTTGTAGAAATGGGTAATGGGCAACAGATTGGCAGGCAGCAACATGAAGGTGGCGAGCGCCAGCAAGCCCCACGACCAGGCGAGGGAACGGGGAATGCGCACCTGCAATTTGCTGCTGCAACGGGGGCAGACTGCCCCGGCTTGATAGCGCACCAACAAACCACAGGTATGGCAGCGGCAGAGTCCCATCTCACGGGCGCTGGTCATGTTCCGGCTCCTTTAACGGGATCCGCGCCCAGTAGGGGGCGGGGTCAAACAGGATCAGCAGGGTCATGTTGAGCAGCATCAAAATACCGAGGCTGAGCAACCCGCCACCGAGGCGCACATCGGCGATGTCGATCAGTTTGAACAGGGCAACCAGCAGGCTGACGATATAGACCTCCAGCATGGCCCAGTGGCGAAACACCTCGACCAGCTTCAAGGTGACGGGAAGAATGTGCCAACGTTTGGCCAGACCCGAAGCCAGCACAAAGATCCCCGCCAATAATCCTACCGGTGCCAGTACGGCGCACCAAAGCACCAAAGAGGCCACCCAAAACTCACTTTCGCCAAACAGCACCAGGATACCGCGCAGCAGGTCGGCGTCGGTGTTGACCCCAGCCAGCCGCAGATAGATCAGCGGTTCAAAAAAGGCGGAGGGTAGCAGCAGAAATCCGGTGATGGTCAGGGCCATCAACTGGGAGGGACGAAAGGCATAACGGCCATAGAGATGTTGGTGACAACGCGGGCAGTGGGCATGGCGACGCAGCGGCAGTGCTTTGCGCTGGATCAGCAAGTCGCACGCCGGACAGACAATTACGGAACCGGGCTCCATCATACAATTCAACCTGTTGAAGGAATTGGTGAAATTTACCCTAAAACCGGTTTCCTGTCTTGCCTGCAGCCGGAATGTTACGAAAGTATAATTGACGTTAACGTAAACGTGATATTAGATAGCCAGACTAGACAGGTGAAAGGAGTCATGATGTCCAGTTTGTCCCCCTCGGCAGGCCTGCGCTTTCGCACCGCTCTTGCCAATGAACATCCCCTGCAGATCGTCGGCACCATCAATGCCTACATGGCGCTGATGGCCGAACGCAGCGGCTTTCAAGCTCTTTATCTCTCCGGCGCCGGAGTAGCCAATGCCTCCTATGGCTTGCCGGATCTCGGTATGACCTCCCTCAACGACGTGCTGATCGATGCCGAACGGATCACAGCGGCGACCCGTGTGCCGCTGCTGGTCGATATCGACACCGGCTGGGGCGGGGCATTCAATATCGCCCGCACCATTCGCGCGTTCGAGCGGGCCGGGGTTGCCGCCGTCCATATGGAAGATCAGGTGGCTCAGAAGCGTTGTGGTCATCGCCCCAACAAGGCGGTGGTCACGCTTGAGGAGATGTGCGATCGCATCAAGGCAGCGGTGGATGCCCGCGAGAATAGCGAGTTCGTCATCATGGCCCGCACCGATGCACTGGCGGTGGAGGGGATGGAGTCTGCTCTTGAGCGCACCGCCGCCTATGTGGCCGCCGGTGCCGACATGATCTTCGCCGAGGCGGTGACCGAACTGGCCCAGTACGACCAGTTCAAGCAGGCGGCCAAAGTGCCGATCCTCGCCAACATGACCGAGTTCGGCAAAACCGAACTGTTTGACAAAGAGCAACTGGCCGCCCACGGGGTCGACATGGTGCTCTACCCCTTGAGTGCCAACCGGGCCGCCAATCAGGCCGCCCTCAACGTCTATCAACATATTCGCCAGGATGGCCATCAGCGCGCTGTCGTGGAGACCATGCAGACCCGGGAGTCACTCTACGACTTCCTCGGATATCACCACTACGAGCAGACACTGGATCGTCTGTTTACAGCCAAGGAATAGGAGGCAGCTTATGGGACAGCAAAAACCGTTGGGCGGGGCCGGTCTGCGCGGCCAAAGCGCAGGGGAGACCAGTATCTGCACCGTGGGCAAGAGTGGCACCGGTCTTACCTATCGCGGTTACGACATCAAGGAGCTGGCCGACAGCGCCCAGTTCGAGGAGGTCGCCTATCTGCTGCTCAAGGGGGAGTTGCCCGGTGAGCAGCAGCTTGACGCCTACAAGCGCGAGCTGCGTCGCCTGCGCACCTTGCCCCAGCCGCTATTGGAGGTACTGGAGCGCATTCCCGCCGATGCCCACCCCATGGATGTGCTGCGCACCGGCTGCTCCATGCTCGGCGATCTGGAGCCGGAAGATGGCTTCGAGCATGAACATGAAGTGGCGGATCGGCTGCTGGCCGCCTTCCCGGGCATTCTGATCTACTGGTACAAGTTCAGTCACGAGGGAATTCGCATCGCCCTCGATACCGATGAAGAGTGTATCGGTGGCCATTTCCTCGCACTGCTGCACCAGAAAGCGCCGAGCGAGCTGGAGCGCCGAGTGATGCATGTCTCCCTCATCCTCTACGCCGAGCATGAGTTCAACGCCTCCACCTTTGCTGCGCGAGTCTGCGCCTCGACCCTTTCCGATATGTTCTCCTGTATCACTGCCGCCATCGGCACCTTGCGCGGCCCGCTCCACGGCGGCGCCAACGAGGCGGCCATGGCGATGATCGAACATTGGCAAGACGAGACGCAGGCAAGGCGCGAACTGCTGGCAAAGCTGGCGGCCAAGGAGAAGATCATGGGCTTTGGCCACGCAATCTACCGCACGTCTGATCCGCGCAACGTCATCATCAAGGAGTGGTCGGCCAAGCTCGCCGAGGCTGTGGGCGATGATCGCCTCTACCGCGTCTCCTGCGAGGCGGAGAAGGTGATGTGGGAGGAGAAAGAGCTCTTTCCCAACGCCGACTTCTTCCATGCCAGCGCCTATCACTACATGGGGATCCCGACCAAGCTGTTCACCCCCATCTTCGTCTGCTCGCGGGTCACCGGCTGGTGCGCCCACGTGATGGAGCAGCGCGAGCACAACCGGATCATCCGTCCGAGCGCCGATTATGTCGGCCCGGCCCCCCGTCACTTTGTCTCTCTACAACAACGATAAGGAAGTCACGATGTCCGCCAACGTCGACGTCAACCACAGACCAGACCCCGATCAGGTGCTGGTCGATATTGCCGATTATGTCTGCAACCACCCCATTACCAGCGAGGCGGCTCTCGACACCGCCCGCTACTGCCTGATGGATACGCTGGGCTGTGGCCTCTTGGCCCTGCGCTTTCCCGAGTGCACCAAACACCTTGGCCCCATCGTACCCGGCACCCTCGTACCCCACGGCGCCCGGGTGCCCGGTACCCAGCTCTGCCTCGATCCGGTCAAGGCGGCCTGGGATATCGGCGCCATCATACGTTGGCTCGACTACAACGACACCTGGCTGGCCGCCGAGTGGGGTCACCCATCCGACAATCTGGGCGGCATTCTGGCCACCGCCGACTGGCTCTCCCGTACTCGCGTGGCAGAGGGCAAGGCACCGCTCACCATGAGCGATGTGCTGATGGCCATGGTCAAAGCCCACGAAATTCAGGGGGTGCTGGCGCTGGAGAACTCCTTCAACCGGGTCGGTCTCGATCACGTGGTGCTGGTCAAGGTCGCCAGCACCGCCGTGGTGACTCACATGCTGGGTGGCACCCGTGATCAGGTGATCGATGCGGTCTCCCAGGCCTGGGTCGATGGCCAGAGCCTGCGCACCTACCGTCATGCCCCCAATGCAGGGTCGCGCAAGAGCTGGGCGGCAGGGGATGCCACCTCTCGCGCAGTGCGCCTCGCCCTTATCACCATGAGCGGCGAGATGGGCTATCCCGGCGTACTGAGCGCCCCCAAGTGGGGCTTCTACGATGTGCTGTTCAAGGGCAACCAGTTCGCCCTGCATCAGGGGTACGGCAGCTATGTGATGGAGAACGTGCTGTTCAAGATCTCCTATCCCGCCGAGTTCCATGCCCAGACCGCGGTTGAGTGCGCCATGAAGCTACATGGGCAGGTGAAGGGGCGGCTCGACGAAATCGACCGTATCGAGCTCACCACCCATGAGTCGGCCATTCGCATCATCAGCAAGGTCGGCGCCCTCAACAACCCGGCCGATCGGGATCACTGCCTGCAGTACATGGTGGCGGTGCCACTCATCTTCGGTCGCCTTATCGCCGAGGATTACGAGGATGACGTGGCTGCCGACCCTCGCATCGACGCGCTACGCGACAAGATGGTGGTACAGGAGGACAAACGCTACAGCCGCGAATATCTGGAGGCGGACAAGCGCTCCATTGCCAACGCCATCCAGATCTTCTTCAAGGACGGCACTCATACCGCCAAGGTGGAGGTGGAGTACCCGGTCGGCCATCGTCGCCGTCGGGAGGAGGGGATCCCGCTGCTGGTGGAAAAATTCCAGCACAATCTGGCGACTCGCTTCCCGGCCAAACGGGTCAACGATATTCTGGCCCTCTGTCAGGATGGGCCGCGCCTTGCCGCCACCCCGGTACACGCCTTTATGGATCTGCTGGTGATCTGACCGGTCTTGTATTGGGCTACATATCGGCAAACAGTGATAAACGAAAAGCGGGCTCATCGGCCCGCTTTGTTATTCTGGCGGCTTATCCCTCGATAAGCCTTACCCCAGCGCACTGCTGTCGCCGTTAAAGAGCGCCGTCATGATGGCCGTCTCACGACTGGCGATGGTCTCGAGAAACTCGTTGGCACGCCCCATCTGATGGCAGACCCGATAACCCCGCTCGACAAAGGAGAAAAGCTCGCCAAGCCCCGCCAGATGGGCGGGACCTGACACCAGTTTGAGGGTTGCCCCCAGCAGCGGTTTTCTCGCCAGCCTGTCCAGCGTCATCCCAAGCTCGCTCACCAGCGCAATCTGATGTTCCCGGCGCGCCTGTTCACCCACGGCACGATAGGCGATGGTGTAGTGGTCTGGCGTGATGGGATCAATGCCATCAATGCGCCGCAGCGCCACCACCATCAGGTAGTCCAGCTCTTCGGAGAGGGCATCAAGCTCGATCGCCTGCGCCAGCACCTTGAGGCCGGACTCCGGCAACAGCCGCTCGGCGGTTGGCATCACCCGCATCACGTCCGCATCGCGGCGGGCGCAATCCCCGGGGCCATAGAGATCTGTCAGGAAAAACTCGGCCGCCGGACCGTAGCGGTCACTCTCCAGCAGATCTCGATGGGTTCGCCCCAACCGGTCGGCCTGCCACTGGCGTAGCCGATCCCGATCCTGCTGATCTTCCGGGTGGGCACGCATCTGCTCGCGCAAGGCTGCAACCCGCTTGAGCTGGCGGTAGAGCCGACCCAGGGTGCTATCGTCGTCGTGGGCATGTTCTTGATGCGTCATCTACAGCTCTCTGGCCTTGGGCCCATTGATGGGGATTGGGTGATACGAAGATACAAGTGAATGAAAAACAAGCAGCTTTTGCTGACCGTTCCGTGACAAGTGTAGCGCGCACGGGGGAGGGAATAAATGCCATGTCCCGCTGATGGCCTGCATCCCTCTCGACTCTGTTAAGTGAGTCCCATTTATGTGAACCATCCTTTCATTTGTTGTGAACATGTGTTTAATATCAATAACTAACTTATGACCCAGAGTAACGACCATGTTCTTCAACTCGCTCGCTGGCAGCAGCGCACTCTCTACCATCCAGATCAGCCGTCAGCATCCGCTGGGATTGGCAGCCGCCCGGATCGCGGCCGAAGCCATCGCTGCGGACATGAGCGAGAGCTATCAACTCGATTGCGAATGGGCAGATGAAGAGGAGACCGAGCTTCGTTTTCGCGGCACAGGGGTACATGGCACTCTCACCCTGGACGAAGATACCCTGGAACTGGAAGTGCATCTTGGTTTGATGCTGTTGCCGGTACGCAGCGTACTGGAGCAAGAGATCCTCGATTATGTCGACAATCGCTTACCTTGCCCCAAACGTGTTTGAAACTCTTCGTTGCACTGGTTTTAAATAAACCAGCTGTAAACGATGGCTGTTTGAAATAAGTTGGCAAGCCATATGGTTTGTCAGATTTATTATCCGGCGAGGCCTTGATTCTATTTGTCAGTAATCTTTCATCTTTATTTCATATTTTCGAGTCGGCACTCATTAAAGTCATTCTTATTGCATCAAGTCTTCATCCGGATATGAGGACAGGAGCAATTTGCCGTCTCGGTAAATTCATTTTGTAGGGAAACAACCATGCCACTGAGTGAATTTATCTCCTGCGTCGATACCGCCTGGTTACGCATGGACAGACCCAACAACCTGATGCAGATCATCGGTGTCCTGATGTTTGAAGGGGAGCTTGATGAAGCGCGTCTGCGGGCCGGATTGCGCCATACCATTTCGGTGCAACCCCGCTTTCATCAGCGGGCCGTGCTGGAGGGGGGCTCCTACTACTGGCGCCATGATCCCGATTTCGATCTCGATCAGCACCTCAAGCGTGTGATCCTGCCGGGTGAAGCGGGCAAGCTGGAGCTGGAGAAGCTGGTGGCCGATCTCGCCTCGACGCCGCTCAACCACCAGCGCCCCCTGTGGGATATGCACCTGACCGACACGTCGCTGGGTGGGCAAGCGCTGGTGGTGCGCATTCACCACGCCATGGGCGACGGCTTCTCGCTGGTGCGGGCCATGCTGACCATGATGGATAACACCCCGGAAGGGGCGCCGCGACCACCGTCACCGGAGCCACTGGATGACAGCGATGACGAGGATGATGAGGATTGCCACCAGGGCAGCCGTCTGGTGCGGGCCGGCCTCAAGCTGACCGGTAGCCTCTGGTCCAAATATGTCGAAGTGGTCACCCATCCCACCAAGGCGGTGGATTACCTCAAGACCGGGCGGGATGTGGCGAGCGAGCTGTGCAATATCGCCACCCTCGGTGATGATTCTCCCTGCCGCCTGCGTGGCAAGACCACCAGCACCAAGCGGGTGGCCTGGTCGGAACAAATTGATCTGCCGGATATCAAGGCTGTGGGCAAGGTACTGGGCTGCTCGGTCAACGATCTGCTGATCGCCGCCACCGCAGGGGCGTTTCGCCACTACCTGCAGGAGAAGGGGGATGATGCCAACAAGGTCAAGATCCGCGCCCTGGTGCCGGTCAATATGCGTGCACCGGACGATGAGGGGGCACTTGGCAACCGCTTCGGGCTGGTGGCCCTGGACTTGCCACTGGATGTTGAACACCCGTTGCAGCGGCTCTATACCGTACGTGACCGGATGCAGGCGCTGCGCACCTCGCTGCAACCCGTGGTGGTGCTCAACCTGTTACATGCCCTTGGCATGGCACCCAATGCGGTGCAGCAGCAGGCAGTCGAGCTGCTCACAGCCAAGGCCAGTGCAGTGATCACCAATGTACCCGGCCCGCAGCAGACCCTCTATCTGGCCGGTGCAAAACTACGCCAACCACTGTTCTGGGTGCCGCAATCGGGGGATATCGGCGTCGGCGTCTCCATCCTCTCTTACGATCACAAGGTGCAGCTGGGCCTTATCACCGACAAGAAGCTGGTTCCGGATCCGGATCGGGTGGTCGAACGGTTTGCAGTGGAGTTCGAGCAACTGCTGTTGCTGGTGCTGATGGAGCCGGAGCTGTTGTTTGACCCCAACGGACTGGATGTGCTGCTCGGTTGAGCGAGCATTTGAAAGACTGATGGCGGCGTAGCCAACCGATCAGCCCCCATCATAAAAGAGGCCAACCCGCGGGTTGGCCTCTTGTTTTGTTATCTATCCGTGGCAAGAGTGGCGGTTAATCCTCCAACTCTTCCCGCGCCGCTTCCACATCGAGGCGCTCCATGGCATCCATCGGTTCGCACTCGGCCGCTTCGGCATAGAGGGCTTCTGCAGCTTTCAGGCGGCTCTTGCCGTGCAGCATCACCTGAGCGTTGGCGTACTCCATGCGGGCGATAGCCGATTCGGGGATCAGCGCCAGCGCCTCCTTGAAGTGACGCTCGGACTCCTCCTTCTTGGCGCCATAGGTGAGGCCGCCGATCATGGCCCCCAGCTTGTCGACGATCTCCGCGTGCCAGGCGCCAAAGGCAATATGGGCCTCGGCGTGATCTGGCGCCAGCTCCAGAGTCTTCTCAAGGCTTGCCTTGATCTTGTCGCCAATTCCTTGCGAGAGGGCCTTGGAGATGGAAATGACCTGACTGTAGCGACCGAGGGCCAGAGCGTGGAAGTACCAGGCGTTGGCATTGTCAGGCTGGCGTTTTTGCAGCTTCTCGGCATGGCTGGCCGCCCGCTCGAAGGCGGCGCGCTTGGCATACTTGTCTTCCAGCAGATAGCTGGCATGGATCACCAGTGCCTTGTTCGCCACATTGAGGCCCGCCTCACCGGCCGCTTCGCCAAGGGCGACGGCCCGGGCAAAATCCCCGGCATGATAGGCCCGCCAGGCATCCTGTACCTGTTCATCCTCGGGCCAGGGTTCGGCATCCCCCTGATGGAGGCGATCCCAGTTGTCCGCCAGCTTCTGGCCGGCATAGTCATAGGCCGCATCCGCGTAGGGGAAGGTGACAAATTCGAGTTGTGAAGTGGTCATGCTTGTTCTCCCTGTAGCATGTGAATCAAACCTTGTCGGTGTAGTGGTGGGCGAGGGCGCCCAGATGAGCGCGGGCATCGGCCCGCAAATAGGGTGCGACCAGCTGCATCACCTGAAAGACGCCGAGGGCGATATCGGCGTCCGCCTTGGGGTGCAGTGCCCGCTGGTAAGAGATCCAGAATGTGCCCACCAGCGCCACATTGGCTGCCAGCGTGCGCATTTGTTGCGCCGTGCCCTCCATCAGCCCGACCGTTTGCAGATGGTTGCAAATGGCGATGGCGGTCTGCTCCTTGCGGCGCAGCAGGGCGGAAAAGCGCTGTTCCACCTGATGATAACCACTCATCAGGGTCGCGATATCGTAGTAGAGGAAACGGTACTGCCAGATGGCTTCAAACATCAGGTGGAGAAAGAGCCAGATATCTTCTGGCTCATCGGACGGGGTGCTGACCGCCTCCAGCAGGCGATCCATCTGCTGTTCAAATTCGCAGAACAGGGCGTTGACGATCTCCTCCTTGTTGTGGAAGTGGTAGTAGAGATTGCCCTGGCTGATCTCCATCTCGGCCGCAATGGCCGAGGTGGTGACGCTGGGTTCCCCTTGTCGATTGAAGCAGGCGAGGGCAGTGGTCAGGATCCGCTCCCGGGTACGGCGTTTGGGTTTGCGATCCATGCTACTCCTTTGGTGATGAACGGCGCACGCCGTGGCGATAGCGTTTGGCAAGCCAGTGCTGCAACTGCTCCAGCGACTTGTCGAGGGCGGCGACCGAGCCAATGCCGGGGGCCAGCAGGGTGCGATCTTCATCGGCCAGCGCGGCCAGATTGAGCTCTAGGCCATGCTTGGCCAGCACCGGCGCAAGCTCGTCACGGCGCTGCCAGAGATCGCGGCGGGTATGCTGGTAAGCGTGCTCGCAGAGGCGACGACGATCCCGATAACTGAACACATTGGTGAAGAACATCTCGCCATCGGCAGAAGAGGGCTCAAACAGCAGGGCATCGGCGTCGGGATATTGGTGTCTGTAGCGATCCATCCCCACATGCATGCGGGAGTGGATGATGGCGCGAAAAGTCTGGGCCAGCACCACCGGCAGACCGCTGTCCACCAGATTGGTCGGCGCACCGGCGGCCATGTCCGCATCATAGGGCACCAGCGGATTGATGCAGAACACCAGATCCGCCCCCTCTTCCAGCGCTACCGAAGCGTGCAGAGTCTTGATCAGCGCCCCGTCCACATAGTAACGACCGTTGATCAAGGAGGGCGGAAAGAGACCGGGCAGGGCGGCTGACGCCTGTACCGCCGCCGAGATGGGCACATCATCGAGCCCCGAGCTGCCGAAGGCGACCGGATGACCGGTGTCGAGTTCGGTGGCTACCACAAACAGTCGACTGCGCAACTGGCGGAAATCGTTGCTGCGGCCGGGACGAGAGAAAAACTGGGTCAGGGTGCGATCCACCCCGCGGTTGTCGAACAGTCCGGTCGGAATGGCCTTGGAGAGCCCCTGCAGCGATTCAAACAGGCTGCGCTTCCAGGGCGCCGCCAGATAGTAGGTCAGGCTCTGCCACGCCAGTGGCGGGATCGAGGTCAGGCGGTCGGCATATTCACGAAAGGCGGGGCGCAGCAAGGTGGCCGGGTCAAACATCTCCCCCGAATCATCGCTGAGCAGGATCCGCACCAGCTTAGCCGGCGAGATGCCGTTGGCCAGCGCCGATGCCACCACGGCCCCCGAACTGACGCCGACATAGATATCGGCATGGTCAAGGCGCAGGCCGTTGATGCTGTCAGAGAGGGCTGCGCAGGCACCGATCTCGTAGATGCCGCCGAGCGGCCCGCCGCCAGCAAGGGCAATTGCGATGGTACTCATAGCGTCGCCTCTCTATCCATGACATTCACCATGACAAGACCGGCCCAGCGCAGGGCATGGGCCGGTATCAATCACCTTCCGTCACCGCGAGGGATCAGGGCAGGACGCTCTCTGCTTTGGCTTTCACCTCTTTCACCGCATCTTCAGCGGCGGAGAGGAGATCGGCGGCCTGCTCAACCACGGCCTCTTTAGCCTTGGCTACCGGCGCCTTCTTTACCGGAGGCTTGCGGGCAGCGGGCTTTTTGGCGGCAGCCGGTTTGGCTTCAGCGGCAGGGGCTTCCTCTTCCTGCGCATCCAGCAGTTGCTGGACTACATCGGTCAGCTCGGCCATGCGCTTGGAGAGCTTGTCGATATCCTTGCGGGTCGGAATGCCGAGGCTGGCCACAGCGCGGGCCACGCGATCTTCAAACACCTGCTCCAGACGACCCCAGGTATTGGCGGTCTTGTCGGTCACAGCGGCAATCTTCTCATCTGCGCTCTGACGGGTTTTGGCCTGCAATGCTTCCCCTTCCTGCACCAGGGCTTCAAAGATCTTGCCACCCTCTTCCTGCGCCTTGGCATAGGCACCCAGACCCGCCAACCAGATCTGCTGGGTGGACTCCTTGATGGTGGAGGTGAGTTGGTTGTCGGTCACTGACCCTGCCAGCGCTTTCAATTTCTTAGCCATGATCTTCTCCTTGAATAACGACTGTTAAATGTAATGGCGACAACGAAACTGCAATCGGGTTGTGGCATTACTGATTTTTCGACTTCAGTCTAGGGACAAAAAATAGAGGGTTCTACCTAATAACGGAACAGGCACACCACCGAAATTAGGGTTTGCTCACGAACCGACAATCAAATTGCAGATTCCCATATGAATCGTGATATATCTAACAACCTAGTAACACCCTAATCAGTAGCAGGATTCTCTTTATGAACTATTTCATTACTGGCGGTAGTGGTTTTATCGGGCGTCGATTGATCAAAAAGTTATTCCAACAGCATCCCGACTGTACCGTCTATTTTCTGATGCGCGCCTCTCATCAGGAGAAATTGCCAGAGCTGTTCTCATTCTGGAATGTGGATGAATCGCGCGCAGTCCCGGTTTTTGGCGACATGACACAACCGCTGCTGGGGGTATCGGTCGAGATGCAGGAGCAGTTGATCGGCAAGATCGACCACTTCTTCCATCTGGCTGCCATCTATGATCTCAACGCCAAGGCGGGGATCCAGCAGCAGGTCAACACTGAAGGGACCCGTCAGGCTGTTCAACTTGCCGAGCGGCTGGGGGCGGGGCAGTTCCACCACTGCAGCTCCATCGCTGCAGCGGGCCTGTTTGACGGTCTGTTTCGCGAGGACATGTTCGATGAGGCCGAACACCTCGACATGCCTTACTTCCAGACCAAGCACGAAGCGGAAGGGATTGTGCGAAACGAGTGCACAGCTCCGTGGCGAGTCTATCGACCGGGGATCGTTGTCGGTGACTCCAATACCGGCGAGATGGACAAGATCGACGGCCCTTACTACTTCTTCAAGACCATTCAGAAGCTGCGCCGTCTGCTGCCGCCCTGGATGCCAGCCATCGGGGTTGAGGGCGGGCGCATCAATATCGTGCCGGTCAACTTCGTGGTCGATGCCATGGTGCATATCGCCCATCAAGAGGGCGAGGAGAACAAGACCTTCCACCTGACCGACCCCAACCCGATGCGGGTCGGCGACATGCTGAGCACCTTCTCCCGCGCCGCCCATGCGCCGGAGCCTGCGATCCGCATCAATGCCTCTCTCTTTAATTTCATTCCCCGCCACCTGACCGCCATGCTGATGACCATGGCGCCGGTGCGCCGCATCCGCGATGCCGCCATCGCCGATCTGGGTCTGCCCAAGGATGTGTTCCGCCTTATCAGTTATCCCACCCGTTTCGACAGTCGCGAAACCCAGCGAGTACTGAAAGGGACCGGTATCGAAGTGCCACCACTGCACAGCTACGCCTGGCGGCTGTGGGATTACTGGGAGCGCCACCTTGACCCCGAGCTCTTTATCGATCGCTCCCTGCGTGGTCGGGTAGAGGGCAAGGTAGTGCTGGTGACCGGGGCAACCTCTGGTATCGGCCGTGCAACCGCGCGCAAGCTGGCGGGTGCGGGGGCCAACGTCGTTACCATCGCCCGCGACGAGCAGAAGATTGCCGAGACTAAAGCCGAGTTTGCCGAGCTGGGGCTGACCATCGAGATCTATCAGGGGGATCTCTCCAATCTGGCGCAGGCCGAGGAGATCACCGCTCGCATCGTGGCCGATCACGGCGGCGTCGATATTCTGGTCAACAATGCCGGCCGCTCCATCCGCCGCTCCATCGAGGATTCCTTCGATCGCTTCCACGATCTGGAGCGCACCATGCAGCTCAACTACTTCGGCGCACTCAAGGTGATCATGGGGGTGCTGCCCACCATGATTGAGAAGAAAAAAGGGCACATCATCAACATCTCCTCCATCGGGGTGTTGACCAATGCGCCGCGCTTCTCCGCCTATGTTGCCTCCAAGTCGGCCCTCGATGCCTGGGTGCGTACCGCCGCCTCCGAGTTTGCCGATAAGGGGGTCAGCTTCTCCATCATCAATATGCCGCTGGTGAAAACGCCGATGGTAGCGCCGACCAAGGTCTATGAGCAGGTACCTATGATGACGCCGGAAGAGGCGGCCGATCTGGTGTGCGATACCATCATCAACAAGCATGTGCGACTGGCCACTCGCCTCGGGGTGTTTGGTCAGGTGGTGCATGCCCTGGCACCACGTGTCGCCCAGGTGATCATGAACACCAGCTTCCGCACCTTTGCCGATCCCAAGGATGGCGACAAATCCAAAGCCACCGCCGATCAGGTTGCCGTCTCGACCCTGATCAAGGGGATACACTTCTAACCGGATGATGGGATAAAGAGATCAACAGGGGCCTGAGCAATCAGGCCCCTGTTTTATTTGGAATAACAGTTGAAGGACGAATAAGGAGGGTCAGACTCGGGACAACAGATCAAGCAGCAGATCAGTCGTGCGACGGGAGTAGAGCAGAGAGAGATGGCCAATGGCAGGCAACTCGATATCTTCCATTCCCGCCAATCGTTGCCGCTCCTGCGGCATCACCACATTGTCGTGACTGGTGCGCACCGAGATGCCGGGTACGCAGAGAGGAACCGAGGCGAAACGCTGCAACCAGCCGGAACCGGGCTCCATCTCACGGGCATTGGCCCCAAGCCCAAGGGCGGCAAGCTGACTCCCCTGATGAGGCGTAGCCAGCGTGATCATGCGCTCTACCTTGTCACCCCCATAGAGAGCCAGATAGTCGCGGCAGACCAGCCCACCCATGCTGTGACCGACCAGCACCAGCTTGTCAGCCCCGGTTTGCGCGAGCACATCGTCAATTCGCTTGGCCAGTAGCGGCACCATCTCATCGATATGACCAAATGGTGGCATCAATGTAATGGTGGCGACCACATGGCCTGCGGTCTCCAGTCGGGTGCGCTGGGTACGCCAGATCCCGCGACTGCAACCGTAACCATGCACCAACAATACGGGGCGCTGGCATGGCCGCAGCCGATCGGGTGCCATCAGCAAAGGCTCGAACGGCAACAGCAAGGTGAAGGTGTAGAGGTAGGCCAGCATCTCCTGCGCCATCATCTTCACCCTGCGCCAAGGGCCGATAGCCGGGGAGGGGTAGAAGCGGGTAAACAGCCAGCTGCCGAGCACCACCAGACAACGCAACCCAAGCAGGGCAAACACGACAAACAGCAGGGTCAGCAACCAGGGGAGTCCCACGACCAAATGGGCGATACTCCCGAGGAGCAGCACCTCTACCATCAGCAGAATAAACAGGTGTCGTACGATCGTCATAAGGCCATGATCCGACCAGTCTGGCGTGGAAGTCAAATGACACTTTGAGACAGCTTGATCCAGCGCGGCTTTTGTCGCTAAACCCCGGCGAACTCTTTTCCGGTGAGGTTATTTGCAATACTGTATATCCATACATATACTCTATCCATCATCACCAAGAGGAGGCCATCATGGCTGTCGAGATCAAATATGTGGTTGTTCGTGGGGGAGTGGAAAAAATGACCTTTGCCAGCAAAAAAGAGGCCGATGCCTATGACAAGCTGCTGGATACGGCCGATGAGTTGATGACCCTGTTGGCTGGCGCCCCGATCGAGCTGGCACCAGAGCAGCAAGAGAGTCTGGCATTCTACCTTGCAGAACAGCGCGATGTGCTGCAAACCCTGCTGCGCGGCGGCAAGGTTCAGGCAGGCACGAAAGAGGAAGAGGCCCCAGCAGCCAAGCGCAAGGATAAGCCACTCAAACAGGTGGCCTGATTGCACAGACCTGCTATTTCTCGGGATAAACAGCTCGCCGCATTCATTTTATTTGCATTTAAAACCATATTTACGGCTATTTACCCCGAGAATTTTCTAACAAAGGTGCATATCCAATGCATAACTGAATAGCGTGCACCACTGAGCGACACCAGCCAAGTCTATGAGGAAATAATGAGCAAACAGTGAAGAGAACGTTATCCAGATCGCTCCCGGTTACCTTAATCAGCAACAACAAGAGGCAGTATCAGTCCCAATTGAAGTCGCATTCATCTATCACGAGCCCTTTTCTAGCAACTCGGCTCACAGGCTCATATCGACTCATCTCATCATCAACAAGCAACACCATGACTCAACAACCATTATCCTTGCCGCCAGCCATGCCGCTGTTTGACAGCCTTATCTATCTGGAAGCTGGTAATCCGCAGGTCAATCAGTACCTTGCCAACCTCAGCCTCAATGATGTGCCCGATGCCGGGCTGGTTTACGAACTGGCGGTTGATTGGCTGCTGGAGCAGCGCAACAGCGAAAACAACTACAAAACCTATCGCAGCGAACTGACCACTTTTTTACACTGGTGCTTTCGCGAGGCAGCCATCAGCCCGAAAGCTCTCACTCGCCGCATCATGATCCGCTATCTCGACTACTGTCAGTCCCCCCCTGAAGAGTTGATTGCCTATCGCAACGTGGCGCAGTTTGTCCTCGACAAAGAGTGGGGAGAGCGGTTGCCCAACCCGCAATGGCGACCGTTTCTCGGCAAGCGGGAGCTGGGCCGCACCTTGCCCTATCGCCTAAGCGAGCAGGCGATGAAGACCAAGCTCGCCATCTTGTCCGCCTTCTTCCAGTTCCTGATCCAGGAGGAGTACATGGACAGGAATCCAGCTCTGCTACTGCAGCGAGTCAAACGGCCGCAACAGCTGGAGGCCAATGATCAGGTGCAGGTCTTCAGCGAGTTGCAGTGGTCATACGTGATGCAGGCCGCCGATACCCTTGCCAACGACCATCCGGAGCAGCACGAGCGCAGCCGTTTTCTCATCATTCTGATGTATGCCTGCTATCTGCGGATCTCTGAGGTGGCGGCCCGGCCGGGCTTTACCCCTGTGATGGGGCAGTTCAGGCGGGATCGCAAAACCGGCGTCTGGGGCTACTTTATTCCGCAAAGCAAAGGGGGCAAACGGCGTACCGTAGCGGTATCCCAAGCGCTGCTGGCGGCACTCGAGCGCTACCGCCGTTTCCTCGGTCTCTCTCCCTTGCCGACACCGGATGAACAGACGCCACTGTTCGTTCGTCATAAAGCGGCAGCCCACGGCCGCGAGCAGGGGGAGATCAACGCCAACCTCGGCATTCGCCAGTTACGGGATTTGATCATGGTGATCATCGGTAAAGGGGCAGAATTGGCAGAGCAGGATGGATTTGCCCAGGATGCAGCCGAAATGCGGCAACTATCTCCCCATGCGATCCGCCATACCGGGATCACCCATGACATCAATCTGCACGGGCGGCCGCTCTCCCACGTACAGGCCGATGCAGGACATGACAGCATCGACACCACTTCGAAATACCTGCACACCAGCAACAGTGAACGACATGAGAGCGCGCAACAAAAACCGCTAGACAGATTGAGCCAACAAACGAGAGATAATCGTTCAAAGGGCGGGTGAGCATCGTGACCTAAAAAAGTGATTCATTAAGGTCTCATTCAAGCTGGTGCCGTTATTTTGTACTTCTCTGGATAGCAACCGGTTCAGGGAACAGCAGGGCTGTTAAGAACGAGCAGGTAGCCATCCGCGGGATCAATATTTATTCCGTATCAGAGAGAAAATTAACCAAATCGCTTGCTCAAACATCGAGACAACCCCCTATGCCGATAGACATTATCAAGAAGACCTACAAGATTGTCGGACAAGGCGATCTGATGGCGCAATTTACCCTTATCCCCTCAGGCACGTTGAATATCTGGTTTCCCGAAACAGGATTGCAGATGGAGGCACCCTGTAGCCAACTTCGTTTTGAAAATGACACCCTGCTCTATACCAACGGCATGCACTACAGCCAGGCGAGAGCATTCTGGTCGTTAACACTTCACTCTGTCGATATGAATGAACTGAAGAGGTTAATCATGGATATGTGCAGCAATGTCCACATATCCCATCCGCGAACGCCCATACCCAAACGCAAACATTGGCTAATAGCCTGATCAGCCGGAATCAAAGAACAAGACCCGTCTCGCAAAAGGCGGGTCTTTTTCATTCTCTCTGTGGAGTGCATTGAGGTCTAAAAAGGTGATTTGATGACTTATACGAATGGTCATCGTCGTGGGCTACCGAAAACTCTCAGGAGCCAGACGCCACCTAACGTAAATATATGAATGGTTACGTTAAATTCACCATTATAAAAGTCACGGAAACCAAGAGGGAAGGGAGCGCTTATTGCATCAAGGGCATTGATGATCCGGCACTGTTGTAAGTGTGAACTATTCAATACGGGAAATTTGCATTTTTAGCATTTTGAGTAAGGGCAGGGGATCTGTCCACCCATTAAGGCGACTACTTTAACTAGGTCAAGACAGCCTCTAATAGTGGACTCTTGTCTCAAGATGGGACATTTGTGGTTTCAGAATATCGACTAAGGGGAGGGGACATGGTCCCAAGACATGTTCGGGTACAGCTAAATGAGCAGTTGGTGAACTAGCCAATTCTATTGCCAACGCTATGGCACCAAGCACGATGCATTGCCTGCTTTAGGTGAGGTTCTTCTGCATTTGGCTGCAAGGTATCAAGATGGTTCTTCATCATGGATCGCATTGACCGGAGTTGTGTCGCCGTAGTGGTTAAATTCACTCAATGTTATCTCTCACAGAGATGCCGATAAATGGGGTTATCGGCATAATTTGTAAAGACTCTGTTATTTTTGACCTTCAACATGTCTCACCCAGAAATGACCGAGATCATCAGCGTCCTGCAAACCGGCAGCGCCTGGCCTGTGGATGTGGTGCGGCGCATCAGCCCAGGGGAAATGTCCGACGAGCTCCATGCTGCACGCCGCGAGGTCGCGCCAATCGATCATGCCTGAGCCATTCAACCCGGTGAGCAATGTTTAGGGCTGGCCTATAGCACTAGCGTTCACCGACAGGCCACGGGCGCGGGCCTCCCGCAGGCAGCGCTGCCAAAAGTACCTGCCACTGGGCGAATCCCATTTAACCTGGTAACGACTGGATAGCCAACAAATCGCCTCCAGCGGCAGATGGGCAAAATCCTGTTGATGGGTGTACCAAAAGGCCCGCCAGTCGTGGATAACCGCCACACGGTTGACCAACTGCCAGCGGCAGATCCACAACGGGGTGTCCTTATGAATCAACACCAACGCACCGGCCAACGGGAACACGTCGAACCACAGCAACTGGTGGTCATCGGGCACACTGATATCTAGCTGCCGAAACCGATGGCGCCGCAGTGGTGTCAACAGATCGACACCGGCGGTTAATGCATCCAGCAAGAGTCGATCCTGTGGGCGACGGCTGTGTTTCATCGGAAATAACTCCAAAACGTAGAATCCCATTACTGCGCATAATGCATATTATGTTAAATATAGTATCTTGTTTCCTGTCACCGCTTATTGAACTGTGTATAATGGCAACAATTGATCCTATCTTCGACCGGATGTCTTAAGTGGCTGAATTAACATCAGAACAATTAAAACCCGCTTTTGCGATTGAACAGTTCCCCAGGCTTTGTGAGCTTGAGCCCATCCCCTTTGCCGCTCTGCAACCCAGAGCAATCTCCGGTATCAAACGTCTGGCCAGTTTTGATGGTGATTGCCCGGTTATGCTGCTCAACGGTTTCCCCGGTGCCGATTATGAAGATGTGTGCCGCACTCTGATTGCCGACTCCAATGGTAAGGATGGCGATCTGTTCGACCTCTGCTATACCGAGAATCTCAACAACCCGTTCAAACCTATCTGGCTGCGACTGCAACCCGGTACTGGCGTTGAGTTTTGCGAAATGGTTGGCGAGCTACTCAAGTTGCTTAGCCACCATCTCGATGCCGAGCGAATCGTAACCCGCATCATGCGCAAGCAAAACAACGATCCAAAGATCGATGACTTTCTCTCGGATCTGGCGGCCCATGTGGCATTGGGACTGGAGTTTCAGCATCCGGTGCTGATCAACCTGCTTATTCATCACGAAGAGCAGGAAGCACCGGTAATTTACGGTCGTGATCTCAACTGGGATACCCTGTTTGGTTCCATCAACTATCAGACAGAACAGGGTTCTGTCTACGCGAATCAGCACTTGCTGGAACCAGGTTTGCTACGTCAGGCCAATGGTGGCTACCTTATTCTTCAACTGGATGAGCTGCTCGACCAGCCTCATCTTTGGTTTAAGCTCAAAAATGCTATGCAAAAAGGCGAGCTGGACTGGAACGCCTATCAGGAAGGCAAGACACTAACCCCCTTCTTTGCACCTGAAGCGACCCCCATCAAGCTCAAGCTGATCTTGGTGGGTGACCGACTGGACGTGGCTGAGTTCCAGATGCTGGATCGTGACATGTCAGAGCGTATATTCCTGCGCGCCGACCTAGTATCCGAAGTAAACATAGAGGAAGACCTGCAGGAGTTTCTGCAGTATCTGGCCTGGTTACGTGAACGCTGGAACTTGCTGGATTTCACACCGGCAGCCCTTGTCGCACTCTGTCGCCATGCCAGCAGACTCTGTGATCACCAGGAGTGGCTCTCTCTCTCCGCGGTACAACTCTCCGCCATCATGAGGATGGCTGACAGTCTGGCACGGGAGCTGGAAGCGGAAGAGGTCACCGACGAGCACATTCGTGGTGCGCTGGAGGAGCAGGATTATCGCCTCAACTATCTGGTTGAGCAGTCCGATCAGGGGGTTATCGACGGCCAGATCCTGCTGCAGACTGATGGTGAAGAGATTGGCCAAATTAATGGTCTCTCCGTCATTCAGGTCTCCGGTCACCCATATGACTTTGGCGAACCGGTACGCCTGACCGCCACTGTTCACTTGGGTGATGGCGACGTGGCGGATATCGAGCGCAAGGCTGAACTGGCTGGCCATATTCATGCCAAGGCGATGATGATCATTCACGGCTACCTCTCCAACAAGTTCGGTGCCGAGAACCCCTCCCCTCTGTCGGCCAATCTGGTATTCGAGCAGTCTTACCACGAAATCGATGGTGACAGTGCCTCCCTGACCGGCCTGTGTGCCCTGCTCTCTGCCCTCGCCCGCCAGCCTATTTACCAGCACTTTGCGGTAACGGGTGCGGTCGACCAGTTTGGCAATGTGCAGGCCGTTGGCGGCGTCAACGAGAAGATCGAAGGCTTCTTCCGGGTGTGCAAGATCCACGGTCTGACTGGCAAACAAGGCATCCTGCTGCCCGGCACCAACGCCCAGCAACTCAACCTCTCTGATGAGGTGATCGCCGCAGTTGAAGCGGGACAGTTCCATATCCACCCTGTAGATCATGTGGAAGAGGCTATCGAGCTCTTGACTGGCTGTGTGGCGGGTGAGCCTGACATGCCCGATACCCTGTTCGGCCGCATTCAGGAGCGACTGGATGAGCTGAACGGCAGCACGGCGAAAGTCGGGCTGCTGCGCGCCCTTCTTGATCGGCTGTTTGGCCGCTAATGAAGTGATCGGAGTTGTTTAGCGCACATCTGTACGCTAAATTGGCGCAGCTTTACTCATTTGAAGGAAACTCAGCGTGACCGTAGACAATTCGACCCTGGAAGCCCGCCTTTCTCTGTGTGAACAGGGCAAGAACTCTTTTACCCGTGAAGAGCTGCTGGCTTGCAGCCGTGGCGAACTCTTTGGTGAGGGTAACAGTCAGCTGCCCGCCCCTAACATGTTGATGATGGATCGCATCGTCAAGATCAATGACAACGGTGGCGAGCACGGTAAGGGCGAGATCCTGGCAGAGCTCGACATTACCCCCGATCTCTGGTTCTTCGATTGCCACTTCCCGGGTGATCCTGTGATGCCTGGCTGTCTCGGTCTGGACGCCATGTGGCAGTTGGTTGGCTTCTTCCTTGGCTGGAAAGGTGGCCCCGGCAAGGGTCGTGCTCTGGGTGTGGGTGAAGTGAAATTCACCGGCCAGATCCTGCCGACTGCCAAGAAAGTGACCTACAAGATCACATTCAAGCGCGTCATCAACCGCAAGCTGGTGATGGGGATTGCTGATGGTGTGGTCGAAGTCGACGGCCGTCCGATCTACAGTGCCACTGATCTGAAAGTGGGCCTCTTCAAAGATACCACCGCATTCTGATCTCTCTGATTGGTGGTAAAACAGCATTAACGCAAAGGGGCCACAACGGCCCCTTTCCTTTTGTAATGAGTGATGAAGTACCTGCTACTTCATGAAGAGGCCTGAGCCCCGCCCTTCCATGGCGTCACGCCAACCACCAAGCCAATGCCCACGGGCATCCAGGCATTGATACGGACACGCTTCTTTCTGTTTGCCGACCACGCCAGCCTGATAACCACGAGCACGAGCTCTTTCCAGACGGTCCCGCTTCTGTCTCTTCATCATCTACGACCCTCTTCGTGGAACAAAAAAAGCGACCAAATTCTCATCGGTCGCTTTCATCTTTACTCCTGCGAGCGCACTCGGTCAAACAAAAACTTCCACCCTAACCGGGCTATGTGACACAAGGCACTGAACTGGATTAAGTTTTAATTACAGGGAACTCACTCCTGATTTTTGAGTCCTTCCAGCTCTTCCCAACGAGCAAATGCCTCCTCCATCGCCGTCTCGGCGGCACTCAATGCGGCCAGTTTGGGCTGGGTCTGCTCGCTTGGCAGGGAGAAGAAACCGTGCTGGTTGATCTCGCTTTGCAGCGCATCCAGCTCGGCTTCCAGCTGCTCAAGACGCGCCGGCAGATCATCCAGTTCAAGCTGTAGCTTGTAGGAGAGTTTTTTGCCTTTCTTCGGCGCTTCGCTCACTGTGGCTACCGGCTCGGGAGCCTTCACAGGCGTGCTCTTGGCCTGTTGCTGAGCACGCTGCTGCTCGCGGGTCGCCATCATGTCGGCATAGCCGCCCACGTAGTCGCTGATGCGGCCATCCCCCTCAAACAGCCAGCAACCGGTTACCGTATTGTCGATGAAGCGACGATCGTGACTGACCAGCAGCAGAGTGCCTGGATAGTCCGCCAGCAGCTCTTCCAGCAGCTCCAGAGTCTCGACGTCGAGGTCGTTGGTCGGTTCGTCGAGGATCAGCAGGTTGCTGGGTTTAAGGAACAGCTTGGCCAGCAGCAAACGGTTTTTCTCACCGCCAGAAAGCGCCTTGACCGGCGTTCTGGCCCTCTTGGGTTCAAACAGGAAGTCCTGCAGATAGCCGAGGATATGGCGGGAGCGACCGCGCACCATCACTTCCTGCTTGCCCTCCCCGACGTTGTCCACCACCGTCTGCTCGGGATCGAGCTGTTCGCGGTACTGATCGAAGTAGGCCACTTCCAGATTGGTACCCTGACGCACCGAACCACGAGTGGCATCTAGCTGACCCAGCAGCAGCTTGATCAGGGTCGACTTGCCGCAACCGTTGGGGCCGACCAGCGCAATCTTGTCCCCACGCAGCACCTGCAGATCCAGCCCCTCGAACAGGGTGCGATCACCAAAGTCGAGTCCCAACCCTTCAGCTTCAAATACCAGCTTGCCGGAGCGGCTCGCCTCGTCGAGTTGCAGCTTGGCTTTGCCCTGCAGTTCGCGACGCTGGGTACGCTCCATGCGCATCGCCTTGAGGGCGCGCACTCGCCCCTCGTTACGGGTACGGCGCGCCTTGATCCCCTGGCGTACCCACACCTCCTCCTGCGCCAGCTTGCGATCGAACTCAGCATTTTTCAGCTCTTCGACCCGCAGCCACTCCTCTTTGCCCTGCTGGTACTCGTCATAGTTGCCGGGCCAGGAGGTGATCACGCCGCGATCGAGATCGATGATCCGGGTCGCCAGCTTGTGGATGAACTCACGGTCGTGGGAGATGAAAACGATGGCGCCACGGAAATCCTTGAGGAACTCTTCCAGCCAGTTGATGGCCTCGATATCCAGGTGGTTGGTCGGCTCATCGAGCAGCAGCAGATCGGGATCGCATGCCAGTGCACGGGCCAGCGCTACCTTGCGCAGCCAGCCACCGGAGAGACTGTCGAGGGTCACGTCAGGATCAAGACCAAGCAGGGTAAGCACCTGATTGATGCGGGTCTCGTACTGCCAGCCATTCTGATAATCGAGCTGCTCCTGCAGCTGGCTCATCTTGCGAATGTTGGCATCGGACGGGTCACTCGCCAGCGCCATGGAGACGTGGTGATACTGCTTGAGCAGCTCACCGACTCCGGCCAGCCCTTCGGCGGCGTAATCAAACACGGTGAGCTCGCTCGAGGTGGGCGGATCCTGCTCAAGACGAGTCACTTTCAAGTCCTGCTGCAACACCAGACGGCCATCATCGAGGGGCAATTCACCGGCAATTACCTTCATCAGGGTGGACTTGCCCGCCCCGTTGCGGCCCACCAGACAGAGGCGCTCGCCTCGCTCTATGGTCAGCTCGGCCTTGTCGAGCAACGGAAAATCACTGAACGACAGACACGCGCCGTGCAATGTTAAAAGAGCCATGTTCGTTCCTTATCTCATATGAAAAAACGGGCAACAGACTGGGTCTGATCCCGTTTCATCGTCAAATCACAAATCAACCCTGACGAGCGAGCCAGCCTTTGAGCTCCACCAGCGTGAAGGGCCAGCCCAGCTCGCGGCCAGCCTCGTCCCGCAGCACCGGAATACGCACCCGATAGGCCTCAAGCCAGCTGGCATCGTCCATGATGTCGCAGCGGCGGGTCACATCGCTTGCCCCCGCCTCCTCCACCAGCGCCCAAGCTTGCTCACACAGGTGGCAACCGTCGGTGTGAAACAGGGTCAGCATCAAGCCTCAGCCTCCGCATGGGTGATGATCCAGCAGTTGTGGATGTGCTGGTTGCGCTCGAAATCCTTGGGCCGGGTCTTGCCGGTGATGTTCTGCGCTTTGAGACCGATGGCCTCGAGACCGGCCAGATCCATCTTGAAGTGGCGCTTGTTGTTGGAGAACACCAAGGTGCCACCAGCAGCCAGCAACCGCTTCAGGTGCTGCATGAGCAGCAGGTGATCGCGCTGCACATCGAAGCTCTCATCCATCCGCTTGGAGTTGGAGAAGGTGGGCGGATCGATGAAGATGAGGTCGTACTGCTCGTCCGCTTCAGACAGCCACTTCAGGCAGTCAGCCTGCACGAACTTGTGCTGACGGCCCACCAGCGAGTTGAGGCGCATGTTGTCCTGTGCCCAGTTGAGGTAAGTGCGCGACATATCCACTGTGGTGGTCTCGCTGGCACCGCCAAGACCCGCGTGCACGGTGGCACTGCCGGTGTAGGCAAAGAGGTTCAGGAAGCGCTTGCCCTTGGCCATCTGACCCAGCATGCGGCGGGTCTGACGATGGTCGAGGAACAGACCGGTATCGAGGTAGTCGTAGAGGTTGACCCACAGACGGGCACCATACTCCTGCACTTCCATCCGGTGCTGCTCTTCGGATAGCTTCTGGTACTGCTGCTTGCCCTCCTGACGCTCGCGTACTTTTAGGATCACCTTCTCGCCGTCCATCCCGGTCACCTTGATGGCGGCTTGCACCATGTCGAGCAGACGCTGACGGGTCTTCTGGGCAGGAATATCCTTGGGCGCCGCGTACTCCTGCACCACCAGATAGTCCTGATAACGGTCGATGGCGGCGTTGTACTCAGGCAGGTCGGCGTCGTAGAGACGGTAGCAGTCGAGATTCTCTTTCTTGGCCCACTTCTCGAGCGCCTTCAGATTCTTGCGCAGACGGTTGGCAAAGTCCTGTGCCACCTCTTTTTGCGAGGCCACGGAGTCCAGTGCGATTTGATAATTGCGCAGCTGACACTCGAGAGCACCGTTGAACAGGCGATACTGCTTGTCGGCGCGCAGGCGCAGACAGCTCAGCAGCTCGGGCGATGCGGACAGAATGGAGACTTTCCAACCCTGGAAGCTACGACGCAGAGCATCGCCCAGCGCCTGGTGCACTTCCAGCAGCGCCGGAAATTCGCCAAGACGCTCGCCATAAGGCGGGTTGGAAATGAGCATACCGACCTTGCGGGCCTCCCCTTGACCTTCTTCCCCTTCAACAGGGGCAGGCATCGGCAGCGGGTTTTCCAGCTTGGTGACATCGGCTTGCTTGAAGGTGATGAGGTGCGCCACACCTGCCGCTTTGGCGTTATCACGGGCTTTGAGGAGCACGCGCTGGTCGGCATCACAACCAAACAGTTTTACTTCGCAACGCTGCATGCCGCGTTTGGCACGTACTTGTGCTTCCATCATCAGGCTCTGCCACAGCTCGCTATCATGCTGCAGCCAGCGATCGAAACCGAAGCGCTCGCGACGCAGCGCCGGCGCCATGTCGGCGGCGATAAAGGCCGCTTCGATCAGCAGCGTACCGGAACCGCACATCGGGTCCATCATGGGCTCACCGGCCCAGCCACTACGGGCAATCATGGCGCAGGCTAGGTTTTCTTTGAGCGGAGCTTCACCGGTGCCCTGACGATAGAAACGCTGATGCAACGCCGGGCCTGACAAGTCCAGCGTGATATTGGCCTTGCCTTTGCCCAGGTGCGCCATGATGCGAATATCCGGCGACTTCTTGTCCACGTCCGGACGCACGTGACCGCGCTTGGTGAAGCGATCGACGATGGCATCCTTGATTTTCAGCGCGCCATATTGGGTATTGCGAATGGCAGGGTTGGTACCGGTAAAGTCCACCGCGATGGTAGCGGTACCGGAGAAGTGCTCTTCCCAGGGGATTGTGTGGGCGCCCAGATAGAGCTCCAGATCATCGTTCATCTGGAATTCAGACAGCACCAGCACGATGCGGGAGGCAAAACGGCTCCACAGGCAGGCCTTGTAGCCAATCGCCAATTCGCCTTTGAAATGGACGCCAGCCACGGTCTCACGGACCTGCTCTGCGCCAAGATTGGTCAGCTCATCGGCCAACAGGTTTTCCAGCCCCTTGGGGCAGGTTGCAAAAAATTCTTTCATCACGCTCACGGGGAACCCATAAAAATAGTGCCGCATTATACCTCATCAGGCGGACTGGAGCATGCAAAAGTCGGCGCAAACAGCAGGATGGAAACAGATTGATATGGGGCGATAAAGGTAAAAGGCCCCATGACTACCCGATGGCGAGATCATGGGGCCAGACATCATTTAGCGGCTCACTTCATGCGAGCCTTGAAACGGGGATTGCTTCTGCAAATCACGAACAATTTGCCGCGGCGGCGCACCAACTGACAATCGGGATGACGCGCCCGTGCGGATTTGAGTGAACAGACGACCTGCATTCAGGACTCCTTCTTGCTTGAAAATGCGCCAAAACGCTTGTTGAAACGGGCAACACTTCCCTCACTAGAAACCTGCTTCTGCTTGCCGGTATAAAACGAGTGCGACTGGCTGGAAACATCGAGCGATACATAGGGATACTCCTTCCCGTCTTGCCACGTATAGCGGCGATCGCTCTTGATGGTTGAACCGACCAGGAAAAAGGCATCTGCCGCCGTGTCATGGAACAGCACCAAACGATAATCCGGGTGAATATGAGACTTCATGGCAACTCCATTTTGTTATGTTATAACAAAATGTAAGTGAGAATAGCTCTCGTTTCAAGCAAAAAATGTCGTATGAAGAACATCGCTGCAGTGAGTGATGTGTTGATAGTTAGGGGGAGACACTACGCAAGCAGAACGAAACAAGAGGAAGACACCATGCTTGCAGCACGGAAGACCAAGATACTGCGTGGGTTAGAACACAAGGTGCAAGTGGATGTAACAAGCCTCAAGAGAGGCTGGATCACAACCATGAAGATCAATGAGAATGGGCAATATGTACGCGGATCAATGAAGTATCAGAAACGAGGCGCGATTGAGGTGACAACAGTAAAAAGAGGCAGCGGTGTAATCACAGAGATAAAAAGATTGGTGAAAAGATATCAACTGACCTGACGATATTGCTCGGTCACGGTAATACGCGGCTTCATCCGGTTATTCATCACCTTGATCACCCCGAAACGCGGCAGAGTTTTACTGGTGGTCAATACCAGATCGGCTGTGAGGTTCAAACAGACGCTGGCCTGCTCCCCTGCCTCAATGACCATAAATTCGCCGTTACCATGGGGTGTATTCATCAGGACCAGATCACCGTTTTGCGGGATCACTTGCGGATGTTGTTCACTAAAAAACCAGCTTTGCGGCATCAGGGGTTTATAAAAACGACTGACCGCGATGGCATTAAGCACCAACTGAACCTGATGCGGAATACTCCACTCAAGTTCGGCTGCTTTATCCATCAACTGATAATAGAGGGCGGCATCATCGACACAAAAAGGCTGGGTCGCAAACGAGCTGGGCACCAATTGTCGCCCCTTATACTCGGTCGCAAATAACATGTTATCAGACAGGTCCAACATCAGGCGGTCATTCTGGGCATCATAGTGCCATTGCCAGCTATCGGTCGGTTGGATAAACATGTTGGAGCCCTTACTTGATAATTACCAGTTGACTTTATTCCATATGCAGGAAATCAGCAACGTCAAATAAAGGGCTCCGCCATCTATTTCTTAAATATTGGTCACAATCTCTTTGACCAGCCCCGGCCCTTTATAAATAAAGCCGCTATAAATTTGTACCAGACTGGCACCGGCGGCCAATTTTTCACGGGCGGCCATGGCACTATCAATACCACCCACACCGATAATTGGCAGAGCACCATTGAGCGCCTTGGCCAGATGACGGATCACCTCGGTACTCTTGTGCTGCAGCGGACGACCACTCAGGCCACCCACTTCACCGGCGTGGGGCATGTCATAAATCATCTCGCGCTCGAGGGTAGTATTGGTGGCGATAATCCCATCAATTCCATTACGCACCAGCGAAGCGGCCACCTGATCTATTTCTTCAAGGCTTAAATCCGGGGCAATTTTAACCGCCAGCGGCACATACTTTTTATATTGGGCGGCCAGCTCTTGCTGACGCACCTTGAGGGCGGCCAGCAATTCATCCAGCGCCTCGCCATATTGCAGCGAACGCAAACCCGGGGTGTTGGGGGAAGAGATATTGACGGCAATATAACCGGCATGATCATAAACCTTGTCCATGCAGATCAGGTAATCATCCTTGCCCTGTTCGATGGGAGTATCTTTGTTCTTGCCGATATTAATGCCGATGACTCCCTGATATTTGGCCTCTTTCACCTTGGCCACCAGATGATCCACACCCTTGTTGTTGAATCCCATCCGGTTGATGATCCCCTCTGCCGGAATAACCCGGAACAGGCGCGGCTTGTCATTGCCGCTTTGGGGTCTGGGGGTGACGGTACCGACTTCGATAAAACCAAATCCCATGGCGCCCAGCGCGTCAATGCACTCACCATCTTTATCCAGACCGGCCGCCAACCCCACTGGATTGGCAAAAGAAAGCCCCATGACAGTGACGGGGCGTTTCGGCAAATTCTGGCGGAAGAAACAATCGAGTGGCGTACCGAGAAGGCGGGGCAAATATTTCATGGAGAGATCGTGAGCCTGTTCCGGATTGAGTTTGAACAGGAAATGCCTGGCGATGGGGTACAACATCTTTGCTCCTTAAAGAAAGCCCCGGCAACTGGCCGGGGCTTTGGGTGTAATGTCGGTGTCATGCCTTAATCTGGCAATTAAAGTGCCCGACAATTCAACTGGAGCAGGTTCAACTCTCGCAAGGCCACCGAGAACTTGGCGAACTCGTGGGTACTGGTGGTCTTGAAGTCGGCCAACATGTGGGTCCAACGGGACAAGAGTTGCTCATGCTCCGAAATCCAGTCGGCCAGTATGGTAGCGCATTCTCCCTGATCTTTGCACCCTTCCAGTACCACAGAAGTGAGACTGCGTTGCTGCCAGTCCAGATCTTCGCGGAAGGAGGCTCGCGCCATCGCCTGCCAGTGGTTGCCGACCGGCTGATGGTTGATCTGGTCAAGGAACCAATGCAGATCCAGTTTGGCACCGAGGCGATAGTAAACGTTGGCGGCGCGCAGGATATCGGTCTTGTGCTCCGCGGCAATTTGCGCCAGATCCAGGCTGGAGAAGAGGCTGCTCATATGGGCGACCTGACGGGCAATGGCCTCCGGCACCTGTTTCTCCATCCACTTGGCAACAGCCTGACGATGCTCAGCCACTTCGCTCTCATCCATCACCTCGTAGAGGTGCTTCCCTAAGGTCTCGAACGCCGGACGGAAGAAGGCGATGTTCTCGCTGATGCTCCAGCTGCGATTGCGGGCACGCAGGAACCAGCGGGTGGCACGGCGCACAATGCGGCGGCTGTAGAACATCAGCTCGAGCTGAGTCTGGGCATCAACCAGGTTGTCGCACCCTTCGATATCGCGCCACAGCTGGTTCATACCAAACACTTCGCGGGCCATGGCGAAGCAGCAAGCCACTTCGGCGACCGAGGCTCCGGTCTCGTCCTTCATCCGGCTGGCGAAGTTGAGCCCCATGTCGTTAACCAGCATGTTGGCCACCCGGGTAGCGATTATCTCGCCGCGTAGCGGGTGATCGGCCAGCTGGGCACCAAACTGCTGCTGCACCTTGGCCGGGAAGCTGGTGACCAGCATGTTGGCGAGGAAGGGCTCGTCGGTCACTTCCGGGCAGTTGAGCTGCTCTTTCAGCACCATCTTGCCGTAGGCCACCAACACCGCCAGTTCGGGGCGGGTCAGTCCCTGCCCTGCCGCCATCCGTTCGGAGAGCTCCTCGTCAGAGGGGAGGAACTCCAGCGCACGGTCCAGCTTGCCTTCCCGCTCCAGTCCCTGAATAAAGCGCTGCTGCTCTTTCAGTTGTTCAGAGCCGCGGAAGCTGGTGACCGAGATAGACTGGGACTGGCGATAGGCGTTGGTGATCACGATCTGCGCCACGTCGTCGGTCATCTCATACAGCATCTGGTTACGCTGCTTGAGGGTCAGATCCCCTGCCGCCACCAACTGGTTCAGCAGGATCTTGATGTTCACCTCGTTGTCGGAGCAATCCACCCCGCCCACGTTGTCGGTAAAATCGGTATTGATGCGACCGCCCTGACTGGCGTACTCCACCCGGCCGAGCTGGGTAAAGCCGAGGTTGCCCCCCTCACCCACAATGCGGGCCCGCAGATCGCGACCGTTGACCCGCAGAGCATCGTTACTGCGATCGCCCACCTCGGCATCGCTCTCGCGAGCGCTCTTCACATAGGTGCCGATGCCGCCGTTCCACAGCAGGTCGACATTGAGGCAAAGCAGTGCCTTGATCAGCTCGTTCGGCGCCATGCTGGTCTTGTCGGTGCCGAGCAGGGTCTGCATCTCGGGGCTCAGCTTGATGGACTTGGCCGAGCGCAGGAAGATACCGCCCCCTTGTGATATCAGCTCGCGGTTGTAGTCATCCCAGCTGGAGCCCGGCAGATCGAACAGGCGCTGGCGCTCGACAAAGCTCTTGGCCGCATCCGGAGTGGGGTCAACGAAGATGTGCATGTGGTTGAACGCGCCCACCAGCCGGGTGTGCTCAGAGAGCAGCATGCCGTTGCCGAACACGTCCCCCGCCATATCGCCGATCCCCACGCAAGTGAAGTCGGTGGTCTGGCAGTTGACGCCGATCTCGCGGAAGTGACGCTTGACCGACTCCCAGGCACCACGGGCGGTGATGCCCATCTTCTTGTGGTCGTAACCGACCGAGCCGCCGGAGGCGAACGCGTCACCCAGCCAGTGGCCATACTCCAGGCTGATTTCGTTGGCGATATCGGAGAAGGTAGCAGTGCCCTTGTCGGCGGCGACCACCAGGTAGTAGTCATCCTCATCGTGGCGCACCACGGATTTGGGCGGGATCACCTCGCCTGCGATGATGTTGTCGGTCACATCGAGCAGACCGCGGATAAACAGGCGATAGCAGGCCTTGCCCTCTTCCTGAATAACGGCGCGGGGCGCTCCCGCCGGCATCTGCTTGCAGTAGAAGCCGCCCTTGGCCCCCACCGGTACGATGACAGTGTTCTTGACCTGCTGGGCTTTCACCAGACCCAGCACTTCGGTGCGAAAGTCCTCTTTTCGATCGGACCAGCGCAGGCCGCCACGGGCCACCTTGCCCCAGCGCAGGTGTACCCCTTCCACTCGTGGCGAGTAGACAAAGATCTCGAACTTGGGTAGCGGCAGCGGCATGTCGGTGATGCTGGACGGCGCCAACTTGAAGGAGATGTAGGGCTTGATGTTGCCCGCCTTGTCCAGCTGGTAGTAGTTGGTGCGCAGGGTAGCGTCAATCATCTCCACATAGCGGCGAATGATGCGATCGTCATCGAGGTTAGCAACCTGATCCAGCTTGGCGGCAAGCTCCTCGTGCAGCTTGGCCTGTACCTTTGCGTCCTGCTTGCCGGCAGGATCCAGGCGCTGTTCGAACAGGGTAAACAGCAGTTGGGCGATATCGGGGTAGCGGGTCAGGGTCTCTTCGATATAGGACTGGCTGAAGGAGACGCCGGTCTGGCGCATGTATTTGGCATAGGCTCGCAGCACAGAGACCTGACGGCCGGTGAGACCCGCCCCCAATACCAGCCGGTTGAAGCCATCATCTTCCAGCTGCTTGTTCCAGATGGCGGCAAACGCCTGCTGGAAGCGCTGCTGGCTCTGGGCCAGATCAAAGGGCTGCTCGCCATGCAGCAGCATGGAGAAGTCGAGGATCCAGAACAGATCGCCGCCCGGAGTGCGAACCTGATACGGAGTCTCGCCGATCACCCGCAGTCCCATGTTCTCCAGCATCGGCAGCACGTCGGAGAGGTGAATGGGCTCGGTGCGGTGGAACAGCTTGAGCCGTACCCGACGATCGTTCTCCTCCTCCTGCGCGCGGTAGAACAGCATGCCCAGCGGCTCGGCTTCGCTCAGGTTATCGAGCGCCATGATGTCGGCCACGGCAGAGCCAGGCAGCACATCTTCCTTGTAAGCACGGGGGAAGGCGGTACTGAAACGGCGACGCAGCTCGTTGCCACGGGCCTCGCCATAGTGGGAAAGCAGCACGGAGTCGAGTCTGTCGTCCCAGCTGCGGGCCGCTTCAATCAGGTTGTTCTGTACTTCGTTCACATCCACATCCACGTTGTTGTTGTTGACCCGCACTATGTAGTGGGTCCGCGCCAGCACGCCTTCGGTGAAGTAGACGTTGAACTCCACCTCTTCATTGCTGCCAAAATATTTCTGCAAAATTTGCTGGGTTTTGATCCGCAGCGCCGTGTTGTAGCGCTCCTTGGTGACATAGACCATGCAGGAGAAGAAACGGCCGTACACGTCGCGGCGCACGAACAGCCGCAGCATGTCCCGCTCCTGCATCTCCAGCACGCCAAGGCCGGTAGCCAGCAGTTCCTCTTCACGGGCCTGGATCAGCTCGTCACGGGGATAGGTTTCCAGCACGTTCAGCAGCGCCTTGTAGGCGTGGGAGCCCTTCTCATGACCGGAGGCCGCCATGATGCGTTCGAGGCGATGGCTGATGAGCGGGATCTGGGTCGCGCTGGTGTTGTAGATGGAAGAGGCGTAGAGACCGATGAAGCGATCTTCCCCGATCACCTTGCCATGCTCGTCAAAGCGCTTGATGCCGATGTAATCCACATAAGCCGGACGGTGTACCCGGGACTTGCTGTTGGATTTGGTAAGGATCAGCAGATCAGAACTCAAGGCGGCGTGACGGGCGCTGGCAGGCATGTTGCCAAGGCGCTGGCCCACCTCCTTGATGGAGTTCTTCATCAGCCCAAGGCTGGAGCTCGCCTGCGGCAGGATCTCGTGATCCCCCTCCACCGCCTTGACGTCGTAACGACGATACCCCATCAGGGTAAAGTTGTGGGCAGCTACCCATTTGAGGAAAGCAACGCAGGAGGCCACCTCCTCCTTGCTGACCGGGTGCTTGCGCTTGGGCAGTTCGTCGATGATCTCATTGAGCTTGGCCAGCATGGGCTGCCAGTCGCCGACTGCCAGCGCCACTTCCCCGGCCACCGAGTTGAGCTCGGTAGCCAGCGCGGCCATCTGCTCCTCGCTGGTGAGGTGATCGATCTCGATAAGGAATGCTGTTTCAACCGAGGTCTGCCCGTCGGTGTTGTCGAGCTCCAGAATGGCGTCAATCTTGCCATCCGCTCCACGAATGAGGTGCAGCGGTTGGTGCAGCATCATGTGGGCGGTGATATTGAGCCGTTTAAGCGCCATCCGGATGGAGTCCACTAGGAAGGGGGAGTCCTGCAGGATCACCTCGACGATGGTATGGGGCGATTGCCAGCCGTGACGGGTCAGCTCGGGATTGTAGACCCGGATGTAGGGATCGGTACCGCTGCGCTGATTGAGGGCATTCCACAGGCTCAGGGCCGCGCCGTAGAGATCGCTGTCATTGCGATCGTGCAGGTCGGAGCTCGCCATGTTGCCGTAGAACTTGGCAACGAAGCGCTCGACCAAAGAGGCACTGTTTTTGGGCAACTTCTGATGGATCAGGCTGAGAACGTTTTCGAGCAGAACTGAGGTAGGGGCGTCTTTCAATGCCATTTTTATATTCCTTATCGGACGACATTAACCACCGACGCAGAGGCAACCACCCTGGTTACCCGCTGGTGCAGAGTTGTTGCGAAGTGTAATGGCTTGGATAAGGGAAGGCGAGGAAAGGTGCTAACGAGATGTTAAAAACAAGGTGCAGATCACGGCTTAAACTGTGAGAAATTTTGCAAATAACCAAAAATACAGAAATTCCCACTACCTTTGTGCCAGTTTACCGGATAGATAGTGACACAAAGCAGATAAACAGTCGGTAATCTGTTCGATTTTTGTTAATTTATGCGTTCGAGGCTGATAAAGCGGTAATCGTCCTGGGTTTTGAGCCGAAAATAGCCATGCACACCATTGATGGCGACAAAGGGGCGTATTTTTTCTATGCCAAGTTCCAGGGTTAATCCCTGTTCGCTGCGCACCACCAGCCGTCTGGCATGGCCCTGATACATCAGCATCACCTCATCGCTATTCAATGAGAGCCGAAAAGTAAACTGCTTCACGCTTGCTCCTGATCACACGACAAATCACACAATAGGGGCAGGCGCATTCACGCCCCTGCCCCGTCAACACTTACTGCTGTAGTGCCTTGCTGACCTTCTCGAACAGATCCCGTGCCAGCCCCTCAAGGTTGGCAAGACGGGTCAGCTCGGCGCGGATCAGGGCCTTGCGCGCCTCATCCAGTCGCTTGAACTGGATAAGCGGAGTGATGAGACGGGAGGCCACCTGCGGATTCACCTCGTTGAGCTCGATCAGCAAATCGGTCAGGAAGCGGTAACCGCTGCCATCCACCGCATGGAACTGCACCTGATTGCTCATGGCGAAACTGCCGATCAGCGCCCGCAACCGGTTCGGATTGCGAATGCTGAAAGTGGGGTGACTCATCGCCTGTTTCACTTCACTCAGCACATCGGCAGCCGGTTTGCTGCCAATCAGCCGCAGCCAGTTGTCCAGCACCAGTCCATCCTTGGCCCACTTGCCTTCAAAATCGGCCAGCAGCGCAGCGCGGCATGGCAACAGATAGCCGTTGGCCACCTGCAGCGCCGCCAGAGTGTCGGTCATGTTGTCGGCAGTTGCATACTGCTCGCGCACCAGCGCATCAGCATGCTCCGCATCCAGCGCCGCCAGATAGCCGAGCACTACCCCTTTGAGGGCCCGCTTGGCCATGTCAGCATGCACCACCTGATAACCGTTCAGACGCAGACTCTGATAGGTTGCCGCCAAGCGCGCACCAAAGGCCTCGGCAAGACGGGTGTGGATCGCGTCGCGCACCTGATGGATGGCATCGATATCGGCCACCTCGAACAGCTCGGCCAGGGTCGCCTCACCGGGCAGCGCCAGGATCTCCGCCTTGAGGGCCAAATCGAGATCGCTGTCGTCCAGAATGACGACGAAGGCTGCCAACAGGGTTTGGGAGAGCTCAACCCCCTGCCCGTGCTGGACCCGCGCCACCCCGTCGATGACCGCCTTGTTGATCAGCATCTGGGCCGCATCCCAGCGGGCAAACTCGTTGCGGGCAAAGCGCATCAGGAAGGCGAGCGCTTCGTCGCTGTAGTCATAGTGCAGCTTGACTGGCGCGGAGAAGTCCCGCAGCAGGGAGGGAACCGGTTTGACCGGCACCCGATCGAACTCGAAGGTCTGCTCCGCTTCCAGCACATCGAGCACGTTGCCGATGGCCTTGCCCTGATACTGCAGCGCAATGACAGCACCCTGCTCGTCATATAGCTCGATATCGAGAGGGATATGCAGCGGCAGCTTTTGCGGTTGATCCTGAGTCGGCGGGGTGTGCTGGCTTACATGGAGGCGATAGATACCGCTGGCGGCATCGTACTCGTCGGTAACGGTCAGCTCGGGGGTGCCGGACTGGCTGTACCAGCGACGGAAACGACCGAGATCCACACCGGAAGCATCCTCCATCGCCTGCACGAAATCATCGCAGGTGGCGGCCGAGCCGTCGTGACGCTCGAAGTAGAGACGCATGCCGGCCTGGAAGGCAGCTTCACCCAGTAGGGTGTGCATCATGCGGATCACTTCCGACCCCTTCTCGTAGACGGTCAGGGTGTAGAAGTTGTTCATCTCGATCACCACATCCGGGCGGATCGGGTGCGCCATGGGGCCGGCATCTTCGGCAAACTGCGGGCCGCGCACGGTACGCACGTTGTTGATGCGGTTGACACCACGGGAGCCCAGGTCGGAGGAGAACTCCTGATCCCGGAATACTGTCAGCCCCTCTTTCAGGCTGAGCTGGAACCAGTCTCGACAGGTGACGCGGTTGCCGGTCCAGTTGTGGAAATATTCGTGACCGATCACCCGTTCGATACCGTGGTAGTCGCTGTCGGTGGCGGTGGCCGGATTGGCCAGCACGAACTTGGAGTTGAAGATGTTGAGCCCCTTGTTCTCCATGGCGCCCATGTTGAAGAAGTCCACTGCGACGATCATGTAGATGTCGAGATCATACTCGAGGCCGAAACGCTGTTCGTCCCAGCGCATGGAGTTTATGAGGCTCTCCATGGCAAAACCGGCGCGATCGAGGTTGCCCTTGTCGACGAAGATCTCGAGGGCAACCTTGCGGCCGCTCTTGGTGGTGTAGTGGCTGCGCTCCACATCGAAATCACCGGCCACCAGCGCAAACAGGTAGCTGGGTTTGGGGAAAGGATCCTGCCACTGCACGAAGTGACGGCCGCCATCCAGATCACCACTGTCGACCTTGTTGCCATTGGAGAGCAGGAAGGGGAACTGGGCTTTGTCGGCGGTAATGCGGGTGCTGTAACGCGCCAGAATGTCGGGGCGGTCCAGATAATAGGTAATGCGGCGAAAACCCTCCGCTTCACACTGGGTGCAGTAGGCATCGCCAGACTTGTAAAGCCCTTCCAGCGCGGTGTTGGCAGCCGGATCCAGCAGGGTGACGATTGTCAGCACACATTCGGACGGCAGGTTGAACAGGGTCAGACTGCTCTCGCCTTGCTCGTAGTGGTCACAGGGTATGCCATCAATGGCAACGCTTTTGAGGGTCAGCTGCTCACCATCGAGGACGAGCGGCGCATTGTGCTCGCCGTTGCGGCGAATGCGGGTGATGGCGGTGACCTGGGTCAGCGGCTCCTGCAGTTGGAAATCGAGGTCGATGGTGTCGATCCAGTAGAGCGGCGCCTGATAATCCTGGCGATATTTGGCCGTCATGGCCTGAGAGTGATCGGTCATTATTGTCTGCTTCCACGCTTGTTAAAGGCGAGAAAGAGGCTGTCACAACCAACTGGCGGGGTCAAACAATTTGCATTACGTCAGATACACCAGACAAAAAGAAAGGGCGACCGAAGTCGCCCTTGTGCATTGGAGGTCGCCTTGTCAGCTGCGTTTGCTGACCTTGGCCAGATCTGCCGTGATATTGGCCGCTTCGATGAGATACTCATCGGGCGCTTCAAAATCAGCGGGCAGTTCATCCAGACTCTTCACCGCCGGCTTGCCAAGACGTGCCAGACGCTCGTTGGTACGTTTGAGCGCTTTCTCATCCTGTTTCGCCTGCTCTGCAACACGCTCCGCCTCGTTGAGGGAGACCGACTTCTTGTCTTTCTCCTCCTTGTAGTCGGCAATATCTTGCATCACGTAGGCGAACTCGGGATCCTTGGCGATGCGGGCATCATGAGCCGCCTGCAGCTTGGGCAGCAGAGTAGTGAAATTGCCCAGAGTCTGATAGTTGGCAGAGGCTATCTTGTCCCACGGCAGCGCATTGAACTCACGGCTTTCACCCGTCTCTTCCGGCGCAACCGGTGTCGGGAAGCTGATATCCGGCGCAACGCCCTTGTTCTGGGTACTGCCACCGTTGATCCGGTAGAACTTGGCGATGGTGTACTGCACGTGACCCAGCGGCTGCTCGTAGAAGTCATAGACCTTGGCGAGGCTGCGATGCTGCTGCACTGTCCCCTTGCCGAAGGAGTTTTCCCCAAGGATCAGGGCTCGCCCATAATCCTGCATGGCGGCAGCAAAGATCTCGGAGGCCGAGGCACTGTATCTGTCGATCAGCACCGACATGGGACCGCCGTAATAGACGTTGCCATCGTCGTCACCGTTGACCGTGATACGGCCCATATGATCACGGATCTGAACCACAGGACCGCTGGCAAAGAAGAGACCACTCAGGGCAGAGGCTTCAGTCAGGGCGCCACCGCCGTTACCGCGCAGATCGATGATAAGACCATCGATCTTCTGCTTGTTGAGGCTGGAGAGCTCCTTGATCACGTCGTCATGCAGATTGACGTAGAAACTCGGGATCTCGATGACACCAATCTTCTTGCCTTCGGCGTTAATCACCTTGGACTTGGCTGCCCGGTCTTCAAGGCGCACCTTGTCGCGGGTCAGCTCGATCTGCTCGGTCTTGGCGGTTGCGCCCTTGCCGCGCTGGATCTCCAGCTTGACCTTGCTCCCCTTGGGCCCCTTGATGAGCTCGACCACGTCATCAAGACGCCAGCCGATCACATCGACAATCTTGCCATCTTCCTGCCCTACCCCGGTGATCTTGTCATCGGGTTTGAGGTGGTTGGATTTGGCAGCCGGGCCACCGGGCACCAGAGAACGGATGACGGTAAAGTCATCTTCCGCCTGCAACACGGCACCAATCCCCTCCAGCGAGAGGTTCATCTCGGTGTTGAAACGATCGGCACTGCGCGGGGAGAGGTAACTAGTGTGTGGTTCGATGGCGCGAGCGAAGGAGTTCATGAAGAGCTGGAAGACATCCTCGCTCTCGGTCTGGGACATCCGCTTGATGGCGTTGTTGTAACGCTTGCCAAGCAGTTCCTTGATCTCGGGCCACTCCTTGCCGCTGAGCTTGAGGCTCAGGGCATCGAACTTGACCCGCTGACGCCACAGCTCGTTGAGCTCTGCTTCATCTTTGGGCCAAGCCGCCCCTTCCCGATCGAACACATAGTTGTCGGGCTGGGTGAAATCAAAGGGAGTATCAAGCAGTTTGAGGGCGTATTCGAACCGCTCATAACGCCGTTGCTGACTCAGGTTGAACATCTCGTAGGCGGGAGCCAGACGGCCTCTTTCGAGGTCGGTGTCAAAACCGTTACGGTACTTTTCAAAACGGCTGATATCAGAGGCCAAAAACAGGTTGCGGCTGTAGTCCAGATTCTCCAGATATTTATCGAAAATCACGGAGGAAAAGGCATCGTCCAGCTTGAACTGTTTGTAGTGCGAGCGGGTAAACAGATTGGTAATTCGCTTGCTGGCCGTAGCATGTTGGCTCTCTTGAGCCAACACAGGCAAATCACTCTCCTTGAGCACCGGCTCGATGGCCTGTGCAAGCCCGGCAAGCGCCAGGCTACAGGCTACGAGGGAAAAACGAATTACGCCATGCTTCAACATTTGTCTCCTTAGAGAACCAAGTGCTCTGATTTGACCCGCACCATCATGCCGGTCTGCAGTTGGACCTGTACATCGTCCTTGGTTACTTCCTTGATGGTTGCCGGAACCGGGAATTTACCCATAACGACGCGCACATCCTGGCCCACTTTCAGCGTAGCGGCATCCACTTTAACCAGCGGAGCGTCAGCGACCGGTGCCTTGGCGGCAGCTTTCGGCTTGGCAGCTACATCAGCTTTCTCGGTTTTGCGCACAGCAGGACGACGGGGCTTCTTGGCCTTCTCATCCTTCTCTTTGGTATTGGTACGACGGCTGGCGAATACGCGTTCTTTGCTCTCTTTCAGAGCTTGCTTGGCGTGCTCGATGTGCTCTTCGGTCAGCAGCTCGCCCGGGTTGCCATCCAGATCAACGCGAGCCTGGCCAGCTTTGAGACCGTGCAGGTAGCGCCAGCTGGAGGTGTATTGACGCAGTGCGGAACGCAGCATGGTCTTGGAGACTCTGGCATCGTCAGCAAGACGCTCGGCCAAATCCTGGAAGATGCCAATCTTGAGCGGCTTGGCCTCTCCTTCAGCAACGAAGCAGGCCGGGAATTTCTCGACCAGGTAGGCAACGATCTCTTTACTGTTCTTCAGCTTCTCAGTGTTTTCCATGTATAACCTTGGCTTTCATATAAACGCACGGGCACGTCCCGAGCACAACAAAGGCCCCATTATAGAGAGCTTGGGGCCTTTTGCGAACCATCTAGCAATGACTTAGAGCATGCTTTCCAAAATTTGCACCGTTTCTTCGAGGCCAATCCGGTCTTCCTGGTCGAAACGGTTAAAAATCGGACTGTCGATATCGAGTACCCCGATGATCTCGCCACCACGGCGCACCGGGATCACGATTTCCGAGTTGCTCGCGCCATCACAAGCGATGTGACCATCGAACTGGTGGACATCGTCAATGAGCTGGGTTTTCCCCTCTGCCACTGCCGTACCACACACACCGCGGCCGACCGGGATCCGCACGCAGGCCGGTTTGCCCTGAAATGGCCCCAATACCAGGGTCTCGCCCTGCAACAGATAAAAACCGACCCAGTTGATCTCCTTCAGCTCCTGATTCAGCAGCGCGGAGAGGTTGGCCAGATTGGCAATAAGATCGGTTTCCCCCTCCAGCAGCGCCTTGGCCTGCTGGTTGAGGGTGCGATAAAATGGTTGTTTTTCAATCATGATTAAATGAACTTCACTCCCTGATGGTTTGGGGAAGGTAACGCCTGGCCGGGAAATTTCAAATATTTTTTCCACTCCCCGCTCCTTGCGCCGTTATTCCCGGGCAACGGAAAGCGCCAATTGCTGGCGTTGACTATTACTCCACTCGATATTTAACAACCAGATCATGACGGGTGATGTACAACTCCCCACCTGGGTTACCCCCTGCCACTGTCCGTCTATTTGTTCAAAGTTCACCGGAATGGTGCCCATAAACATATCTTTGCCTTCGAGTGTCGCTTTCACCGGTTTGATGGCCGGATCGCCGCCGCTAATAGCGATGACAAAGTCATGTTCAGCGCGCAGCGGTAATTCCTTGATGGCGACCGTCAGCGACTTGTCACCAATCAGCGCGCTGCAAGGGGTGTGGGAAAGATCACAAATCTGATCTTTTGTCTGGTCAGCAGAGACGCTGTTATCGACCGAAAACCAGGTGCGATAGGCCATCAGCGCCAATAACAGCGCCAATACCAGTACGAGGTGCAAAACTTTACGTGCGGTAAGTCTCTCTTTCATCAAAAACAGCCCGATTAAGATGCAATTAAAATAGTTTTTTGTGATCTCGAACAAGGTAAAAAACTGCCATATCGAGACCGGACGGAGCCAAATATATCACTGTTTATACTGTTATTTTACCTGTCACTTCAGTATCATTCCCATGCAGTTTTCATTTAGCCATCTTTTGCTTTTCCTTTCGTTAACAGATGTTAACAACTGGTCGGCGGTGGCTGATGAAGCCAGTCCGGTTCTCCGGATACAAAACCAAACAACAGCAGCATCGGAAGCGGAATATAACGATGAGCCATACAACTAACCATCCTGAGTACAACTACACCGTTGTTCGCCAGTTTACCGTCATGACGATTGTCTGGGGAATTGTCGGCATGTCGGTTGGCGTACTGATCGCAGCCCAGTTGATCTGGCCTGCCCTCAACTTCGAGACCCCGTGGCTGACTTACAGTCGTCTGCGGCCCCTCCATACCAACGCAGTGATCTTCGCCTTCGGCGTCAGTGCACTCATGGCCACCTCGTTTTACGTGGTGCAGCGCACCTGTCAAACCAGACTGTTTGGTGGCCCGCTGGCAACCTTCGTCTTCTGGGGCTGGCAAGCAATCATCCTCTCTGCCGCCATCTCTCTGCCGCTGGGTTACACCTCCGCCAAAGAGTACGCCGAGCTGGAGTGGCCGATTGATATCGCCATCACTGTGGTATGGGTCGCCTATGCCATCGTCTTCTTCGGCACCCTGATGAAGCGCACCACCTCCCACATCTATGTGGCGAACTGGTTCTTCGGCGCCTTCATCATCACCGTTGCGGTGCTGCACATTGTCAACAACATGGAAGTGCCGCTCTCCGGCATGAAGTCCTACTCCATGTACTCCGGCGCCATGGACGCCATGGTGCAATGGTGGTATGGCCACAACGCGGTAGGCTTCCTGCTGACCGCCGGCTTCCTGGGGATGATGTACTACTTCGTGCCCAAGCAGGCCGGTCGTCCGGTTTACTCCTATCGCCTCTCCATCGTGCACTTCTGGGCGTTGATCTCCCTCTATATCTGGGCCGGTCCGCACCACCTGCACTACACCGCACTGCCTGACTGGGCTCAGTCACTGGGCATGGTGATGTCCCTGATCCTGTTCGTACCCTCCTGGGGCGGCATGATCAACGGCATCATGACCCTCTCCGGTGCCTGGCACAAACTGCGTTATGACCCCATCCTGCGCTTCCTGATCGTCTCCCTCTCTTTCTACGGCATGTCGACCTTCGAAGGCCCGATGATGGCGATCAAAACCGTCAACGCCCTCTCCCACTACACCGACTGGACCGTTGGTCACGTGCACTCCGGTGCGCTGGGCTGGGTTGCCATGGTCTCCATCGGTGCGGTTTACCATCTGATCCCGAACCTGTTCGGCCAGGGCCGGATGTACAGCGTCAAGCTGATCAACGTTCACTTCTGGCTGGCGACCGTGGGCACCGTGCTCTACATCGTTGCCATGTGGATTTCCGGCGTGATGCAGGGCCTGATGTGGCGTGCAGTCAACGAAGACGGCACCCTGACCTACAGTTTCGTTGAAGCGCTGCAGGCATCCTATCCCTTCTATTTCGTGCGCTTCCTGGGTGGCTGCTTCTTCGTCACCGGCATGTTGCTGATGGCTTACAACGCCTATCGCACCATCACTGCGCCCAAAGGTTCTCTGGAACCTGTCGCCCAGCCAGCATGATTGAAGAGGTCAACCCATGAGCAACAATAACCGTCACGAAATATTTGAAAAAAGCGTTCCCATGCTGGTGGTCGGCATCATCTTCGCCATCAGTCTGGGGGGGCTGGTTGAAATCACTCCGCTGTTCTTCCAGAAGCAAACCACCGAGCCGGTGGAGGGCCTCAAGCCCTACACAGCCCTGCAGATGGAAGGACGCGACATCTTCATTCGCGAAGGCTGCACCAACTGCCACAGCCAGATGATCCGTCCGTTCCGTGCCGAAACCGAGCGTTACGGTCACTACTCGGTCGCTGGCGAGAGCGTCTGGGAGCACCCCTTCCTGTGGGGATCCAAGCGTACTGGTCCGGATCTGGCCCGTGTTGGTGGCCGCTACTCCGACGAGTGGCACAAGGTTCACCTGATCAACCCGCGCGATGTGGTACCGGAATCCAACATGCCCGCCTACCCCTGGCTTGATACCAATGTGCTGACTGGCGAGATGACCGGCAAAAAACTGGCGCTGTTCCGCGATCACTTCGGTGTGCCCTATACCGACGCCGATATTCAGGGTGCTGGCGAAGCCGTCAAGGGCAAAACCGAGCTGGATGCGCTGGTGGCCTATCTGCAATCACTGGGTCATGCCCTGAAATAAGGAGGCGAAAATGGACTACGGCACATTTCGCGGTCTGTATACCCTACTGTTGATGGCCATCATGATTGGCATCATCGTCTGGGCCTACAGCAAACGCCGCAAGACCTCTTTCGACGAGGCTGCCAATCTGGTTTTTGCCGATGATGAGCAACCCGGTGCTGATAAAAAGAACGCAGGAGCGAAACAATAATGAGCACTCTGTTTAGCATTTTTGTGACTGTCATCAGTCTGGGAACCATCCTCGGCTGCTTCTTGCTGCTGATGTGGTGCCGCAAGGACAAGATGGGTGTTGAAGAAGGCAAATCGATGGGTCACTCCTTCGATGGCATCGAGGAGATCAACAACCCGCTGCCGAAGTGGTGGACTTACATGTTCCTCTTCTTCATCGTCACCGGTCTGGTCTATCTGGTCGCCTTCCCGGGGCTTGGCAACTTCAAAGGCCTGTTGGGCTGGCAAAGTTCCAACCAGAACGTGCGCTCGTTGGCCGAATCCAAGGCTGCAACCGAATCGGCCAAGGCTGAAGGTCGCGCGGTGGAGTATGACCGCGAGGTCGCCAAGGCTGACGAGATCTACGGCGCCAAGTTCCGTGAACTCACCTACGAAGCGGATGGCAAAACCTATCGTGCCATTACCGAGATCGCCAAGGATCCGGAAGCCCTCAAAGTGGGGCAGCGTCTGTTCCTGCAGAACTGCTCCCAGTGTCACGGCTCCGATGCCCGTGGTGGCCGCGGCTTCCCGAACCTGACCGACAGCGAATGGCAATGGGGCGGCCAGCCTGATCAAATCAAGACCACCATCATGGGCGGTCGTCAGGGGATCATGGCTGCTTGGGGTGAAATCCTCGGCAAAGATGGCGTTCAGGAAGTGGCCTCCTATGTGCTGAGCCTCTCCGGTCGCAAGGTCGACCTGGTGGAAGCGAAGAAAGGTGAAGCACGCTTTGCCATCTGCGCTGCCTGCCACGGGGCCGATGCCAAGGGCGGTGTTGCCGTCGGTGCGCCAGATCTGACCAACAACACCTGGCTCTACGGTGGCTCCCGCGAAGTGGTGGTACAAACCATCACCCACGGTCGTCACGGCGTGATGCCAGCCTGGAAAGATATTCTGGGTGAGGACAAGGTTCACCTGCTGGCCTCCTACGTTTACAGCCTGTCTCATCAACAGTCTGCCAAATAAGGTTCGCCCGTAACGTTGTAACATGTGATAAACACGTGATTACACAGCAAAAAGCCTCGACTCCTCGAGGCTTTTTGTTATCTTGTGTTGCGTAAAAACCATCTTCCACGTTAATCATTCGTTTCATGGCAGTAGCAATCATGACCCAACCTCTATCCAAACCGTGGTATCGCCAATTCTGGCCCTGGTTTATCATCGCCCTCCCCACTGCCGCCGTTGTCGGCAGCATCGCCACCGCCATCATCGCCAGCAAGGATGGGGTCAATCTGGTGGCCGAGGACTATTACAAACAAGGGAAAGAGATCAATCAGGACTTGAGCAAGTTTGACCGCTCCGAAGCCCTCAATATCCGCTTTGGACTGGAGGTTGACGGCAACGAGCTGACCCTCAAACCCATCAGCGGTGACATTCCTGCCGGGCAAGCTCTCTATCTCTCATTGTTCCACCCGACCTTGGCCGGTCAGGACAGCGAACACATGATCACCGCCGATGCGAGCGGCACCTATCGCCTCCATTTCGACAAGCCGCTGGTCGGCAAGTGGCACATTCGGGTCGATGCTTTCGATCACGAGTGGCGATTGCAAGAGACCGTCCAGTTGCCCACCCTGGCCCCTGTCGAACTCGACCCGAAAGGACGCTAAGCCATGACCGGCTGTTCTCACTGTGGCGAGCCGGTGTTCGCCAGCGCCCCTGCAGCTTGCATTCTGCATTCAGGGGGGCATAACGCATGACCCCCTGCTTTCACTGTGGCGAGCCGGTACCCGCTAATAGTGGCTATTCCCTCGAGATAAAGGGGATTGTTCGCCCCATGTGCTGCCCCGGTTGTCAGGCGGTGGCAGAAACCATCATGGAGTGCGGCCTCGCCAGTTACTACGATCACCGCACCGCTCCTGGCACCAAGGGCGATCTGGTGCCCGAAGAGCTGGCCGCCCTCACCCACTACGATCTGGCAGAAGTGCAACAGGAGTTTGTCACCGACAGCGGTACCCTTCGCGAAATCCAGCTGACAGTTGAAGGGCTCACCTGCGCCGCCTGTGCCTGGCTTATCGAACGCCACCTGATGACCCTTGGCGGCTTGCGCTACATCAACGTCAACACCACCACCCACCGGGCCCGCATCAAGTGGGATCCGGACCAACTCTCCCTGAGTGACATCCTCAAGGGATTTGCCCAGATCGGCTATCGGGCCTACCCGTTCCAGACCCATCAACAGGAGGCGCTCTACGCCAAAGAGGTGCGCAGCTATATGTTCCGGCTGGCTCTGGCGGGGCTGGGCTCAATGCAGGTGATGATGTGCGCCGTGGCTCTCTACATGGATCTCTTCATCAGCGTTGAAGATGAGTTCATGGTCTACTTCAAGTGGATAAGCCTGCTGCTCTCCACCCCCATCATGATCTACTCGGCCCAGCCCTTTTACGTGGGGGCCTGGCGCAGCCTGAAGCAGGGTCACCTGTCGATGGATGTGTCGGTGTCGCTGGCGCTGATCGGGGCTTTTATCGCCTCCATGTGGGCCACCGTGTTCAATACCGGTGAGGTCTATTACGACTCCATCACCATGTTCGTCTTCTTCCTGCTGCTGGGGCGCTTTCTCGAGTTGCGGGCCCGGCGCAAGGCGTCGGAGTCGAGCTCCAACCTGGCGCGACTGGTGCCCATCATGGCGACCCGCATCGATGAGGAAGGGGAACATGAGGTAGCGGCCAAGACCTTGCAGGTCGGCGATCGGGTACGTGTGCTGGCTGGCGCCACCTTGCCGGCGGATGGCATCATTGTCGAAGGGCAAGCCAGCCTCAACGAATCCATGCTGACCGGTGAACAGCTGCCCCTGCTCAAACAGCGCGGTGATCAGGTCTATGCCGGCACCATCAACACGGATGCCCCGCTGCAGATCCGGGTCAGCCACCGTATCGAAGAGTCGCGGATCGCCCAGATCATGCGGCTGCAGGATCACGCCCTCGATGATAAACCGGCCATCGCCCAGATGGCGGATCAGCTGTCGCGCCACTTTATTCTGGTGCTGCTGATCATTGCCGCCGCGGTTTGGACTTTCTGGCACTTCCATCAACCGGATCAGGCGTTCTGGGTCACCCTCGCCGTGCTGGTTGCCACCTGCCCCTGTGCCCTGTCGCTGGCCACTCCGACGGCGCTAACCTCGGCCACCGCCAATCTGACCCGCAACGGCATTCTGCTGCGCCGTGGTCATGTGCTGGACGTGCTGACCAAGGCAAACCGGATCGTGATGGACAAGACTGGCACCCTGACCACCGGTGAGATCAGTCTGACCGGCACCACCACCTTGGCAGAGATGGACGAGACGCACTGCCTCGCCATCGCCCGGGCCATGGAGGCGCAATCCGAGCACCCCATAGCTCGCGCCTTCCGGCTACCTGCCGACAGTATCAGTGTGCTGCCATCCGCCCGCGAGATCACCCCTGTCATCGGTCACGGCATCACAGCGCTGGTGGATGGCGTACGTTACCGCATCGGCAGTGCCCGCTGGCTTGGGCTGGATCCGGCGCAAGAACGCGGCCGCGGTCTGGCTATCTATCTGGCCGACGAGCAGCAGGTCTTGGCCCGCTTCAATCTGGAAGATACCCTGCGCCCCGATGCTAGGGCGCTGATAGCGGCATTCAAGGCGGCAGGTCTGCAAACTACCGTGCTGACTGGCGACAGCTCTTTTCAGGCAGACGAGATTGCCCGCGAGCTGGGCGTGGATGAGCTGGTCAAGGGGGTCTCACCCAATGGCAAGCTGACCTACCTCAAGGCCCGGGAAGCCCAGGGGGATATCAGCATCATGGTGGGCGATGGCATCAACGACGCCCCGGTACTGGCCGGAGCGCACGCCTCGTTTGCCATGGCTGGTGGCACCGATCTGGCGAAAAACAGCGCCGATGCCATCCTGCTGGCCGATGACCTGAGCCGACTGCTCGAGGCCAGAGTGCTGGCAATGCGTACCCGCAAGATCATCATCGAGAACTTCGCCTGGTCCATCGGTTACAACCTGCTGGTGTTGCCGCTGGCGGCCTGCGGCTGGCTGCCCCCCTATCTGGCGGCGGCGGGCATGTCGCTCAGCTCACTCATCGTGGTAACCAACTCCATGCGCCTCAACCGATGAGGCTGGTGGCGGAAAATAGCTGAAAATGTGGCCTGCCTTCGATGCAGGCCACATTTCTAATTGATAGCGGCTGGCCCCCTGCCCGAACAGGGTTACCATAGGGGACGCTTGCCAAGGAAGAACGCCAAGGTACCTCTCATGAATATAATTTTTGTCCTGATCCCCATCGCCATCCTGTTTGTGATCATCGCCGGGGTCGTCTTCTTCTGGGCCATTCGCTCCGAGCAGTTTGAAGATCTCGACCGGCAGGGTTCCAACATCCTGTTTGACGAAGAGCAACCCACCCACAAACCCGCAAAGCCTGCTGACCATGACCCACAACCTTAATCTGGCCGGCGCCCTGCTGGTCGGACTGGCAGGCTCCGCCCACTGCATCGGCATGTGTGGTGGCGTCTCCGCCGCGCTCTCCATGGCAATCCCCGCCAACAAACAACACTTCTGGGGGCGGCTCGCCTATCTGCTCAACTACAACCTCGGCCGGATCCTGAGCTATGTCATTGCAGGTGCACTGGTGGGCGGCCTGCTCGCCACCACCAGTGAGCTGGGCGCTGGCAAACACGCTATTGCCGGCTTGCGTCTCGTGGCAGCGCTATTGATGATTGCGCTTGGTCTCTATCTGGCGGGCTGGTGGCAAGGGATCTTGCTGCTGGAGCGGCTCGGCGCCAGATTTTGGCCACGTATCAAACCGCTGGCGGGCAAATTTATCCCCTTCACCTCACCTGTGCAGGCACTGCCCTTTGGCATGGTGTGGGGTTGGCTCCCCTGCGGGCTGGTCTACTCCATGCTGACCTGGAGCGCAGCGGCGGGTTCGGCCAGTGGCGGGGCGCTCATCATGCTATTTTTTGGCCTCGGCACCCTTCCCACCCTGTTTGCGTTGGGCGGGCTCGCCGATCGCCTGAGATACTGGCTCACCCTGCGCAGTTTGCGCCTTGGCGGTGCCCTGCTGCTCATTTTGTTCGGGGTGCATACCTTCTGGATTGGCATTGCTTCCTTTTGAAACCCTATCCAAAACGGATGAGTTGATGGTAAACTTGTTTGATATAAATCAATTATTCGTATGAGCCTATGATCCCGGAAAAGAAACCTGGCAGACGTATCCAGAGCGGTGGCTGTGCAATTCATTGCCAGGATTGCAGCATCAGTCAGCTCTGTATTCCCTTCACTCTGAACGACAACGAGCTTGATCAGCTGGACAGCATCATCGAGCGCAAGAAGCCGATCCAGAAGGGTGAAGAGCTGTTCAAGGCTGGCGATGAGTTCAAATCCCTCTATGCCATCCGTTCCGGGACCATCAAGTCTTACACCATCACCGAGCAAGGGGATGAGCAGATCACCGCGTTCCACCTCGCTGGCGATCTGGTCGGTTTTGATGCCATCCACAAACAAGCACACCCCTCCTTCGCCCAGGCGCTGGAAACCGCCATGGTGTGCGAGATCCCCTTTGAAGTGCTGGATGATCTCTCCGGCAAGATGCCCAAGCTGCGCCAGCAGATCATGCGTCTGATGAGCAACGAAATCATGGGCGATCAGGAGATGATCCTGCTGCTCTCCAAGAAGAATGCCGAAGAGCGCCTCGCCGCCTTCCTGCACAATCTGTCGGTACGCTTCTCCGAACGCGGCTTCTCCGCCAAGGAGTTCCGTCTATCCATGACCCGTGGTGACATTGGCAACTATCTGGGGCTGACCGTTGAGACCATCAGTCGTCTGCTCGGCCGTTTCCAGAAGTCCGGTCTCATCAGCGTTAAAGGCAAATACATTACCGTACTGGATCAGGTCGCGCTGGGCATGATGGCCGGTGCAACTCGCCCGCCCTGCGGCTGATTTTTCCGCTTACCCTCTCACTTTTTTCCTGCTTTCCCTGCCGGATCCTTTCCTCTGGAATGTGATCCGGTACGTTCCCCATACCCTCCTCCTGCGCTAAGCTGTAATGGCTAAGATTCTGCTGTCATTGGACTTTTCCAAGGAGGAGAAGATGGTCAAATATCAGAATATTCTGGTGGTTATCAATCCAGAAGAGGAGCGCCAAATCGCCCTCGAACGGGCAGTCAAAGTCGCCGAGCTGGACGAAAACGCCCATCTGACCCTGCTGCTCACCATCTATGACTTCTCGTATGAAATGACCGCCATGCTCTCGGTGGACGAGCGGCAAGAGATGCGCGACGGCGTCATTTCACAGCGACGTGAGTGGCTGGACGAGATCCTGACCCCCTATCGGGCACAGGGGATCGAGTGCGAAGTGAAAGTGGTCTGGCACAATCGTCCCTTCGAGTGCGTGATCCAGGAGGTGCTGGAGCAGCGCCACGATCTGGTGGTCAAAGCCACTCACCATCACAGCTTCCTGCAAACCTTCATCTTTACCCCCACCGACTGGCACCTGCTGCGCAAATGCCCCTGTCCGGTGCTGCTGGTCAAAGAGGGTCACTGGCAACGGGGCGGCAACATCATCGCCGCCATCAACTGCTCAAGTGACGATCCGGATCAGAAACTGCTCAACGAACGGATCACCCAGGAGGGAAGCGACATCGCCGAGCTGCTGGGCTCCAATCTCTATCTGGTCAACACCTACCCGGGCACCCCGGTCAACGTGGCCATCGAGCTGCCAGAGTTTGATCCCAACGCCTACAACGAAGCTATCCGCAAGCACCACGAAAGCCTGCTGCTAAGCCATGCCGACAAGTTCGGGATCGGTCATCTCTGGACTCGGGTAGCAGAGGGGCTACCGGAAGAGGTGTTGCCGGATATGGCCGAAGAGCTCAAGGCGACCCTGATGATCATGGGCTGCGTCGGCCGTACCGGGCTTTCTGCAGCTTTGCTCGGCAATACCGCCGAACATGTGATTGACCGCCTCTCCTGCGACATCCTGATCCTCAAACCGGCGGACTACAGCTGCCCGGTCGACAGTCGTCGCAATCAATCATAAGGTGCCTGGCACCTTGCCCTCCCCCGGGACATGGCTATAATAACGCGCTTATTTGTGTCCCGGGTTTTACGAGCATGCTAGAAGAGCTGAACGCCAAAGAAAAATACAGTTTTAACAAACTGCAGAAGCGCCTGCGGCGCAACGTGGGTCAGGCCATTGCCGACTTCAACATGATTGAAGAGGGCGACAAGGTCATGGTCTGCCTCTCAGGCGGCAAGGACAGCTTCGGTATGCTCGACATACTGATGAGCCTCAAAGCCAGCGCCCCCATCCATTTCGATCTGGTTGCCGTCAACCTGGATCAGAAGCAGCCCGGTTTCCCCGAGCATGTGCTGCCCGAGTATCTGGATTCCCTCGGCATCGAGTACAAGATTGTTGAAGAGGATACCTACTCCATCGTCAAGGAGAAGGTACCGGAAGGCAAAACTACCTGCTCTCTTTGCTCACGGCTGCGCCGCGGTATTCTCTACCGCACCGCCCAGGAGCTGGGTTGCACCAAGATTGCCCTTGGCCACCACCGCGACGACATCCTCGAGACCCTGTTCCTCAACATGTTCTACGGTGGCAAGCTCAAGTCCATGCCGCCCAAGCTGGTGAGCGACGATGGCAAGAACGTGGTGATCCGCCCGCTGGCCTACTGCAAAGAGAAGGATCTGATCCGCTACGCCGACGTCAAAGCCTTCCCCATCATTCCGTGCAACCTGTGCGGCTCGCAGGAGAACCTGCAGCGTCAGGCCATCAAACAGATGATGCAGGATTGGGATCGCCGCTTCCCCGGTCGTATCGAAACCATGTTCACCGCCATTCAGGACGTGATCCCGAGCCACCTGCTCGACCACAAGCTGTTTGACTTCAAGAGCATCAACCGCGACTCCGGCATCATCGATGGCGGCGACAAGGCCTTTGATCCGCCCGAGATGCCAAAGGCGCCGCTGCTGGATATCGACGAGATGGACATGCTGGATGTGATTGAAGTGCGCTAAGCCGCGCTCACAGGGCAAACACCACGCAATAAAAAAGGAGCGATAATCGCTCCTTTTTTGCTTTCTTGACCTGCCTGTTACCAACGTGACAACACCATCGGCATCAGTCCTTGTGCAGCCAGGGGGTCAGTCGCAGCACGTCACCCTGCAGGCGCAGTTGCCCGGCAGCGAACGCGGCCAGTTGCTCATTGCTTAGCAGCAGGTGGCCTTCCTGCCAGGGCAGCGCTTCCTGACGGGCGCCATCAATCAGATAAGCAGTGCCGCTCTGCTGCACCAGGGTAATGCGTACCCCTTCCATCTTCGGCAGGAAGTGCTTGCCGACCATGCCCGCCATCTTGTCGAGCAGCGACTGCATCTGCTGCTGACGGGCCGCCAGCTCCGCCAGCGGCAGCTCGGGCCCGTTCGGTGCGTCAGCCATCACCTGTACCGTCATATCGCATGTAGCGTGCTCTTCTTTCAGGCCGACGGTTACGATCCCCTTGTCGAGGTTGAGATCCTCATCAAAAGGCAGGCGCAGTTCGCTATCGATTGTTACCTCGCCCGCAACCTCCTTGCTGTCGGTTGCAACCCGGGCAAAGGTGAGGCCACAGCGCTGACCATTTTGCGGATCGGTCAGATAAAACCCCAGTCTGGCGTGACCAAACTCCCCTTTGGCAAAGGTCTTCATCTGGCTGTAGAAGGTGCTGTATTGCAGATCCAGCACCGGCTCAGCCAGCGCCAGCCCTGGCAGCAAGAGCGTGGCCAGCAGGCTCTGGCGCACAGCCTTGGTCACTCCATATCGACGGGTCATTCAACGTCCTTTTGCATCATGCATTGAAATGGTTGGGGCCTTCTGTCACCTCGTTAACCTCTACCCCCACCCCGCAGAGATCCCGATAGAGGATCCCCTTGCAGTTGAAATAGAGCGGTGCCACCCAGATAAGCCCCAACCCCATGGGGATCAGGGCCAGGAAGAAGAGCGCAGCCATCACGCCGTGAAACAGCACCAGGCTCGGCCAGCCGCGCAAGAAGATCTTGAGCGAGACCACAATGGCCTGCGGCGGCGTCATGCCGCGCTCCAGCACCAGCGGCACGGTAAAGAGCAGCCCCATGCCGATCAGGGCCGAGGGAATGAAAGAGAGTACGGCGGGCAATCCCAGCAGATCGAATAGCGGGCCAAACAGGCTGGTGAGCAGACTGCCAAGCAGGCTCAACATGCCGAGGCGCACAAAGTGGCGGAAGAAGTCGAACACCTGGTTGGCACGGGCGCGCACCCCGACCGACTGCTGCAACCCCAGCATATCGAGGGAGCTGGTCATGGGGGCCATCACCACCGTCATCAGCAGGCTCAGTACCATGGCCACATTCATCTGGCTGTCATCCCCCAGATAGGGCAACAGCAGCACATTGCTAAGCAGGATCCAGATCGCCGTCACCCCGACAATCGCCAGCAGCAGGCCAAATCCGGTACGGCGGGTCTGTTGCCATCCCTCCTGGATGACCCCTTTCAGATCAAGGCGGTAGCCCTGGTTCAGAGACTGCTCAAGGGAGCCGCCAATACGCATTTTATTACTCAATTGACTATCCAATATCGAAAACGACCAAATCAGGTGGCACATTATAGCGATTTGGTCTGCTATTCGTAGCCGTTTTTCCTGCGCACTTGCGGCTAATTCGGGCCAAAAAGCCTTTAATTTCATGTGTCGGCTGCATAGAATGCGGCCCTCTTTCAACACGATGGCCACTGGCTGGGGTGAGACTGGCGGATGATGAACAATCCACAGGTAATTGTCGCGCTGAACAAGATCAGCAAAAAATACGATGGCAAGGTGATCCTGAGTGACCTTGACCTTGAAATCTATGACGGTGAATTTCTTACCCTGCTGGGCCCTTCCGGCTGTGGCAAGACCACCCTGCTGCGCCTGCTGGCCGGGCTCGAATCGGTCGACGGTGGCACCATTCATCTGGCCGGTGACGAGATCACCCATATCCCCGCCGAACACAGGCACATCAACACCGTGTTTCAGAGCTATGCGCTCTTCCCCCATATGACGGTGTTTGAAAACGTCGCCTTTGGCCTCGAGATGCAGAAAGTGCCTGCCAGCGAGATCCGCCAGCGGGTCGAGGAGACCCTCGCCATGGTACAGCTCACCGAGCTGGCCAATCGCCGCCCGGATCAGCTCTCCGGCGGGCAGCAGCAACGGGTCGCCATTGCCCGCGCCGTGGTCAACAAGCCCCGCCTGCTGCTGCTCGACGAATCCCTCTCGGCGCTCGACTACAAGCTGCGCAAGCAGATGCAGAGCGAGCTCAAGGCGCTGCAGCGTCGCCTTGGTATCACCTTTGTCTTCGTTACCCATGATCAGGAAGAGGCACTCACCATGTCTGATCGCATCCTGGTGATGGAAGGCGGCAAGATCATCCAGCGCGGCACCCCGCGCGATATCTACGAATCGCCAGCCAATCTGTTCGTGGCCCGCTTTATCGGCGAGATCAACGTGATGGATGGCAAGCTGATCAGCCAGCGCGAGCCCGGTATCTGGCAGGCGGAGGTAGAGGGGCGCGAATGTCTGCTTCATACCACCTTGCCGTTCCAGCCTGACGACAAGGTGCTGGTACTGCTGCGCCCGGAAGATCTGCGCATTCTCGATCAGGATGACGATCAAAGTGGCGCGCTGCGGGGCAACATCCGCGAGCGCAACTACAAGGGGGCGACGCTGGATTCGGTGATCGAACTCGAAAGCGGCAAACAGCTGCTTATCTCAGAGTTCTTCGACGAGGATGACCCCGACTTTGACTACCGTCTGGGTCAGGAGGTGGCGATCCACTGGGTCGACAGCTGGGAGGTGGTGCTGCCCTATGAGCCTCACTAATCTGCGGGTAGCGCACAGCTTTGCCCACAACGGCTTTCGCAACGGGGCCATCGCGCTGATCCTCGGCTGGCTGACGCTGTTTGTCTTCCTGCCCAACCTGATGATCATCGGTGTCAGCTTCCTCACCCGTGACGAGTCCGAGCTTATCGCACCGCTCTTTACCCTGAGCAACTATGGCCGCCTGCTGGACCCCCTCTATTTCGAGGTGCTGCTCCACTCCCTCTGGCTGGCGCTGCTCGCCACCGCCATCTGCCTGCTGGTGGGCTACCCCTTTGCCTGGCTGCTGGCTCATCTGCCAGCGCGTATCCGCCCGCTGCTGCTGTTTCTGGTGGTGGTGCCGTTCTGGACCAACTCCCTTATTCGCACCTATGCGCTTAAAGTGCTGCTCGGCACCCGGGGGCTGATCAATGGCTGGCTGCTGGATCTGGGGCTTATCGAGCGACCGCTGCAGATGATGTATACCGAGGTAGCCGTCATCATCGGGCTGGTCTATGTACTGCTCCCCTTTATGGTGCTGCCGCTCTACTCCAGCATCGAGAAGCTGGATGGCCGTTTGCTGGAGGCGGCGCGAGATCTTGGCGCCAACGGCTGGCAGCGGCTGGTGCGGATCATCTTGCCCCTCACTCTGCCCGGCATCATCGCCGGTTGTCTGCTGGTGTTCCTGCCCGCCATGGGGATGTTCTATGTCTCAGATCTGCTGGGGGGTGCCAAGCACCTGCTGATCGGCAACCTGATCAAGACCCAGTTCCTCAACAGCCGTGACTGGCCCTTTGGCGCCGCCATCAGCGTGATGTTGACGGTGCTGATGGCGCTGTTGGTCTACTGCTACTGGCGGGCGGGCAAGCTGCTCAGCAAGAAGGGGGAGCTGGCATGATGCGCGCACTGAAGGCTCTGTTCTTGCTGCTGGTGTTTGGCTATCTCTATGTACCCATCGGGGTGCTGATCGCCAACTCCTTCAACCTGTCGAAATATGGCATCGACTGGCGCGGCTTTACCCTGGGCTGGTATGAGAAGCTGTTTGCCAGCGCCAGCCTGATGCAGGCGGCCCAGCACTCCCTGACCATCGCCGCCCTCACCGCCACCGCGGCCACCCTGATCGGCACCCTCACCGCCGTGGCGCTGTTTCGCTACCGCTTTCGCGGCAAACAGTACGTGAGCGGCATGCTGTTCGTGGTGATGATGTCCCCCGATATCGTGATGGCCATCTCCCTTCTGACCCTGTTTGTGGTGACCGGCATTACGCTGGGCTTCTGGTCGCTGCTGATCGCCCACATCACCTTCTGCCTGCCGTTCGTGGTGATCACCGTCTACTCGCGGCTGTGCGGTTTTGATGTGCGGATGCTGGAGGCTGCACGGGATCTAGGGGCTGGCGAGTGGATCATCCTGCGCCGCATCATACTGCCACTGGCACTGCCGGCAGTGATGGCGGGCTGGCTGCTCTCCTTTACCCTGTCGCTGGATGACGTGGTGGTGAGCTCCTTTGTGACCGGCCCGGCCTACGAGATCCTGCCGCTCAAGATCTACTCCATGGTCAAGGTGGGGGTCTCCCCCGAGGTCAACGCCCTGGCCACCCTGATGCTGGTCGCCTCCCTCGGGATGGTGCTGCTGGCGCAACTGTTACTGCGCAAACGGCAGGGTTGACCCTGCCCGTTTCGTCCCCGCCATCTTTGGCGAACTCTGTCACGGTGGGCCGCAAGGCCCCATAACCCCAAGGAGTTGTTGATGACAATCCAACACAAGGCCGGCGCCCTGCTGGCAGCCGCCCTCACTCTCACCACCCCGCTGCTGAGCCAGAGCGCTCACGCGGCCGACGACAAGGTGGTCTACTTCTACAACTGGTCGGAATATGTGCCGGACGGCCTGCTGGAGCAGTTCCAGCAAGAGACCGGCATCAAGGTGATCTACTCCACCTACGAATCCAACGAGACCCTCTACGCCAAGCTGAAAACCCATGGCGACGGCTATGACGTGGTGGTGCCCAGCACCTACTTCATCTCGAAAATGGCCAAAGAAGGTATGTTGCAACCGCTGGATCGCGCCCAGCTGCCCAACTTCAAGCACCTCGACACCACCCTGCTCAACCACGAGTACGACCCGGACAACCGCTACTCCATCCCCTATATCTGGGGCGCAACCGGGATCGGCACCAACACTGATATCATCGAGCAACCGGTTACCAGCTGGAAACAGCTCTGGGCGCCAGAGTGGAAAGAGAGCCTGCTGCTGATGGACGATGCCCGCGAGGTGTTCCATATCGCGCTGGTGCAGCTGGGCTACAGCCCCAACACCCAGGACAAGGCGCAAATTGCCGAAGCGTTCGAATACCTGAAAAAGCTGATGCCCAACGTCAAGGCGTTCAACTCCGACAACCCGGCCGACCCCTTTATCGCAGGTGAGGTCAATATCGGCATGCTGTGGAACGGCTCGGCCTACGGCGCCCAGCGCGAATACCCCTCCATCCAGATGACCTACCCCGAAGAAGGGGCGGTACTCTGGATGGATAACCTCGCCATCCCGGCCAAGGCCAAGCATGTGAAAGAGGCCCACGCCCTGATCAACTTCCTGATGCGCCCCGATGTGGCCGCCAAGGTGGCCGAGGCGATTGGCTACCCCACTCCGGTCAAGGATGCCATTCCCCTGCTCACCCCGGCGTTTCGCAACAACCCCATGGTCTTCCCGAGCGACGAGATCAAACGCAAGGGCGAGTTCCAGTCCGATGTGGGAGATGCCTCCCGCCTCTATGAGCAGTACTTCCTGCAGCTTAAAGCCATGGTGGCCAAGGCGGGTTAAGTCGGCTTTTTATCTACCCTGATGGGATTTATGGATGAAGGGGGCAACGCCCCCTTTTTCGGCTTTCAACTCTGCGCGCAGCATCATCGTCATAATTCACGGGGTCTACCGACTCGAACCTGTGGATCTCTCCCCTATTGCCCAGCCATCACAGAGCACAAGCAAGCACCCAAAACGGATAGCCAAAAGTTCCCTATCCCGACCGATGCTCCCCCTGCCTTGATGGCCACTCCGCAGAAATACGCCACCTTGTGGCAACTGCGGTATTGTGCTTTACACTGTGATAGTCATTTCGACTAAAAATAGGTCATGCAAATATGTCTAGATAATTGAGTCCTGTTAGTAATACTATGATTTAAAAGTAATTTTCTTTGACAATCTCGGATATAAAACGGAGTTATATGGAGGGTTATATTAACAGTTTAATACCGCCGTCCATCAAATCACTGTTAGAAAACAAGGAGATCTCAAATGACTAAGCTCGATGAATATCTAAAAAAGCCAGTCTCTGAATTAGTGGCAGAATCACCGCGTGCAATTCCCCAAGAAGAAATGGAACGACACAAAATTTACTCACTTCTCTTAATGAGCATGGTGGCGTTTAACTGGAATTCCAATAAACGAGGCATTGATGATTCACAAAAACCATCGCCAAGCAAAGACTATGGACACAACCTACTCCTGTCCACACCAGAGAAACCCGTGCCGCGAGGGAAAAGTCTCAAAGGTGATTATCTTGGTCACAACATCGCGGCTTTTGCAGTAGATCGAGATGGCTTTGTGATCGACTTCGATTTCAATCATAACGAAATATTCAACAGCTCCACACAGCATGCTGAGGCACGTTTACTGAACCGAGTGTTCTCCCTGAATCAAATTAACGACTCTTGGAATGTGGGAGTTCCCTCTGAAAAAACATCTTCTAGCAGCTATGGCCAGTTACTTCAAGGTGTAACCATCTATACCTCACTTGAGTCATGCGCTCAGTGCTCAGGAATAATGACCCTAGGCAATTCAAAAGAAGTTGTCTATCTGCAAGAGGACCCTGGTCAATACAAAATCGGAAACATAATGTTTAGGCTGACCGAGTCAAACGATCCAAACAGAAAGGCACTTGCTCCGCGTCCAATACCTGCAAGTGCGTTTGGATTTAACTATTACTCAGCCCTTTCGCAAAAATTTGGTGAATACAAGAAAGCCACTGGAAACTCAAGCATTACGTCGTTCCTATGCACTGAAGCCGCATTTTTGATCTTCCTTGAAGCGGAAACAGAATTTGAGTTCTTGACTCGTAGCGGATTATCTTATCCAGACTGGAAGACACGGCTTGCAACCGGAAGCGAATCACGCTTAAGCAACAAAGATGTATTGGAAGAATGTCTTGGCTTCTATCGATACTTTACAGAAAAGGGACGCAGAGGAACTCCCCACTGATTATCTAACCAATCATTCCCCCGGACCTGCGCAAGAAACCGCGCAGGCCGGTAAATTCAAACGTGATCACGACAAGAGCACTCGAATTATTGATGACGGCTTAGTGTAAATAATTTCTCACAATCAGGGGCGCTATTGCCCCCCAAGTCCCCCTCCGCTTCTCGGGATAGCTCTGCCCCCGGTCGCCAAGGCACTGGCCAACTAACCATAAAATCAATAGCTCGATGAATAACAAGGGTGTCAGGGCTCTGCTGACACCCTTCCTGCCTCTTCCCGTGCACTTCTTCTCCCGCCTTTGAGATCGTTTTCACATTTCCGTGGTTTTGCCGTGGCCCTTCCCCGGTAAAAAGCCTATCTTTGCGCCATGACGCAACCGGTTGCGTAACCGGTTGCCTAGCGGTTCACAGATTGACGGGCCAAGGCCTGATGAGGTGCTGTATGAAACGAGGCGTACTGCTCAATGCTCCCCTGAGTGCTCTGGTGGCACAGATGGGCCACACCGACGAGATCACCGTCTGCGATGCAGGCTTGCCCATTCCGGCAGGGCCGGAGCGGATCGATCTGGCGCTGATGGCGGGGACGCCCAGCCTTGCAACCGTACTGACCGCCCTGCTCACCGATCTGGTGGTGGAGAAAGCGATCATGGCAAGCGAGATCAAGCAGATCAGCCCCGCCGCCCATCAGGCGCTGGTCGATCAGCTTGAGGCCCACGCAGCCGCCCAGGGCAAACCCATCGCCATCGAATACTGCCTGCACGAGGAGTTCAAAACCCGCTCCCGCCAGAGCAAGGCAATCGTGCGCAGCGGCGAGGTGACTCCCTACGCCAACCTGATCCTCTGTGCCGGTGTGGCGTTCTGACATTCTTCAAAGAAGGCCTCTTCAAGGAAGCTGCAAATGAGCACAACCTCCCCCCTCTCACCCATTCTGGAGCTGACTGGGATCGTCAAGACCTTCCCCGGTGTACGCGCCCTCGACGAAGCGGGTCTGCGGGTCTATCCGGGCCAGGTGATGGCCCTGCTCGGTGAAAATGGCGCCGGCAAATCCACCCTGATGAAGGTGCTGACCGGTATCTATCAGGCCGATGCGGGCAGCGTCAGCTATCGCGGCCAGCCGGTCCACTTCAAGGGCCCCCGCGACTCTCAGGATCAGGGGATCAGCATCATCCATCAGGAGCTGAACCTGCTGCCGGAGTTGTCGATTGCCGCCAACATCTTCCTCGGTCGTGAACCCCGTACCCGTTTTGGCAGCATCGACCACAAACAACTGCGCGAGCGGGCAAGCGGCCTGCTGGCACGACTTGGCGTCAAACACGGGCCGGATACCCGACTCGGGGATCTCTCCATCGGCGAACAGCAGATGGTGGAGATCGCCAAGGCGCTGTCGTTCGATGCCAGCGTCATCATCATGGATGAACCCACCGATGCGCTGACCGATACCGAGACCGATCAGCTGTTCAAGGTTATCCGCGAGCTGCGTGAGCAGGGTTGCGGCATTGTCTATATCTCCCACCGCCTCAAGGAGATCTTCGAGATCTGCGATCGGGTCACCGTGCTGCGCGATGGCAAGTGGATCGGCGAGAAGGCGGTGAGCGATCTGGATGAAGACAAGATCATCGAGATGATGGTGGGCCGCCGACTGGAAGAGCAGTACCCGCGTCTTGAGCGCGAGCTTGGCCCCGTCAGCCTGCAGGTAAAAGATCTGGCCGGTCCCGGCGTGCGCGGGGTGAGTTTCTCCCTGCGTCAGGGGGAAATTCTGGGTTTTAGCGGCCTGATGGGTTCCGGTCGTACCGAGCTGATGAAGCTGATCTATGGCGCCAGCCCCATCAGCGCCGGTGAAGTGGCAGTGGACGGTCATGCTCTGGTGCCCAAAAGCCCGGCCGATGGGCTGACCGCAGGCATCGCCTATATCTCCGAAGATCGCAAGGGGGATGGGCTGGTGCTGGAGCTGTCGGTGCGCGAAAACATGAGTCTGTGCGCCCTCGACGAGTTCATCAGCAACGGCAAGATCGACGGCAAGGCCGAGCGGCAGGCGGTGAGCGACTATGTGCGTCTGTTCAACATCAAGACCCCGAGTCAGGATCAGCTGATAAAGCTGCTCTCCGGCGGCAACCAGCAGAAGGTGGCCATCGCCAAAGGGCTGCTGACCCGGCCCAAGGTACTGATCCTCGACGAGCCGACTCGCGGCGTCGATGTGGGGGCGAAAAAGGAAATTTATCAGCTGATCAACCAGTTCAAGAAGGAGGGGATGAGCATCATTCTGGTCTCCTCAGAGATGCCGGAAGTGCTCGGCATGAGTGATCGCATCATGGTGATGCACGAAGGGCGCATCAGCGCAGAATTCAACACCCGCGATGCCAATCAGGAGAAGCTGATGGCGGCGGCAGTCGGTAAACAGTGGCAAGCAGAGCAAGAGGCATCCCAATGACAACCCAAACCCTTTCCCGCCGTGGCGTCATGAGCAAGGCGTGGTGGATCGAGAACAAATCCCTGGTCGCGCTGCTGGTTCTGATTGGTGTGGTCTCCTTTCTGAGCCCCAACTTCTTCACCGCCGACAACCTGCTCAACATCCTGCGCCAGACCTCGGTCAACGCCATCATGGCGGTCGGTATGACGCTGGTTATCCTTACCGCCGGTATCGATCTGTCGGTCGGCTCTGTGCTGGCCCTGTGCGGTGCGCTGGCCGCGACCATGGTCGCCATGGAGCTACCGATCTGGCTGGTGGTGCCCCTCACCCTGGGTGCCGGTGCCCTGCTGGGCGGCGTCAGCGGCCTCATCATTGCCAAGGGCAAAGTACAGGCATTTATCGCCACCCTGGTCACCATGACCGCTCTGCGCGGCATCACCATGGTCTATACCGAGGGTCGTCCCATCTCCACCGGTTTCAGTGACGGCGCCGATCACTTCGCCTGGCTTGGTACCGGTTACCTGTTCGGTCTGCCGGTGCCCATCTGGCTGATGGCCATCGTCTTCCTGCTCGCCTGGTTCATGCTCAACCACACCCGTCTCGGTCGCTACATCTACGCCCTGGGCGGCAACGAATCGGCTACCCGCCTCTCCGGCATCAATGTGGATCGGGTGAAGCTGGCGGTGTATGGTCTGTGCGGCGCGCTCTCGGCACTGGCAGGGCTTATCGTCACCTCCCGTCTCTCCTCTGCCCAGCCGACCGCCGGCATGGGTTACGAGCTGGATGCCATCGCCGCCGTGGTGCTGGGTGGTACCAGCCTGATGGGCGGCAAGGGCCGCATCATGGGCACCCTGATAGGTGCGCTGATCATCGGCTTCCTGAATAACGCCCTCAACCTGCTCGACGTATCCTCCTATTACCAGATGATCGCCAAGGCCAGCGTGATCTTGCTTGCCGTGATGATCGATAACAAAAGCAATCGTTGATAAGACAAGCCACACACAAGGAATGAAATGATGAAAAAGCTCAATACCCTGCTCGCTGCCGCCATCATGTCCGTGCTGGGCACCGCCCAGGCCGCCGATCAAACCCTGGCCATGGTGGTCTCCACCCTCAACAACCCCTTCTTCGTCACCATGAAAGAGGGTGCCGAAGCCAAAGCCAAAGAGCTTGGCTACGAGCTGGTGGTACTGGACTCCCAGAATGACCCGGCCAAAGAGCTCTCCAACATGGAAGATCTCACCGTGCGCAAGGTCGGCGCCATCCTGATCAACCCCACCGACTCTGAAGCGGTCGGCAACGCTATCCGTCTGGCCAACCGCGCCAGCATTCCGGTGCTGACCCTGGACCGCGGCGCCGCGCAGGGTGAGGTCAAGGCCCACATTGCCTCCGACAACGTGGCGGGCGGCAAGCTGGCCGGTGACTTTATCACCGAGAAACTGGGCACCGGTGCCAAGGTGATCCAGCTGGAAGGGATTGCCGGTACCTCCGCCGCCCGCGACCGTGGCGAAGGTTTTGCCCTGGCCGTGGCGGCCAACAAGCTGCAGGTGCTGGCTTCCCAGCCTGCCGACTTTGACCGCACCAAGGGTCTGAACGTCATGGAAAACCTGCTGGCGGCCCACCCGACCGTTCAAGCTGTGTTCGCCCAGAACGACGAGATGGCGCTGGGTGCCATCCGCGCCGTGCAGGCTGCCGGTAAAGAGGTGATGATCGTCGGCTTCGACGGCACTGACGATGGCAAAGCCGCCGTAGCCAAGGGTAAACTGGCCGCCACCGTGGCCCAGCAGCCTGCCCTGATCGGTGCCATCGGTGTCGAGACTGCCGACAAGGTGCTGAAAGGTCAGCCGGTCGAGAAATCCATTCCGGTACCGCTGCAAGTGGTCAGCAAATAAATCACAAGGGGGAGGCTCGCCTCCCCTTTTCCCTCTCGTTTAGGTGCCTCCCGGCTTGAGCTCACGCCATCACAGTGTTCAAGCCAAGATGCATCAGGAGTAGTCAACATGAATCGTCTCGTCGTTCTGGGCAGTGTCAATGCAGACCATGTGCTGCGCGTTCCCCACTTTCCTCGCCCGGGTGAAACCCTGACCGGTCACAGCTATCAGGTGGTACCCGGTGGCAAGGGGGCTAATCAGGCGGTTGCTGCCGCACGCCTTGGCGCCCCCGTCTCCTTTATCGCCCGCATCGGTGATGACGCCATCGGCCAGCAGATGAAGAGCGGTTTTGCCAAAGATGGCATCGACGTCAGCGCCGTCGAGCTCGATCCCGAGCTCCCGACCGGTATCGCCATCATCTATGTGAGCGATGAGGGGGAGAACAGCATCGGTATCTCCGCCGAAGCCAACGGTGCTATCACCCCTGCCGTGGTGAAAAACCACGAAGCCATGATCGCCGACGCCCACACCCTGCTGTTGCAGCTGGAAGTGCCGCTCGAGAGCGTCCATGAAGCTGCACGGCTGGCCCGCGCCCACGGCACCCGGGTGGTGCTCAACCCCGCCCCTGCCCGTCCGCTCTCGAGCGAACTGCTGGCGCTGGTGGATCTTATCACCCCCAACCAGACTGAAGCCGAGCTGTTGACCGGCGTCAAAGTCACCGACGAAGCAAGTGCCCGCGAGGCGGCCGCCCGCTTCCACCAGATGGGCATTGCGGATGTGATGATCACCCTGGGGTCGCAGGGGGTCTATTGCAGCAACGCCCAGCAGCAACAGCTGATCCCGGGCTTTCGGGTCAAGGCGGTGGATACCACTGCCGCAGGCGATACCTTCAACGGCGCCCTGCTGGCGGCGGAACTGGCCGGAGCCGATTTCCACAGCGCGGTGCGCTTTGCCCACGGGGCGGCGGCGCTCTCCGTGACCCGATTCGGAGCCCAGAGCTCCATTCCGAGCAAACAGGAGGTTGACGCCTTCCTGCTTGAGCAGACTGCGCAGGGGCACTGATGGCCAATATCAAGGAGGTGGCGGCGCTGGCGGGTGTGTCGACCACCACCGTCTCTCATGTCATCAACGAGACCCGCTTTGTGGCCGAGGAGACCCGCGAACGGGTCTTCGCCGCCATGCGCGATCTCAACTATGCCCCGAGTCTGGTGGCCCGCAGCCTTAAGGTGAAGGAGACCAACAGTATCGGCATGCTGGTCACTACCTCCAGCAACCCCTTCTTTGCCGAGGTGGTGCGCGGGGTGGAACGTTACTGCTTCGAGCAGGGCTACAACCTGATGCTGGGCAACACCGAGGGGCAAGCCGAGACGGCCCTCTCCTACCTCAAGATGATGCTGCGCAAGCGGGTCGATGGCCTGCTGATCATGTGTAGCGAAGGACAGCAAGAGGTGTTCAATCAGCTCGACTGGCTCAAGAGCCTGCCGGTGGTGGTGATGGATTGGGGGCTGGTCAGCGAAGATGTGGATCTTATCGCCGACAACTCCTTCCACGGTGGTTATCTCGCGACCCGCCATCTGATTGAGCTGGGCCATACCGCCATCGGCTGTATCACAGGCCCCCACAGCCGCGCCCCCGCCAACCAGCGCCAAGCTGGCTTCGAGCAGGCGTTGCAGGAGGCAGGTCTCATCGTCAATCAGGAGTGGATCCAGGAGGGTGATTTTGACTGCGCCAGCGGCCATCAGGCGATGACTCGTCTGCTGGCATTGCCCGAGCGCCCCACCGCCCTCTTTGTCTGCAACGACATGATGGCGATGGGAGCCATCAGTGCCGCCCATCAGGCGGGGCTGGTGATCCCGCGGGATATCTCCATCGTTGGCTATGACAATGTGGCGCTGGCTGAATTTATGTCGCCGCCGCTCACCACCGTCAACCAGCCCAAAGAGGAGCTGGGGCGTCTCGCCGTCACCCGCCTGCTGGCCCGCATCAACGGTGAAGCGGTGGAGAACCACCTGATCACCGTCGACCCGGACCTGGTGATCAGACAATCCTGCGCCCCTCGCACCTGACGTTCAGGGGCAATAAACGAAACAAGGCGACCCCAAGGTCGCCTTGTTTCATTTTGTCTCTTGCCGGTGCAATACCGCTTTTTGCCCTCAGGCCAGCGACCGGGTCTCCCTGGCCGCCAGCACTTGCAGTGGCACCAACCCCAATCGTCGGGCCAGAGGCTGCAACAACTCGCCATCTTCATCACCCTGCGGCAGCCAGTAGCGGACAGGCCAGCCGACTGCCAGCTGCGCCGCGGTGGTACTGCCAATCTCTCTGAGCGCCAGAGTGCAACCCTGTTGGCGCAATCCCGCCAGCAAGGCACTATCCGGCTGCAGCATCGGCACCAGCAACACCAGCGGCGTACGGGAAGCCTCCGGCAGATAGGCCAGTAGATGAGTAAGCTGGGCCTGGTTGTCGAGCGGGACCAGCAGTGCCCGACCATCGGCATACTGCGCCTCGTGTGTTTGCAGCACACGGGCCAACACGGGCCCAAGCACACCGCACTCCTGCAGCCAGCGCATGTGGCAGGGCACTCCCTGCTCACCCCACTCAAGCGCCAATTGCCACATCTCGTTGCCCTGTCCGTCCGTCAGCGCCTGCAATGCCACTTGCAGCGGTGCAGGCTCGCGCCCCGCCAGCCACTCTCGCAGCTGATGAAGCTGCTGCTGACTCAACTGCAGCTGCTGCAGCATGGCAGGCTCAAACCAACTGATCGCCCCCTCCTGGCTACGCTTGGCCTGGTTGAGGGCCAGGATGGCCTGATCCAGCAGCCGGGCGGCATCCTGTTGCTGCGCCTTGGCGACCCCGAGCCGACAGGCCAGATCGAAGCTGCACTCCCGGGTCACGAACTCGAAATGGAGCAGATCCACCAGCTCATGAATGGCGGTTTCCAGCGCATCATTCGCCTTGGTCAGCACCACGGCAAATTCGTCACCACCAAGCCGGTAAGCGTGACTGCCATGGGCCTGTTGCAGCTTGTTGGCCACCATCTGCAACAGCCGATCACCGACCTGATAACCCAGCAGATCATTGACCTGCTTGAAGCGCTTGAGATCGAGCACCACCAAAGCGCTCACATCATCAGCATGCAGAGCGCGAGAGAGCTGCTCCTGCAGGGCACGGCGGTTGCCAAGCTGGGTCAGGGGATCGAGCAGGGCAAGCCAGCGGTTCGCCAGATTGGCGCGAATGAGGGCTGCGACCAGAGCGCCGCCAGTCAGCAGCAGGATCAGTTGCCAGATCTGCAGCCAGAACAGACTGTTGCGGATCTGGCTGACCGAATGCTCCCGCTCCTGGCCGGAGAGGATCTGATCCCCTATCTGTTCGATGAGACGGGTCTGGCTGGCGATCGCCTCCTGCAAGCGGGCAAGCTCAGCCCCCTCGCGCAGCGCACCAGCCTCCATCTGGGGTTCGAGCTGCTTGATCTGCTCGAACAGGGTGGCCAGCACCTTGCCGAGTCCGTGCCGCTGGCGCATCTCGGCGGTCTCGCTGCTGATGAGGAAGATGTCGAGCCGGTTCCACAGCAGATCGTAATCGAGGCTCAGGGTCTCCATCGACAGTCTGCCAGCCCGATAGAGCTGCAGGTCGTAGAGGAAACGCTGGGATTCGAGCATCACCTGGCTGATGTTCCAGTGGACATTGCGGTAGAAGGTATCGACCAGCTGCTCTTGCCGATACTGCAGATAGAGGCTGCTGCCCGACGAGAGCAGAAACAGCAGCGACACCGCAACCAACAGCAGATTTTGGCGGGATAGCCCCATCAATCGACGATCTCGATGCGGGTCACCTGCCACACCATGCAGTTGTGAATGGCAGGCACGTCCAGCTTGGGATAGGTGGTGAACGGGATGAGCAGCCAGAGCGGCCCCTTGTTGCGCCGGGTCAGCGGTTTGCCGTCCTCCTGACGCACCAGGGTCAGCGGCACGCCGTCGAACAGGGCCAGATCCACCACCTGCTGATAGCCGTTGAGGGCCGAAACGGCGATCTTGCGAGCATCCGGGATCCCTTGCGCCGCCAGCACGGTTGACAGGGTCGGCCCGCGATAGTGGTGGGTGCCCTGGGTCCAGGGAGTAGTGGTGGTGAATTCGGTCTGTGGCAAGGCGGAGAGGGCCGCCTCATCGAGGGTCACCTGCTGGCCATCTGGCAGTACCAGGGTCATCAGGGGGATGGAGGCCGATGCGCTGGCACTGGCCAGCATCAGGAGAAAAAAAGCGATCCATTGCTTTACTGCGTTCATGGTAAATTGCGCCAACTGCGTCCCATTTTTTGTGGCTGCCAGTGTGGCGATTTCACCGAACCATTGCAACTGTCCCGTCACACACTAGCTCAGGGACCGCGCATCTCCATCCAGTTGTGCCCCTCGACTTGCCTCGGTTGATGGATGCCGCACGCCTCCAGCAACTCATCGACATAGGCGGGTACCAGCAGGGAGGCCGGCCCATAGCGCTTCTCGTCAAACTGGCTACCCACCTCGCTCGGCTCGAGATTGAGCTCTATGGTGTGGGCCCCGTTCAATCCCGCTTCGTGCACGAAACCGGCGGCCGGATAGACGGCACCCGAGGTGCCGATGGAGATGAACAGATCGCACTGGGCCAGCGCACTATAGATGCGATCCAACCCGAGCGGCATCTCGCCAAACCAGACCACGTGGGGGCGCATCGGCTGGGGGAACTGGCAGCAGGAGCAGAGCTCGTCCTGATGGAGATCCCCGCGCCACTCGATCACCTGACCGGACTCCGGGCAGCGAGCCTTGAGCAGCTCGCCGTGCATATGGATAAGGTTCTTGCTGCCAGCACTCTCGTGCAGATTGTCGATGTTCTGGGTCACCAGGGTGACCGTGCCGGGCAAAAGCCGCTCGAGACGAGCCAACGCATAGTGGGCCGGATTGGGGTGAACCTGGGGCTGTTGCAGCTGTTTGCGGCGGGAGTTGTAAAAGCGCAGCACCAGATCGGGATCACGGGCATAACCCTCGGGGGTCGCCACGTCCTCGACCTTGTGCTCTTCCCACAAACCGTCGCAGGCACGAAAAGTCTTGATGCCGGATTCGGCAGAGATCCCCGCTCCGGTCAGGATCACGATATGTTTGTATGACTGCGCCATAAGCTGCTCCGTCTATCCCCGCATAATAGTGTGACCTTAGCACAGGGAAAAAAGCGCCACTATTCGCCCTTGGTCTTAAAAGCTTGGCGTGGCTGTGCGGGCAACCACTCATCCAGCACGGTCAGATCGAGCCTGACAAAAACCATCTCCCGCCCGGTTACCAGGGTCAGCGGCAGACCAAGGCGCTTGAGCAAAGTGAGCATGGGACGATTCTGGGCCAGCACCTCCGCGGTCCACTCACAGATCCCCTCAGCTCGGGCCAGCAGTGCCAGCGCCAGCAGAATGCGCCGTCCCGCTCCCTTGTGCTGGAAATGATCTGCCACGATGCAGGAAAATTCGGCACGCTCCGGATGGAGTCGACGCCGGATGGACTGAGCCTGAGCCAGCGGCTCACCGGCAAGATCGGTCAGCAACAGCGAGATCTGGTGTTCGGGATGGTAATTGAGAAACTGGGCCACCTGCTCCGGCGGTGGCCTCCGTTTGGGGCGCATAAAACGCAAGTAGATGCTCTCCTCACTGAGCGCATCATAGGCGGCCAGCATACGGTCAGGATCCACCCCCTGCAGCTCTCGTAGCAGACAAGGTTGGTCGGCGACCTGCATCGTCAGTGGTAGTACCGACCGCGAAGCCGGATGGGGCCAGCCTGCCAGCCCCTTGCAGAGACGCTCCCGATGGATGGGCCAGCAGAGATAACGGGGCACGGGTTACCAGCGCCCCGCAATACCCTGCTCCCGCCACACCTCGGCGTCGAGCAGATTGTAAGGATCATCGAGATAGACGGCGATCCCCAGCTCTCTGACTCGGGCCATAAAGCGTCCCAGCAGGGAGTCCATGGCCAATGACTCTATTTCGGGTAAAAGCGCCTGCCCCAGCAGCAAAGCGCTCAACGGCAAACGCTCCAGCAGATCGAATGGCAAATGCTGGCTGTTATCGAGCAGCAACGCCAGCTTGCTCCCCGCCAGACTCGCTTGCAGTACCAGCGCAAACCGCTCTCCATTGCTCAACAGGTGATCCCGACGATGGATCAATAATGTCAGCTCTGTGGGGCTACGTGACTGATCCGTCAACCACTCTTTAAGTGCCTCCCAGCGGCCGGGTAAACCCGTTACCGCCAGCCAGACCGGATGAGGAGTCGCGGGGCTGGAGAGCAGCCCAAGCTGACCCTGCACTTCCCCCTGCCAACGACGGATTGTTCGACGTTGGCCACTCAGCCGACGCTGACGCAGAGGCCCCAGATAGAGTCCGCGCAGCAACCTGAGCAACTCGTTGCCATCGAGTGGCTTGGCCAGTGCAGCCAGCACATTGAAACCGGCATCGTGCAGCAGACGGCGGGCACCGTCGATCAATGTCTGCTCGTGCGCCGACAAGAGAATGATCGGCAACCCGCTGCGCTGAATTTGCGGCTGGCTCATCAGCAGGCTGATGGCATCCTGCTCCACCAGACTGAGATCACACACCAGCAGACTGATGTCGCCAGCCTCCAACGCAGCAAGACAGGCAGTTTCATCCTGCACCCACTGGCAGGAGAGCCCCAGTTCGGCGATAGCCTGCTGTAACTGCATCCCCTGAAACGGGTGATCTTCTAGCAGCAGTACCCGCTTGGCCGCCAGCCAGTTGTTCCAGTCACGGTAACTGGCGGCAAGTCCTCCCAGCCAATCTTCACCAATGGCATAAATTCCCTGATGATGCTGCAACTCGGGGAAATAGTCCGCCTGCTGGTGAGCGGCAGGATCGTAAAGGGCAATGGCTCCTGCCGCAAACAACCCTTCCCACTGCCAGCAGGCGTCCGGTTGGGTGCGCTGCAAAGTGACATAGGAGGGGAGTGTCGTGCTCTTTGCCAGCTCATGGGAGGCCCGATCAAGCGCATAGAGCAAGACAGGGCAAAAATCTGCCGCCTCGTGCTCTTCCGAGTCGAGCAACGCCAGCAGTTCTTCATCAGTAATGATCATCTTGGGTCCTTTTCGAGAAATGCTGGCTGAACTCATCCAACGCCCGGTTCAAACTGCTCTGGAGAGCTGGATGGGGGGCTTGTTGCCACTCGTCAATCACCGTCACCAGCGCCGTGGCTCCTACCATTCTGGCGGCCCCCTTCAGCTTGTGTAAAGCAGCATTCACGCCAACTTCATCTTCTTCTGTGCAGCAGCGTTCAAGTTCGGCCAAATCATCACGGGTAGCCTTCAGATAAAGGGCAGCCAGTTCATCGGTCAGCAACGAGGCAACCGGCGTCGGGGCGACAGCATTGCTCCCCTCTTTGCCAATATGGCGCAGCAAGGTCGCCAGCACCTTGAGGGCGACCGGCTTGTCCAGATGACCATCGCAACCGCAGGATTGCAGCTCCCTTGCCGCTTGCTCACTGAGATCTGCGGTGATCACATAGACCGGAAGACGGGCCCAACGCGCGGATTTACGCAATTGCCTGCACAGTTCGGCCCCGTTCATCACCGGCATCTGCAGGTCTGTCAACACAAGATCCACCTGGTGCTTCACCAGCATCTCCAGCGCCAGCTGCCCATTGGCGGCACTGACTACGCTTGCACCCAGTTGCCCCAGTTGCATACAGATCAGCTCCCGGTTGACATCGTGATCCTCAACAAGCAGTACCCGCATACCAAGCCCAGGCTGCATCTCACCCACAGGTTGCTCTGATGTCATCCGTGGCTGGAACAGGCTGATCATGGTGCCCGGCACCCAGGACTCCCCCTGCCATGACCAGTGATACAGACTATCCTCGTCTCTCTCGGCCTGCAGCAGATCAACCGCACGACTGGCAACATGAATACCGAGCCTGGACAACCAGGGCGTGACCCCCAAAACCTCATCGTGAGGCAGTGAGAGGGATAACTGGCGTACTCTTGGCTGCCAATCGATATCTTGCTGAACCTGTTGCAACGGCAACTCGCAGAAGAAGCGGCTACCACCGCCCGGGCGTCCCTCGACATCGATCAACCCGCCCATCTGCTCGAGCAGCTGCTTGCAGATCGCCAGACCAAGGCCGGTGCCCGGCGCCCGCAACTGCCCTTCAACAGCAAACTGTTCGAATGGCATAAAGAGAGTAGGACGCATCTTGGCGGTGATCCCCGGCCCTTCATCATCGACCCCGAAGCGCAAGGTCGATGCGACTACCTCGACCCACAGCACCACTTCCCCACGCAGGCTGAACTTGATGGCATTGGAGAGCAGATTGTGGAGCACTTGCCGTACCCGATGGGGATCGAGAGTCAGCAAGGCTGGCAAGGCAGGGTCAAGCCGCAATCGTAATTGCAGCCGTTTGGATCTGGCCTTACTCCAGTGCACCGCCGCCACGTGCTCGCACAGCTCGGCGAAATCGGTGGGCTGGGGCGAGAGGGAGAGTTTGCTGTTTTCGTTGCGACTAAAGTCGAGTACATCGTTGAGCAGGCCGAGCAGCTCATCCCCCGCCTGACGCACCCGCGCCAGCGCCGAATCCTGTTCTCTCGACAAAGGGGTGCTGGCCAGCCACTCAAGCAAGCCGAGCATGGCGTTCATCGGTGTACGGATCTCGTGGCTAATCGCCGCCAGGAAACGGCCCTTGGCCTGCACCGCCTGCTGCGCCTGTTCATGGGAGTGCTGCAATGCTTGATCCTGCTCGACCCGGGCAGTGGCATCCTGCATCACCGCATAAATTCGCCAACCATGCGGTTGACTGCGGCCACGGCCATAGAGCTGCAACCAGCGCAGACCCTTGGTCGGATGGTGATAGCGCAGGGTGAATGCGAAGGGTTTGCCAGCCTGCAACATGGCGAACATCTCACGGCTTACCCGGCGGCGATCCTCGCGCTCAAGCATAATGAGCACCCGTTTGGGCTCACGGCGGATCTGCTGGCTCGCCAGCCCCAGCAGCTCGTAACAGCCTCGGCTGATAAACTCGATGGCCCCTACCCGTCCCCGCTCGAACATAAACTGCAGCACCACGCCGGGGACTGTATTGGTCAGGGCACGCAGGCGGCGCTCTGCCTGACGTAGAAAACGGGCCTGCTCACGCAGCACACTGATATCCGACAGGGCGATGAGATCGGTGGCAGGTGCTTGCTTGTCCAGCCGCAGCGGATGCTGGGCATAGGCGAAGACCTGCTCCCCCAGCACCAGCTCCCCTTCGCTCTTTTGCGGCTGAACCGGCGGCAGCATCAACTGCTGAGAGTAGCGCAGGGCCAGACGTCGCCCCTGTTTATTGGATTTGATCACCTTGCCCTGGCTGTTGCGCAGATAGACGGGCACCGGCAACGCCTGAAACATGGTTTCCCGCAGCTCGCTCTCGATGGCCAGCGCCTTCTCGGCGGCGTGACGCTGGGCCACTTCCCTTGCCAGTTGCTGGCGAGAACGCCAGATCCCGCCGATGACAATACCGCTGATCAGCAGTGCCATGGCGATGGAGCCAAACCAGGCGGCGTAGCTCACACCGGGTTGCTGCACGACGAGCAAGCGGCGCCAGCGCTGGTTAAGTTCGTCAATCTGGGTGCTGGTAAGGGCCATCAGGTTGCGATCCATCACCCCGGCCAGTTCGGTCTGACTCTTGTTGATGGCAAAGCCAAGACTGAAGCGATCTTCCAGCTCCTCAATATCGAGCCCTTCCAGCAAGTTGGTACGCTGGGGATATTGCAGCTGATATAGCTCGCTCAGCATGGCGTCAGCCTTGCCATGTTTGATCGCTGCCAGCCCCTGTTCGATGCCGTCGGTGCGAACCCACTCCTGATCACCGAGCAGGGCGAGCAAGGAGGGATCGTAGAGGGATTCCGGCACCAGAATACGCTGCCGCTTGAGTTGGGTAATGCGATCGGCAGCCAGCTTGCGCTTGCTGATAAAGGCAAACCGGTTGGTGGAGATCGTCCGGCTGAAAATGAACTGATCCGTCAATGCCGGGGATTCCGGCAAACCGGCCATCATATCCGCCTCACCACGACGCAGCTTTTCTACGGCCTCCGCCTTGCTGGCGGCAGGCACCAGCTTGTATTTCAGGCCGGTCTCCTGGGTGACCCAGCGCAACACATCCGCGCTCCACCCTTTCGGCTCCCCCAGATCATTGACGCCGCTATAGGGCATCAACTCGGGATTGACCACCAGGCGAATGGTGCGACCGCGGCCGGATAACCAGGCCTGCTCGGTATCGCTGAAGTGGGGTTGGTTGACGTAGAGCGACCCCTGATCGAGATAACGGGCCAGATCGGTATAGATAGTACCGGCGGGCATATGACGGATCAGGGTGTCCACCAGATTGGCCAACTCAGGCTGATCACGCATCATCAAGCGATAGCTGATGATCCGATCCTCACCAAACAGGCGGCGCAGGCGCAAACCATCGGCAGGAAACTCGCGCATCAGATAGCGCAGTTGCAGATAGTCCCCCAGATAGGCATCCCCCTTGCCACTCTGCAGCGCGTCGTAGACCTTCTCTCCGCTTTTTAGGGAAATAATGCGTGCCTGGGGATAGAGCTCGTGCAGCAGGCGGGCAGAGTCTGCCAGCGAGTAGACCAGAAAGCGGGCCTGTTTGAGATTTTCACCCTTGTAGAGGATGGCGGCATCGGTTTCCATCATCGGACGACTTAACCGCATACCCTCCACGGCCTTCTTGCGGGTTCCGACATAGGGAATGATGTCGCATTCCCCCTCTGCGAGCCCGTTGCGCAATGTCTGCCAATCGGGCAACTCTTTGAGCACGAGGGGAACCGGGAACAGCTCCTGCAACCGGGCGAGACGATCCTTGAGCAGTCCCCCCTCGGCCATCAGGTATGGTGGAGGAAGCGTCGCAGGATAGCAGAGCGAAAGCTGACTCAGTGAATTTACATAAGCTTGGGTCGCAGGCGCCAACGGCAGCACTGTGGTCTGCAAAGGCTTGGCGTGCAATGGCAGTGCCAGTACGGCACCCAGAAGAAAAACGGGGAATTTGGTCATCTGAAAACAAAAGCCAGGCATCTGCCTGGCTTTTTATCACTCGTTGGGTTCAACATTTTCTACCCTGGCCTTGAGCTTCTGGCCAGGCCGGAAGGTCACCACGCGGCGGGCGCTGATAGGAATATCCTCGCCCGTCTTGGGGTTGCGTCCGGGACGCTGATTCTTCTCACGAAGGTCAAAGTTACCGAAGCCTGAAATCTTGACTTGTTCACCACGCTCAAGCGCCTGTCGGATTTCCTCAAAGAAGGCTTCCACCATATCTTTGGCTTCACGCTTGCTCATCCCGAGCTGGGTGAACAGGTGCTCTGCAATGTCGGCTTTGGTAAGCGCCATAGATCAATCCCTCAAGGATGCATTCAACTCTTCACCAAGGGCCCGCACGACATTGTCTACGGTCTCGGCAATCTCTTTCTCCTCCAGGGTGCGCTGGGTGTCTTGCAATACAAGACTGATGGCCAGGCTCTTCTTGTCCTCTGCCATACCAGCACCCTGGTATACGTCAAACAAGTTTATTCCAACTACCTGATTTCCGCCAACTTTTTTAATTACCGCAAGCACATCACCTGCCAGAACCTGACGATCGACCACGACGGCAATGTCGCGACGGTTCGCCGGGAACTTGGAAACCTCGGCTGCAACCGGCACCTTGGCCGGGGTCAGCTTATCCAGCTCCAGCTCAAACATCACTGCACGGCTCTTGAGGCCCAGCTTCTTCTCGAGGCTCGGGTGGATCACGCCGATGTGGCCGATGATCTCGCCATTACGCAGAATGGCTGCGCTCTGGCCCGGATGCAGGGCGCTGTGCTCGGTGCGCTCGAAGGTAAAGGTGGCCCCTTCGGCGGTCAAGTCCAGCACCGCCTCCAGATCCCCTTTCAAATCAAAGAAGTCGGCTGCGCGGGTTTTGATATCCCAGTGCTCGTCGCTCTGGTTGCCAGTGATGATACCGGCCAGCATGGGCTCCTGACGGATGCCGTTCTCAGCGCTTCCATCCTTGATGAAACGCAGACCCTGTTCAAACAGACGCACGCGCGGCTGCTGACGGTTCTGGTTGTAAACGACAGCCTGCACCAGACCCGGGAACAGAGAGACACGCATGGCGGACATCTCGACCGAGATCGGGTTCGGCAGCACGATGGCATCGCTCTGCGGGAACAGGGTTTGCTGGGTCTTGGGATCGACGAAGCTGTAGGTGATCGCTTCCTGGAAACCACGGTCAACCAGCAGGTCGCGTACGCGCTTCAAGGTCACCTGCCCTTCTGCCTGCTCAACCATCGCCAGAGAGGCGGCGGGTTTCAGGTTCGGGATGTTGTTGTAGCCGTAGATGCGAGCCACTTCCTCGATGAGGTCTTCCTCGATGGCGATATCGAAACGCCAGGAGGGTGCCAGCGCAGTCCAACCGTCAGCATCCACAGTAACCTGCATGCCAAGGCGGGTCAGGATCTCGACCACCTGAGCATCAGCCACGCTGATACCGATCACCTTGTCGAGCTTGCTGCGACGCAGCTTGATGGGTGCCGCTTTCGGCAGATGGGCATCGGATTTGACCTCGATGACCGGACCCGCTTCGCCGCCGCAGATATCCAGCAGCAGGCGAGTTGCACGGTCCATCACCTTGACTTGCAGCTCGGGATCAACCCCACGCTCGAAGCGATGGGAAGAGTCGGTGTGCAGACCGTAAGCGCGAGCACGGCCGGTGATGGAGAGCGGCGCGAAGAAGGCGCACTCCAGCAGGATGTCGGTGGTGGTCTCGGATACACCGGTGCGGTTGCCACCGAAGATACCGGCCATACAGGCAGGACCTTTGGCATCGGCAATCACCAGGGTGGTCTCTTTGAGCTTCACTTCGTTGCCGTCGAGCAGGGTCATCGGCTCGTCAGCGTGGGCGCGACGTACCACCAGCTCCCCTTCCAGGGTAGCCAGATCGAAGGCGTGCATCGGCTGACCGTATTCCAGCAGCAGGTAGTTGGTGATGTCGACGATGGCGTCGATGGAGCGAATGCCGCCCCGACGCAGCTTCTCTTGCATCCAGAGCGGGCTCTGGGCCTGCAGGTTCAGCCCCTTGATGACGCGCCCCAGATAACGGGGGCAATCGGCGGTTGCTTCAACCCGGATCGGAAAAGTTGCATCAATGGTGGCAACAGCAGGTGCCCAGGTCGGCTCGACCACGTCCACGCTGTTGAGCACGCCAATTTCACGGGCCAGACCGGCGATACCGAGGCAATCGGCACGGTTCGGAGTCAGATCCACATCGATGGATACGTCGTTCAGATTGAGGTAGTCGCGAATATCGGTACCGATGGGGGCATCGGCCGGCAGCTCAATGATGCCATCGGCTTCAACGTCGATACCCAGCTCACTGAAAGAGCAAAGCATGCCGTGAGACGGCTGGCCACGCAGCTTGGCTTTCTTGATGGTGAAATCACCCGGCAGGGTCGCCCCTACTTTGGCCACGCACACTTTGAGGCCCTGACGGCAGTTTGGCGCGCCGCAGACGATGTCCAGCAGCTCGGCTTCACCCACGTTGACCTTGGTCACCCGCAGCTTGTCGGCGTCAGGATGTTGGGCGCACTCGACCACTTCACCCACGACCACATTGTTGAACTGGCCAGCCACCGCTTCCACGGCGTCCACTTCCAGACCGGCCATGGTGATCTGCTCGGCTAGTGCATTGTCACTCAACTCGGTGCGGACCCACTCCATCACCCAGGATTTACTGAATTTCATGTTCTCTCGCCCTTACTTGAACTGCTTGAGGAAGCGCAGGTCGTTTTCGAAGAAGGCACGCAGGTCGTTGACCCCGTAACGCAGCATGGTCAGGCGCTCAACGCCCATGCCGAAGGCAAAGCCGGAGTATTTTTCCGGATCGATGCCGACCGAACGCAGCACGTTCGGGTGCACCATGCCGCAGCCCAGCACTTCCAGCCACTTGCCGTTCTTGCCCATCACGTCGACTTCGGCGCTCGGCTCGGTGAACGGGAAATAGGAAGGACGGAAGCGAATGGTCAGATCTTCCTCGAAGTAGTTGCGCAGGAAGTCGTGCAGAATGCCCTTCAGCTCGGTAAAGCTGGCATGCTCGTCAACCAGCAGACCTTCAACCTGATGGAACATCGGGGTGTGGGTCATGTCGTAGTCGTTACGATAGACGCGACCCGGCGCAATGATGCGGATCGGCGGCTGCTGATGCTCCATGGTGCGGATCTGCACACCGGAGGTGTGGGTACGCAGCATCAGATCAGGATTGAAGTAGAAGGTATCGTGATCGGTACGCGCCGGGTGATGAGCCGGAATATTCAGCGCATCGAAGTTGTGGAAGCCATCTTCAATCTCGGGACCACGGGCAACCTTGAAGCCCATCTCGCCAAACAGGCGCTCGATGCGCTCGATGGTGCGGGTTACCGGGTGCAGACCGCCATTCTCGATGCGGCGACCAGGCAGGCTGACGTCGATAGTCTCGGCAGCCAGCTTCTGGTTCAGCACGGCGACTTCGAGCGCTTCACGACGCTCGTTCAGCACATCCTGAACCTGCTGTTTGGCCTGGTTGATCACGGCGCCCGCGGCGGGACGCTCTTCGGCAGACAAGGCACCCAGGCCCTTCATCTGCTCGGTAAAAAAGCCCTTTTTACCCAGATATTTGACCCGGATTTCGTCGAGGGTCGCGATATCGCTCACGCCCTCAATTTCGGCTCTGGCTTGGCCGACTACTTCTTCAAGCTGTTGCATGTCTTCCTCGTCACCACTCCCGATACAGGAGCCTTTAGGCTAAATAAGGTCAAGAGGGGAATAATACAAAAAAAGCCCCTTCGCTGACCATAGTTAAGGTGGGCTTTTCTCCCTACAAATCATTTTGTTATATCAAGCGAGTCTCATCGATTTACCGTCACTCTTTAAATAGTAGAATAAAGACATGGTTTGTTGGCATACAATCCATTTATAGAACTAGTGATCTCCCACATGTCACTTTGTATGGAGAAAACTGTAGCGCGTGTAAAACAGTGGACAAAACGTGGACGGGAGAAAGAAAAACGTGATGTAAAACCGTGAATGACAGATACAAAAAAGGAGGCCTAAGCCTCCTTTATTTTTTATAACAGTGCTGGAATTAGACCAGAGCTGCTTTAGCTTTTTCAACCAGGGCGGTGAAAGCCAGCTTGTCGTGAACGGCGATATCGGACAGGATCTTGCGATCGATCTCGATAGAAGCCTTCTTCAGACCGTTGATCAGACGGCTGTAGGACAGACCGTTCTGACGGGCAGCAGCGTTGATACGCGCAATCCACAGCTGACGGAATTGACGCTTTTTCTGGCGACGGTCACGGTAGGCATACTGACCAGCTTTGGTTACCGCTTGTACCGCTACGCGGTAAACACGGGAACGGGCGCCGTAGTAACCCTTGGCGGCTTTCATTACTTTCTTGTGACGAGCACGAGCAGTCACACCACGTTTAACTCTTGGCATTTTTCACATCCCCCCTTATGCGTACGGCAGACAAGCGACAACACGTTTGTGGTCGGCAGCGGAAACAAAGAACTTCGGTCCCAGCTGACGCTTACGCTTACTGCTCTTCTTGGTCAGGATGTGACGCAGGTGGTTGTGCTTGCACTTGAAGCGACCTGAGCCAGTCTTCTTGAAGCGCTTTGCGGCGCCCCGGTTGGTTTTCATCTTCGGCATTTCATACTCCGCATTGTGAGTGACAACAAAATCGCAAGGCGAACCGACTCATGGAGCGAGCCCCATGAGTCAATTTCTTGTGGGCCTTAAGATTTCTTCTTAGGTGCGAGGACCATCACAGCTTGACGGCCTTCGACTTTCGGGAACGATTCGACTACGGCTAACTCTTCCAGATCGTTCTTAACGCGCTCAAGAACCTTGATACCAAGATCCTGGTGTGCCATTTCACGACCACGGAAGCGCAGGGTGACCTTAGCCTTGTCCCCGTCTTCCAGAAAGCGAACCAGGTTGCGTAGTTTTACCTGATAGTCGCCTTCGTCAGTGCCAGGACGGAATTTGATCTCCTTGACCTGGACGACTTTCTGCTTTTTCTTCTGTTCTTTGGTGGTTTTGCTCTTTTCGTAGAGGAATTTGCCGTAATCCATGATCCGGCAAACGGGCGGCTCGGCGTTCGGACTGATCTCGACCAGATCCACTTCGGCCTCTGCGGCCAAGTTCAGTGCTTCCTGGATAGATACGATGCCAAGAGCTTCGCCATCCAGACCAGCCAAACGAACTTCTTTCAGACGGATCTCTTCATTGATCCGGTGAGCGCGGGCTTGCGGTTGCTTGCCCAGTTTTTTTCCGCCTTTTATAGCTTATTCCTCCACTTTCTTTTGTCCGCGGGTCTGAACTTCCTGGGTCAGCAGAGCGATGAACTCTTCAACAGGATAAGTGCCCAGGTCAGCCCCTTTACGAGTCCGTACTGCAATCTTACCGGCTTCAACTTCTTTATCGCCGCAGACCAGCATGAAAGGTACTCGCTTCAAAGTATGCTCGCGGATTTTAAAGCCAATCTTCTCATTTCTCAAGTCCGCTTTTGCGCGAAGGCCCGCATCATTCAATGCTTTGGCTACTTTCACCGCATAATCGGCCTGATTGTCCGTGATATTCATGACCACAGCCTGAGTCGGTGCCAACCAGGTCGGGAACAGACCGGCGTACTCTTCAGTCAGAATACCGATGAAGCGCTCGATAGAACCCAGGATGGCCCGGTGGATCATCACAGGTACATGGCGATCGTTGTTTTCGCCCACATAAGTGGCACCCAGACGACCAGGCAGGGCAAAGTCGAGCTGCACGGTACCACATTGCCACGCACGATCAAGGCAATCGTGCAGGGTAAATTCAATTTTGGGACCGTAGAACGCCCCTTCACCCGGCTGCAGATCGTACTTCAGACCGTTGAGCTCCAGCGCTTCGGCCAGCGCTTTCTCGGCGCGATCCCACATCTCGTCGGAGCCGATACGCTGCTCGGGACGAGTGGAGAGCTTGACCACGATGTTCTCGAAGCCAAAGGTACCGTAGACGTCATAAACCATACGAATACAGCCGGAGACCTCTTCCATGATCTGCTCTTCGGTACAGAAGATGTGAGCGTCATCTTGAGTGAAGCCGCGCACCCGCATCAGACCGTGCAGGGAACCGGACGGCTCGTTGCGGTGGCAGGAACCAAACTCGGCCATACGCAGCGGCAGATCGCGGTAGGACTTCAGACCCTGGTTGAAGATCTGGACGTGACCCGGGCAGTTCATCGGCTTGATGGCGTACTCGCGGTTTTCGGACTGGGTGGTGAACATGGCCTGGGCATACTTCTCCCAGTGACCTGAACGCTCCCACAGGACGCGGTCCATCATGAACGGACCTTTCACTTCCTGATAGTCGTACTCTTTGAGCTTGCCGCGGATAAAGGTTTCCAGCTCACGGAAGATGGTCCAGCCATCGTTGTGCCAGAACACCATACCGGGTGCTTCTTCCTGCATGTGATACAGGTCGAGCTGCTTGCCGATCTTGCGGTGGTCGCGCTTAGCGGCCTCTTCCAGGCGCTGCAGATAGGCCTTGAGCTGCTTCTTGTCAGCCCAGGCGGTACCGTAGATACGCTGCAGCATCTTGTTGTTGGAGTCGCCACGCCAGTAGGCGCCGGACATCTTCAGCAACTTGAAGTGGTGGCAGTGACGCATGTTGGGCACGTGCGGGCCGCGACACATGTCGATGTACTCTTCGTGATGATAGAGACCTGGCTGGTCATCACGGGCAATGTTCTGATCCAGGATTTCGACTTTGTAAGACTCGCCGCGCGCCTCGAATACATCGCGCGCTTCTTGCCAAGAGACTTTCTTCTTGATGACGTCGTAATCCTTGGCTACCAGCGCCAGCATGCGCTCTTCCAGGGCAGCCAGATCTTCATCGGTCAGGGTACGGTCAAGATCAACGTCATAGTAGAAGCCGTTGTCGATGACGGGACCGATGGCCATCTTGGTCTGGGGCCAAAGTTGCTTGATAGCATGACCCAGCAAGTGGGCGCAGGAGTGGCGCAGGATGTCCAGACCTTCTTCGTCTTTGGCGGTGATGATGGCCAGCGCAGCATCGGCTTCGATCAGCTCGCACGCATCCACCAGTTCACCGTTTACCCGACCGGCAATGCACGCCTTGGCGAGACCGGGACCGATGTCCGCAGCCACATCCATGACGGAAACAGAGTGGGCAAATTGACGTTGGCTGCCGTCAGGCAGAGTAATGATTGGCATTATGTGTTTCCTTATACAGTGGTGACCCCTACCAAAGGTCACATGCGGGATGGAAAAGAGATTCAAATAAGGTGATGTTCTGGTTCTCCACAGCACTTTGCGAAGACGGCCTGACACGTAAACCACATGTCTAACGTGACAAACCAAGCCAAAACGGTCCCATGCTACCAGAAGTCGGGCGTGCTGTATCGGATTTGCAGATATTTTCTACAGTCAAATGAGTCGCCTGCCGACTATTCACCAAGCAGGGATTGCCAGTTGAAGTCAAAGTCACTGCTCCCCTCCTCGGCCAGCGCCAGCTCTTGCAGCACCTGAAGCGCCAGCTTGTTGCCCTTTTGTGCCGCCTGATAGAGCCACTGCTTCGCCTGAGGCAGATCGACCCTGCCGCTGACCCCCATCAGATGAAGGACGCCGACTTTCAGCATGGCCGGGACGTCACCGTTACGGGCAGCCTGATCCATCCAGTGAAAGGCTTGGCGCAGATCTCGCTTGACCCCGACACCGCGCAGATAAAGCTCTGCCAGCCGATATTGGCCGAAGGGATCCCCTGCCAGCGCCGACTGGCGATAGAGGCTGATGGCCTGATGGATATCCTGATCGCTCCCCTGCCCCACTTCATGGCTCCAGCCCATCAAGGCTTGCGCCCGAGGTTGGCCTTGATCGGCCAGTGGCGACCAGATCCGGGTCGCCTCATCAAAGTGACCGGTACGCCAGGCACGGTTGGCAGCAGCCATCTCCTGCTCGGTGGAGAGCGGAAGCAGACGCCAGATAACCAGCGCAATCAGACCGATAAACAGCCAACGGGAAGTGGTGGGACTCATGATGATTTCCGTGATCCAGTTCTCATTTCGTCTATGTAAACGAAATGTAGCGCCGCAATCAAGCAAGAGATCCCTGCAACAACCCTTTTTGCACCCGGTCGCTCAGCAGTAGTTGTCATTTATCCGGGGCACCTGCAAAATAACTGTATGTATAAACAGTGCAGGTACGCACCATGGCAGGACGAGGCAGCCCCCACAATATCGATCACCGTTTTAGCGGCCCCCTTGTCGAAGCGGTCGATGATGGCTGGCAATCGTCCGATTGGGATGCCGCTTTCACTTCTTCTGTGCCTGGCACCGAGGTGCGGGAGATCGATGCACGCAGCATCATCAGCTACAACAGCTCGCCGGATGTTCCCTTTGGTCGCTCCATCAACCCCTATCAGGGGTGCGAACACGGCTGCATCTACTGCTATGCCAGACCCAGTCACGCCTATCTGGAGCTCTCCCCTGGCCTCGATTTCGAGAGCAAGCTGTTTGCCAAACGCAATGCAGCCGACCTGCTGCGCCGGGAGTTTGCCAAACCGGCCTATCAGCCACAGACCATCTTCATTGGCGCCAATACCGACCCCTATCAACCCATCGAGCTGCGCTATCGCCTCACCCGGCAGTTGCTGGAAGTGATGCTGGCCCACCGCCATCCGGTCGGGCTCATTACCAAGAGCGCCATGATCTTGCGCGACCTCGATCTGTTGACCGAGCTGGCCAGAGAGGGACTGTGTCAGGTGATGGTGTCGGTGACGACCTTGAATGAAACCTTGCGGCGACAGCTGGAGCCCCGCGCCAGCACAGGTGCAGGCCGCTTGAAAGTGATCGAGAAGCTGGCCAACGCTGGCGTGCAGGTGGGGGTACTGGCCGCCCCCATGATCCCGCGGCTCAATGAGCCGGAGCTGGAGCAGATCATCAAATCGGCCGCCGAGGCAGGCGCCAGCTGCGCCGATTACATCCTGCTGCGGTTACCCCACGAACTGGCGCCGCTATTTGGGGACTGGCTCGATACCCACTATCCGGGCCAGAAGGAGGCTATTTTGAATCAGTTGCGAGCCAGCCGCGGTGGCGGGCTCAACAGTACCGCCTTCGGTACCCGCATGCGCGGTGAGGGGCACTTTGCCGATCTGCTGGCCCAGCGCTTTCGCCTCATAAGCAAGCGCCTCGACCTGGGTAAACGCCATATTCAGCTCAGGCTGGATGGGTTTATCCGCCCCGGAGAGCAGCTGTCGCTCTTCTAATCCCCCTGCTCACGCCCTTCACACATCAAGCACAGAGCCCTTGTCTGCCAAGAGGTCGAGAGGAAGACCTGCCGCGACACATCCTGTGGAAACCCCGCTTTCCCAATTTTCCAAATTGGCCAACGAAGTAGCCATGTCGCCACAAGAAAGCGCTACCCGCTAAAGAGAAGGCTAACGCCTTAGCCTGCGCGCTGATCCCGCCCCTGCTGCACCATTTCAACCGGCAGTCGCGAGGGTTCATGAGCCACTTCGTGCTCATCCTCTTCATACTGCGGCACCTCTGACTCGCCCCATACCCGGCTCCACCAAATTTCCCACGTGATCCAACTGGTCATATGCAGCTCCTGACGGTGAAGGTGATGGCAACAACGCACCACTCGCCCAGCAGGATAGCGACCGGGAATGACAGGGAAATGACAAAAAATCACTTGTAAAAAGGCAACTGGCGGTGGCGAGGAAAAGCCGAAACAGTTCACATATTCGGCGAAATCACTCTGAAAGCGGTCACAAATCTGCAGGTTGTGGATTGTAGCTCACTCTGTTCCCGCCAAAGCTGGGTTGCCCATTCAGGCATCTATAAAACAGGGACACAATAATGAAACACACAGCAGGAATGCTGGCGATCGCAGGTATGCTGATCGCCCCCTTGGCGCACGCCGACGTCATACTGCACGCCTTCAACTGGAAGTACAGTGAAGTGACGGCCAAAGCCGACCTTATCAAGTCGGCCGGTTACAAACAGGTACTCATCTCGCCGCCTCTCAAGTCATCAGGCAACGAATGGTGGGCCCGTTACCAGCCGCAGGATCTGCGCCTTGTCGACTCCCCTCTTGGCAACAAGCAGGATCTCGAGCAGCTGATCGCCGCCATGAAGGCGCGTGGCATCGCCGTCTATGCCGATGTGGTGCTCAACCACATGGCCAACGAAAGCTGGAAACGCAGCGATCTCAACTATCCCGGCAACGAGCTGCTGCAGAGCTACGCCAGCAACCCGGCCTATTTCGAGCGCCAGAAACTGTTTGGCGATCTGGGGCAAAACTTCCTCTCCGGTCAGGATTTTCATCCCGAAGGGTGCATCAGTGACTGGAGCGATCCGGGTCATGTCCAGTATTGGCGACTCTGTGGCAGTGCCGGTGACAAGGGGCTGCCGGATCTGGATCCCAACAACTGGGTAGTGAGTCAGCAACAGGCCTATCTCAAGGCGCTCAAGGGGATGGGGATCAAGGGTTTTCGGGTCGATGCGGTCAAACACATGAGCGATTACCAGATCAATGCCGTGTTCACCCCCGAGATCAAACAGGGAATGCACGTGTTTGGCGAGGTGATCACTACAGGGGGCGCAGGCAGCACCGATTACGAGCGCTTCCTCAAACCCTACCTCGACAGCAGCGGCCAGGGTGCCTATGACTTTCCGCTGTTTGCCTCCCTTCGCGGAGCCTTCAGTTATGGTGGCAGCATGAACCTGCTGGCGGATCCGGGCGCCTATGGTCAGGCGCTGCCGGGCAGTCGTGCCGTCACCTTTGCCGTGACCCACGACATCCCCACCAACGACGGCTTCCGCTATCAGATCTTAAGCCAGACAGACGAGTCGCTGGCCTATGCCTACCTGCTCGGCCGCGATGGAGGCTCGCCACTGGTCTACTCCGATCATGGCGAAACCCGAGACAAGGATGGCTTGCGCTGGCAGGACTACTACCTGCGCGCCGATCTCAAGGGAATGATCCGCTTCCACAATGCGGTTCAGGGCCAACCCATGCAGCTGGTCGGCAGTGGCGACTGCTTCGTGCTGTTCAAACGGGGCAAACAGGGGCTGGTCGGCCTCAACAAGTGCGACTATGAGCAGGAGTACTGGCTCGATACCGCCAGGTTCGAGATGAACTGGTATCGCAACTATCGGGACGTGCTCGACCAAGGGGCCGTAGTCAACGTGCAGAGCCAGTGGGTACGGGTCGCCATTCCTGCCCGCAGCGCCAGAATGTGGCTGCAGGAGTGATCCAGCCGTAAGAGCAGCGTAGAGTCATAAAAAGCAGACAAATAAAAAGAGCGACCACCAGGGTCGCTCTTTTTGCTCAGAGACGTTGCTCGGGTAACAGGTGACGATTACTCGTCACCCGCTTCCCCAGCATCGACCGCATCAGTGCCGGTCGCGGTATCGGTACCTTCAGATACCTCACCGTCAACGGCCAAAGCGTCGTTTTCGTCTTCGTCGCTCTCGGCGATACGCTGCAGGCCAACCACGGTCTCGTCTTCACCGGTACGGATCAGACGGACACCGCCGGTGTTACGGCCAATGACGCTCACCTCGGCAACACGGGTACGCACCAGGGTACCGCCGTTGGTGATCAGCATGATCTGGTCGGTATCTTCGACCTGGATCGCATCGATCACCTTGCCATTACGCTCATCCACCTTGATGGAGATAACGCCCTGGGTACCACGGCTCTTGGTCGGGTATTCGGCCAACGCAGTCCGCTTGCCGTAACCGTTCTCGGTGGCGGTGAGGATGGCACCTTCGCCGCGCGGAACGATGAGGGAAACCACCTTGTCACCGGCGCCCAGCTTGATGCCGCGTACACCGGCGGCGGTACGACCCATGGGACGCACACCCTTGAAGGTGCCCTTGCTTTCGGTGCCTTCGCCGTTGTCGCTGCCATCATCGTCATTGCCGGCATCGTCGTCGGTTTCAACGTCATCGCTGACATCGGCATCGGCGCGACCGCTGCCTTCCGCGAAGCGAACAACTTTGCCCGCGTCGGAGAAGAGCATGATCTCGTTGCTGCCGTCGGTGATATCCACCCCGATCAGCTCATCACCCTCTTTGAGGTTGATGGCACGAATACCGGAGGAGAGCGGACGGCTGAAGTCGGAGAGGCTGGTCTTCTTCACGGTACCATTGGCCGTGGCGAAGAACACATACTTCTCGGCATCATACTCCTTCACCGGCAGGATAGCGGTGATACGCTCACCCTCTTCCAGCGGCAGCAGGTTGATGATCGGACGACCACGGGCGCCACGGGAGGCTTCCGGCAGCTGGTAAACCTTGAGCCAGTAGACCTTGCCACGGGTGGAGAAGCACAGAATGGTGTCGTGGGTGTTGGCCACCAGCAGACGCTCCACAAAGTCCTCTTCCTTGATCCGGGTGGCCGACTTGCCACGACCACCGCGGCGCTGGGCCTCGTAGTCGGAGAGCGGCTGATACTTCACATAGCCCTGGTGAGACAGGGTGACCACCACGTCTTCCGGGGTGATCAGATCTTCGATGTTGATCTCGGCACTGGACATGCTGATCTCGGTGCGACGTTCGTCGCCATACTGCTCGCGCACAGCCAGCAGTTCATCGCGGATCACTTCCATCAGACGAGCCGGGCTCGCCAGGATGTGCAGCAGCTCGGCGATCAGATCCAGCAGAGATTGGTACTCTTCCAGGATCTTCTCGTGCTCGAGGCCGGTCAGCTTGTGCAGACGCAGGTCAAGGATGGCCTGGGCTTGCTGTTCGGTCAGGAAGTATTGACCTTCACGGATACCGAACTCGGGCTCCAGCCACTCTGGCCGTGCCGCGTCGTCGCCCGCTTTTTCCAGCATGGCGGCCACGTTGCCGAGTTCCCAGCCCTTGGCAACCAGGCCCGCTTTCGCGTCGGCCGGGGTCGCGCTGTGGCGGATCAGCTCGATGATGGGATCAATGTTGGCCAGCGCAACCGCCAGACCTTCCAAAATGTGCGCCCGATCCCGCGCCTTGCGCAATTCGAACACGGTCCGGCGAGTCACCACTTCACGGCGGTGCAGCAGGAACGCGTCCAGGATCTCTTTAAGGTTCATCACCTTGGGCTGGTTGTTATCGAGCGCCACCATGTTGATGCCGAACGTGGTCTGCATCTGGGTGTGCTTGTAGAGATTGTTCAGCACAATCTCGCCGGACTCGCCGCGCTTGATCTCGATAACGATGCGCATGCCGTCTTTGTCAGACTCATCGCGCAGGGCACTGATGCCCTCGATCTTCTTCTCTTTGACCAGCTCGGCGATCTTCTCGATCAGTCGAGCCTTGTTCACCTGATAGGGGATCTCGTGAACGATGATGGTCTCGCGACTGGTCTTCTCGTCCACTTCCACTTCAGCTTTGGCCCGCACATAGATGGAGCCACGACCGGTACGGTACGCCTGCACGATGCCGGAACGACCGTTGATAATGCCGCCGGTGGGGAAATCCGGGCCGGTGATGTAGGTCATCAGCTCGTCAATGGTGAGGTCGCCATTTTCGATCAACGCCAGACAGCCATTGACAATCTCGGTGAGGTTGTGAGGCGGAATGTTGGTCGCCATGCCCACCGCGATACCGGAGGAGCCGTTGACCAGCAGGTTGGGAACCTTGGTAGGCATGACAGCCGGGATCATCTCGGTGCCGTCATAGTTCGGCACCCAGTCCACGGTCTCTTTGTCCAGATCAGCCAGCAGCTCGTGGGAGATGCGGGCCATCCGCACTTCGGTATAACGCATCGCCGCGGCGCTGTCGCCGTCGACTGAACCGAAGTTGCCCTGACCATCGACCAGCATGTAACGCATGGAGAAATCCTGCGCCATCCGGACAATGGTGTCATACACAGCGCTATCGCCGTGCGGGTGATATTTACCGATTACGTCACCGACCACACGGGCCGATTTTTTATAGGGCTTGTTCCAGTCGTTCCCCAACTCGTTCATAGCAAACAGAACGCGGCGGTGAACCGGTTTCAAGCCATCACGCACATCCGGCAGAGCTCGTCCTACGATCACGCTCATGGCGTAATCAAGATAGGAACTCTTGAGCTCTTCTTCGATGTTGACCGGCGTGATCTCTCTGGCCAGATCGCTCATAGAAAGCCTTATCCCTAATTAGTTGTTCTTTGGCTTAAACAGCGCGACATGGTAACACACTGAGCCAAATACCTTAAGCCACAAATCGGGTATCAGATCGGGCTGGTGTGACAAAGTCCGTCCGTTATAATGCCCGCCAGGACAATAGATTGCGCCCATGACTCAGAAGCGGGCGCCCTGCCACAGGATCTTCGAAAAATGAACAGTGATGCCAATGTCGATCTGACAGAAATCGCCAAGTTTGAAGCCATCGCCTCCCGCTGGTGGGACATGGAAGGTGAATTCAAACCCCTGCATCAAATCAATCCGGTACGCCTTGACTGGATCACCGACAAAAGTGGCGGTCTGTTTGGCAAGCGCATTCTCGATATCGGATGTGGCGGTGGCATTCTCTCCGAGAGCATGGCCCGCCGTGGTGCCAAGGTTACCGGCATCGATATGGGCAAGGAGCCCCTCGGCGTCGCCCGCTTGCACGCCCTGGAGCAGGGTGTCGAGCTCGAGTACCGCCAGATCACTGCCGAAGCCCATGCCGCCGAAGTGCCGGGCCAGTATGACGTGGTCACCTGCATGGAGATGCTGGAGCATGTGCCGGACCCCGCCTCCGTGCTGCGCGCCATCGCTACCCTGGTGCGCCCGGGCGGCCGGGTGTTTGTCTCCACCATCAACCGCAACCCCAAATCCTATCTGATGATGATCATCGGGGCCGAATACCTGATGAAGATGGTGCCCAAGGGTACCCACGATCACAAAAAATTCATCACCCCGGCCGAACTGTGTCGCATGGGGGAAGCGGCTGGCCTGCTGGTGCGGGACATGAGCGGCGTCCACTACGCCCCCCTCACCAACCAGTTCAAGCTCGGCAAAAATGTCGACGTCAACTATATGGTGGAGTTTGTCCGCCCGGAGCACGGTTGATGAGCGCCTCTCGCCCTCTTCCCCTGCGCGGTGTACTGTTCGATCTGGATGGCACCCTGCTCGACACAGCCCCGGATCTGGGGGCCGCCGTCAACCACGTGCTGATAAACGAAGGCTTTGCGCCGCTCTCTGACGATATTATTCGTCAGACCACCTCCCACGGAGCGCTCGGGCTGCTGAAAGCAGGCCTCGGCGACGAACTGCTTGAAGAGCTGGGGACCACGCGCCTGCGCAATGCCCTGCTCGACTACTACGCGGCCAATCTCTGCGTCGGTACCCGTCCCTATGAGGGAATGGTGGATCTTATCGAGTGGCTCGACGAGAAACAGCTACCTTGGGGTATCGTCACCAACAAGCCGGGCTTTCTCACCGAGCCACTGCTGGCAGCCCTGCCAGAGCTTGCCAGCTGCGGCGTCACTGTCAGCGCCGATACCCTGCCGGTACGCAAGCCCGACCCCGCCCCCATGTTCTTTGCCTGCGAGAAGCTGGGGGTCGAGGCGGCTCACTGCCTCTATGTGGGGGATCATGTGCGGGATATCGAAGCAGGCCGCAATGCTGGCATGCGCACCGCGGTCGCTGGCTGGGGCTATCTCAATGATGAGGAAGATCCCGCCCAGTGGGGCGCCGATCTGCACTTTGATACCGTGCAGGCCCTGCACCACTGGCTGCGCTATGAGTTGACGGCCAATGCGTAACGCGCAGCCTTACCGGCTGATATGCGATAACGGGGCGAAGAGACTCTCCGCCCCTTGCATCTCTTCCTTTACGCTTCCGCGACCTGCGCCACCATCACTCGTCTATTCATGGATAATAAAGGCAGCTTTCTGCCTGTTAGATACCCATTTGACAAGCTCGCAGCCGTCACAAAGCGGCCACAAACCACCCTCATCTGATGCAAAGCCCTTGCCACGCTGAGCCCGCGGCTGCGACAACTGGACAGCTTTTGACCCTTGTTGCATAAGGGATAATCAGCCGCCGTTTGCTAGTAAAAAGCCCCCCGTTTCGCAAGCAAAAAAAGTTATTTAAATTTTCCATCTTCGATCGGGAGACTTGCATTTAGCGGAGCGGACGAATGAAAACCCGCTCACTGTGAGCGGTCACTAACTGATGGGGCAAGACTCACAATTTATCCACAGCTCGTCACTTATCCACACATTGCAATGGCGGGCTGACCTCACTATCTTGTAGCTCGAACTTAAAATAACACTACATCTTGTGATTCATCGCACAATCTCTACCCAATACCTGCACATCGCTGGGGCCAGGGGTGGTGTCATTGTGCGATGGTTTTTCGGGAATCAACTGAAGGTCATCAGCCAATGAACTTGTTTGTGACGAAGCGTAACGGACACAAAGAACCCATCGATCTGGATAAAATTCACCGCGTGCTGGACTGGGCCGCCGAAGGGCTCGACAACGTGTCGGTCTCCCAGGTAGAGCTCAAGTCCCACATCCAGTTCTATGACGGTATCCGTACCGCCGACATTCACGAAACCATCATCAAGGCGACGGCTGACCTCATCTCCGAGCAGACCCCGGACTACCAGTACATGGCAGCCCGTCTGGCCATCTTCCACCTGCGCAAGAAGGCCTACGGCCAGTTCGAACCGCCCCACCTCTACCAGCACGTGGCTCGTCTGGTCGACATGGGCAAGTACGACAAACACCTGCTGGAAGACTACACCCAGGCCGAATTCGAAGAGCTGAACGCGCACATGGATCACTGGCGCGACATGAACTTCTCCTACGCGGCGGTCAAGCAGCTGGAAGGCAAGTATCTGGTACAAAACCGCGTCACCGGCGAGATCTACGAGAGCCCGCAGTTCCTCTACATTCTGGTAGCGGCCTGCCTCTTCTCCAAGTATCCGAAGGATACCCGTCTGGACTACATCAAGCGCTTCTATGATGCGGTCTCGACCTTCAAGATCTCCCTGCCGACCCCGATCATGAGCGGCGTGCGCACCCCGACCCGTCAGTTCAGCTCCTGCGTACTGATCGAGTGCGACGACAGCCTGGACTCCATCAACGCCACCGCCAGCTCCATCGTGCGTTACGTTTCCCAGCGCGCCGGTATCGGCATCAACGCCGGTCGCATCCGCGGTCTTGGCAGCCCCATCCGTGGTGGCGAAGCGTTCCACACCGGTTGCATACCCTTCTACAAATACTTCCAGACTGCCGTGAAGTGCTGCTCCCAGGGCGGCGTGCGCGGCGGTGCGGCCACCCTGTTCTACCCGCTGTGGCACACCGAAGTGGAAAGCCTGCTGGTGCTGAAGAACAACCGCGGCGTGGAAGAGAACCGTGTTCGTCACATGGACTACGGCGTGCAGATCAACAAGCTGATGTACCAGCGCCTCATCAAGGGCGGTGACATCACACTGTTCTCCCCGTCCGATGCGCCGGGTCTGTACGACGCCTTCTTCGCCGATCAGGACAAGTTCGAAGAGCTCTACGTCAAGTACGAGCAGGATCCGGCCATTCGCAAGAAGACCCTGAAAGCGGTAGACCTCTTCTCCTTGATGATGCAAGAGCGTGCCGGTACCGGTCGCATCTACATCCAGAACGTGGATCACTGCAACACCCACAGCCCGTTCGACCCGAGCGTGGCGCCGGTACGCCAGTCCAACCTCTGCCTCGAGATTGCGCTGCCGACCAAGCCGCTCAACAACATCGACGACGAGAACGGCGAGATCGCTCTGTGCACCCTCTCTGCCTTCAACCTGGGTGCCATCGACAAACTGGAAGATCTGGAAGAGATGGCGGATCTGGCCGTGCGCGCCCTCGATGCCCTGCTCGACTATCAGGACTACCCGATTGCCGCCGCCAAGCGTGGCAGCATGGGTCGCCGTACTCTGGGTATCGGCGTCATCAACTACGCCTACTACCTGGCCAAGAACGGTGCCCGTTACTCCGACGGCTCCGGTCTGGCGCTGACTCACCGCACCTTCGAGGCGATCCAGTACTACCTGCTGAAAGCCTCCGTGCAGCTGGCCCGCGAATTCGGCCCCTGCCCGCTGTTTGGCGAGACCACCTATGCCCAGGGCATTCTGCCGATCGACACCTACAAGAAGGATCTGGATGCGCTGTGCAACGAGCCGCTGCATCTGGATTGGGAAAGCCTGCGCGAAGAGATCAAATCCGTGGGTCTGCGCAACTCCACCCTGACCGCCCTGATGCCGAGCGAGACCTCCAGCCAGATCTCCAACGCCACCAACGGTATCGAGCCGCCGCGCGGTTTGGTCTCGGTCAAGGCGTCCAAAGACGGCATTCTCAAACAGGTAGTGCCCGAGTATGATCGCCTGAAAGATCAATACGAACTGCTCTGGAAGCAACCGAGCGTTGACGGCTACCTGCAGCTGGTCGGTATCATGCAGAAGTTTGTGGATCAGGCGATCTCCGCCAACACCAACTACGATCCGGCCCGTTTCGAAGGCAACAAGGTGCCGATGAAGCAGCTGCTGAAGGACTTGCTGACCGCCTACAAATACGGCCTCAAGACCCTCTACTATCACAACACCCGTGATGGTGCAGACGACACCCAGACCGACCTGCAAGATGACGGTTGTGCTGGCGGGGCTTGCAAAATCTAAGTCACGGCAAGATCTGATAACCGGGCGGGAGCGACAAGCTCCCGCTCTCCTGTTTTCTCCATACAGACATTCTGGTAACCATGGCCTATTCAACTTTCTGCCAAACCCAAAACGACCAGCTCAAAGAGCCGATGTTTTTTGGCCAATCGGTCAACGTAGCCCGTTATGACCAGCAAAAGCACGAAGTGTTCGAGCGGCTGATCGAAAAGCAACTCTCCTTCTTCTGGCGCCCGGAAGAGGTGGATGTCTCCCGTGATCGCATCGACTATCAGGCCCTGCCCCCCCACGAGCAGCACATCTTCATCTCCAACCTGAAGTACCAGACCCTGCTGGACTCCATTCAGGGGCGCAGCCCCAACGTGGCACTGCTGCCGCTAGTCTCCATTCCGGAGCTGGAAACCTGGATTGAGACCTGGGCGTTCTCGGAGACCATCCACTCTCGCTCCTACACCCATATCATCCGCAATATCGTCAACACCCCCGCCCAGGTGTTCGACGACATCGTGACCAACGAGCAGATCCTGAAGCGCGCCGGCTCCATCAGCCACTTCTACGACGACCTGATCGAAGCGACCGCCCTCTACAACCTGCACGGTGAAGGTACCCACACCGTCGCGGGCCGCGAAGTGACCATCACATTGCGCGAGCTCAAGAAGAAGCTCTATCTCTGCCTAATGAGCGTCAACGCGCTGGAAGCGATCCGCTTCTACGTCAGCTTCGCCTGCTCCTTTGCCTTCGCCGAGCGCGAACTGATGGAAGGCAACGCCAAGATCATCAAGATGATCGCCCGCGATGAAGCGCTGCACCTGACCGGCACCCAGCACATGCTGAATCTGATGCGCAGCGGTCAGGACGACCCGGAGATGGCCGAGATCGCGCTGGAGTGCGAGCAAGCCTGTTTCGACCTGTTCAAAGAGGCCGCCATTCAAGAGAAAGAGTGGGCCGAGTACCTGTTCCAGGGCGGCTCCATGATCGGCCTGAACAAAGACATCCTCTGCCAGTATGTCGAGTACATCACAAACCTGCGGATGGCCGCGGTCGGCCTGCAGCCAGCCTTTGCCGGCACCAAGCAAAACCCGATCCCCTGGATCAACACCTGGCTGTCGTCCGATAACGTGCAGGTCGCCCCGCAAGAGGTGGAGGTCAGCTCCTATCTGGTGGGTCAGATCGACAGCGAAGTAAATGCCGATGACCTGGGTGATTTCGAGCTGTGAGTGACGCCACCAACACGCTGACCCCTGCCCCGCACGCTGCTGCCGAACAGCAGGCGGTCGTGGCACCACGGGTACATACCCGGGATGGTGCCGTGCTGCACGCCCATCCCGGCGAAAGTGTGTTGGAGACCCTGGAGCGCCATGGTCATCATGTGGAGTTCCAGTGTCGCAGCGGCTATTGCGGCGCCTGCCGCACTCCGCTGATGGCTGGCAAGGTGCACTACCCCAATGTGCCGCTGGCATTTGTCGCCCAGGGGGAGTGCCTCCCCTGCTGCTGCACACCGGTCGGCGCCATCAAGCTGGATATCCAGAAGAGCTGACGCAGCCACAGACTGGCAACTCGCACAAAATAGAAAGCCGCCGGAGCAATCCGGCGGCTTTTTTGTCTCTTCATCTTTGCTCGAGCGCCCGATGACAGACGCCCAAACCCTCAGAGTATTACAACCAGGGAGCAGCAGTCGGCCCGTGGTGCAGGCCCAGCTTCCAGACACGGCCAAAGTGCTTGTAGTGACCGGCCGCGACACCTGCCTTCTCACCCATGCCGTGGTAGAGATCGAGGTGACCCTTCTTCACCGCCCCGCCCACATCCAGCGCAATCAACAAGCGCAGCTGGTGCTTGCCGGTCCAGTTGCCCTCTTTATCGAGCAGGGGAACTTCGGCCAGGATCGGGGTACCCATCGGCAGCAGGGTCTTGTCGGCAGCGACGGCCGCCAGCGGCAGCAGCGGGATACCGGCGGCACCGATCACATCATTAGTCGGGCGACGCTCGAAGAAGACATAGGAGGGGTTCTGCTCTACCAGCTCCTTGACCCTGTGCTCAGGTTGCTGGTTGGCCCACTCCTTGATGGCCTTCATCGACATCTGCTCCTTGGGCACTTCACCGCGGTCGATCAGCACCCGGCCAATGCTCACATAGCCGTGGCCGTTCTTGCCGCTGTAACCCAGATATTGCAGCCTATCGTCGTCACCGTAGTGAACAAAGCCCGATCCCTGCACGTCCATCAGGAAGTTGTCGATAAGGGATTTGCTGTAACCCAACTCCAACCCGCGGTTGGCAAGGGCGCCCTGGTGGATCTGTGCCCGGGTCGGACAACGGCTGCCGCAGTTGGGCATGGCATAGATGGGGTACTTATACTCGGCATCCGGGCGGTGACGCACCTCCAGCACCGGCGAGTAGTAGCCGGTAAAGAGCACGTTACCCATGCGATCGGCGCCGCCCAGCTGAGCCAGGCTGATACCGTAACGGGTGATGTCGGCAGGATTGCCGCCGCCCGCCACCCAGCGGGAGAGCTGGTGATAGAGCTCGCCATAACGGCTCGCCATCCGCCCTGAACGCTGCATGACAATGCGACTCTGGGGGCCAAACTTGCTGTAATCGGCACTGGCACGACTGTTGACCCGCTCGACCCGCACCAGATCCCCCGGCAAGGTACCGTCCAGATACTGCTTGCCCAGATTTTCCGGCACCTCGCAGTTGAGAAAACATCTGTCATCAGTCTGTTTTTTTGGCACCTCTGCTTTGTCAGAGTTACCCGCACACCCGGCCAACCCCAGCACTATCGCGGTCAGCCAGAATCCGTGTTTGTTCATATGTCCTCATTTAACACCAAGAGTCCTGCTCGGCGGCAAGATGCCAAATTTGCAGGGGGAAAGCAAACGACATCAATCACTTGAAGAGAGATTTCTCCAAAGGGAGGATGCTGGGTTATAACAAGGTGACAGGATATGCGAGGTAATGGATGGAACAGCTCGAAATATTCCCGTTGCAGAGCCCCTGTATCGGGGTCTGCGAGGTGAACAACAAGGGCTATTGCAAAGGATGCCTGCGCAATCGCGAGGAGCGTTTCAACTGGCAGAAAATGAGCCCGGCCCAGCAACAGGATGTAATGCGTCTGTGTCGCGCCCGCAAGGCGCGGGTTGAGGCTGCGCGGCGCAAAGCGCTGGAAGGAGCGCAACCCCAGTTGCCAGAACAACAAGGCTGGGAGTTTTAACCACTCCCTATCTTCCCCTCACAGGTTACCTATCCTCCCGACAAAACAAAAAGCGGCCCACAGGCCGCTCTTGGTTATGACGTCTTGCCGGGTGGCGAGGCTTATGCCGTGGCCAGCTTGGCCTGCTCTTCGCCGCGTTTGAGCATGGCGTAGGAGACACCGGTCAGCAGCGAGCCTGCGGCAATGGCAACGATATACATCATGACGTTGCTGATGGCGTGCGGGATGAACAGCACGAACAGACCGCCGTGGGGTGCCATCAGTTCGCAGCCGAACAGCATGGAGAGCGCACCGGTCAGGGCGCCGCCCACCATACAGGCCGGGATGACCCGCATCGGATCCTTGGCGGCAAACGGGATAGCCCCCTCGGAGATAAAGCACAGACCCAGCACGAAGGAGGCTTTGCCCGCTTCCTGCTCCGCCTTGATGAACTTGGTGCGGGCCAGGAAGGTGGCGATCCCCATCCCCAGCGCCGGCACCATACCGGCGGCCATCACCGCAGCCATCGGGGCGTAGGTTTTGGAGGCCAGCAGGCCAACCCCGAAGGCGTAGGCCGCCTTGTTGACCGGGCCCCCCATGTCGAAGCACATCATGGCGCCGATGATGACACCCAGCAGCACTGCGTTGGCAGAGCCCATGTTGTTGAGGAAGGTGGTCATGGCATTCATGATGCCGGCCACCGGGCCACCCACGACGTAGATCATCACCAGACCGGTAAACAGGCTGGCAAAGAGCGGAATGATCAGGATGGGCTTGAGCGCTTCCAGGGTCACCGGCAGGCGCACCTTGTCGCTCAGGTACTTGGCGCTGTAACCGGCCAGGAAACCGGCCACGATGCCGCCAAGGAAACCGGCGCCCAAGGAGCTTGCCAGCATGCCGCCGATCATGCCGGGAGCGAGACCCGGACGATCAGCGATGGAGTAGGCAATGTAACCGGCCAGCACCGGGATCATCAGGGCAAAGGCGGAGCCACCACCGATCTTCATCAGGGCGGCGGCCAGAGTGCCTTCCACCTTGAACGCCTCAATACCGAACACGAACGAGAGCGCGATGATAAGGCCACCCGCCACCACCATCGGCAGCATGAAGGAGACACCGGTCAGCAGGTGCTTGTAGGGGCCTGCTTTTTCCTCTTTCTTGGGCTGGCTGGCGCCGCTGTGGCGATAGGTTTTCGCCTCGTTCCACGCCTTGTCGAGCTCGGCACGGGTTTTCTTGAGCGCCGCACCGGTACTGGTGCGATAGACCGGCTTGCCGTCGAAACGGGCCATGTCCACCTCGATATCGGTGGCGAGGAACACCAGATCGGCGGATGCAATCTCCTCGGCAGTCAGGGCATTCTGGGCACCGACCGAGCCTTGAGTCTCGACGCGGATCTGATAACCCAGCTGTTTGGCCATGGTCTCCAGCGCTTCTGCCGACATAAAGGTGTGGGCCACCCCGGTCGGGCAGGCGGTCACCGCCACGATGCGCTTGCCTGCGGCGGCCGGTTTGGCGGCAGCATTGGCAACGGCGGAGTCGGCTTGATGACGATAAACACTGGCGCCGCTGCTGGCGGCTTCCAGCAAGGCGGCCGGATCCTGCAGGGCGAGATCCATGCTGCCCTGATAGACCTGCTTGCCATCATATGCAGCGAGATCCACCGGAGCGCTGGCGACGACCAGCACCAGATCGGCGGCGGCAATCTGCTCCTTATTCGGCACCTGACGGGGTTGCACGCTGGAGCCGACGTCGAGGGTGAGTTCCCAGCCAGCCAGTTTGGCCTGCTGTTCTATCCGTTTTGCAGCGAGAAAGCTGGTGGCAATGCCCGCCGGGCAAGCCGTAACCAAGATTGCTTTCATTGGGCATCTCCTGAGTTTTCCATTGAGGGGGTATGGCATTGAACCGGTGCCAGCGCATCCAGACGCTCTACGCGCACCTGTTCAAGCAAGGGGTTGAGCACATTGATATCGTCAAAGCCGACCGCGACCTGGCTGACCGCCAGCGCCGAGACGGCGGTGGCCAGCCGCAGGGTCTGCTCCGGCGTCCAACCAAGGCTGAGACCATGGGCGAGACCGGCCACCAGCGAATCGCCAGCACCCACGGTGCTGACCACCTGCATCCGCGGCGGAATGGCCTGCCAGACGGCATCCGGGGCAAACCAGATGAGGCCATTAGCGCCGTTGGAGATCACCACGTTGGGGATCCCGCTGGCCTGCAGCGCGCGGGCACACTCGGCCTGCTCGCTCAGGGTCTTGATGGGGCGGCCTGCCCACTGGCTCAGCTCCTCCAGATTGGGTTTGACCAGGGTCGGCGCCGCCTTGATCCCTTCGCTTAACGCCGCGCCGCTGCAATCAAAGATCACCTGCTTGCCCTTGGCCTTGAGCAGGCGGATCAGATGGGCGCAGTAATCGGGGGCCACCCCTTTGGGCAGGCTGCCCGCCAGCACGAACCACTCAGCATGCGCAGCCAACTCGTCGATGGCCTGCTCCAGCGCGCTCACCTCCCCTTGCTCAATGGTGAGCCCCGGCAGGTTGAGATCGGTGACCCGACCGGATTGCTCGGAGATCTTGACGTTGATACGGGTGCTGCCCGCAACACGGACAAAGTGATCATCCAGCGCCCGCTCTGCAAACAGGGAGACAAAGCTCTGTTCATTGTCAGCGCCCAGCCAGCCGGTGACGCCTACCTCGCGGCCCAAATCCTTGAGCACCATGGCGACGTTGATCCCCTTGCCCGCCGCACGCAGGTTGGCCTCGCTCACCAGATTGACCTCGCCAAGGCTCATCGCGTCCAAACGAGTGGTGAGATCCAGGGCGGGGTTGAGGGTAATGGTGACAATCTTCATCAATGCGCCCCCTCGCCGAGACCAGCGGCGATCGCCTCACCGATCCCCTTGAGAGCCGCTTCGGCATCAGCCCCTTCGGCGCGAAACGCCAGACGGTGCCCGCATTTGACCCCAAGACCGATCACTTTCATCAGGCTCTTGGCGGAAACCGCTTCGCCGCTACCATCCAGATTGGCAACCCGGATATCTGATTCAAACTCTTTGGCCACCTTGACCAGCATGGCGCCCGGACGGGCGTGCAGGCCGTGAGGGTTGATGATGGTGAAGGTTTCACTAAGACCGCTCGCTGGCCCTGCCTGCAACATGGCAAGCCCCTCGCCACCCGCCAGCATTGCCAGCTGACCAGCGGCCGCCAGTTTGGCCAGATTCTCCAGTTGCGGCAGATGGCCGCTATCTGCGGCGCACAGCAGTAGCATGGCGCTGACCGGCAGATCCCCTGCGCGAAGTTCGCTGCTGGGCGTTGCCAGCACCCAGCCGGTCTGGGCTGCTTGCGCGCGGGCCAGCCAGACGCCCTCGCCCAGATAGGCAGGGTCGCTTGCCAGCAGGGCGCTCACCATGGCGGCATCACCCCAACCGGCGGACTTGGCGCGGGCAGCGGCTCCCAGCAGCAGTTGGTCGCGATCATCGGCCGGGAAGTCGGCCAGGGTCAGGTATTGCACCTCTTTGGCGGCAGTGGCGCCGGTCAGGATATTGATGATGGTGTCGGCGTCGGTGGCCTCTTTGAGCTGGGCTGCCGCCTGCTCGTCACCCAACACGTGGGTGAGCTGGCGCAAGATGCCCAGATGCTCGTCTGACTTGGCAGCGATACCGATGGCAACGTAGGCGATCTGCCCCTCATCCCACTCGATACCATTGGGGAACTGGGCCACCATGACGCCGGTGCTCTTCACCAGATGACGGGTGTCGGTGGTACCGTGGGGAATGGCGATGCCGCTGCCAAGATAGGTGGCATGCTGCGCTTCACGGGCCAGCATCCCATCCACATAGCCCGCTTCCACCAGACCGGCTTCGGTCAGTTTGCCTGCCAGCAGGGCAATGGCGTCCGACTTGGTTGCCACCGACTGTCCCAGCAAGATCTGCTCTCGCGCCAACTTCAACATAGAGACTCTCCATCAGGTTCCGGCCGCGCCGGTACGTCACAATTGAACATTCGGATAACTCGCCAGCTGACAATAGACCCGAACACGGTTGACTGTGATCGGAGCCTGATTTTCAGGCCACTGGGTCTCTTCGTTGCTGACAGGCTGAATCGTTTCACTTACACTCAGACTGAATCGTTTCAGCGAATTGATCAAGTACCCACAAAGAGTGCTTTTCAATGATATGATCCCGCGCACACTTTTCGGTGCCCTCACCCGGCAGTGACCGTGGGCCTTGCAACTCAAACAGAGCCAATATGATGAAACTGGATGAAATCGCCGCCCTCGCCGGTGTCTCGCGCACCACGGCAAGCTATGTGATCAATGGCAAGGCCGATCAATACCGCATCAGTCAGGCCACCCGCGACAAGGTGATGGCCGTTGTCACCGCCCATAACTATCAGCCGGACAGCCGCGCCGCCTCCCTGCGCGGCGGCCAGACCAAGACCCTCGGCTTTATCCTGCCCGACCTTGAAAACGCCAGTTACGCCAAGCTGGCCAAACGGCTGGAACAGGGTGCCCGGGCGCAGGGCTATCAGCTGCTCATCGTCTGCTCGGAGGATGATCCCTCCACCGAAAAAGAGCTGGCCCAGATGCTGGTGAGCCGCCATGTAGACGCCCTGCTGGTGGCCAGTTGCCTGCCACCGGACGACCCCTTCTACGGCAAATTGCAGGCGCAAGGCAGCCAAATCCTCGCCATCGACCGGGCGATGGCAGCCGACAAGTTCGTCACCGTCGCCAGTGAAAACGAGAAAGCGAGCTTTGATCTCACCAGCTCCCTGCTCACCCCGACTCTGCGCCATATCGCCTTGATCACCGCGCTGCCAGCACTCACGATCAGCAAGGAGCGAAAAGCCGGTTTCGAGCAGGCGGTCGCCAGTCACAGCGCGGCTCGCCACCTGTGCGAGGGAGATCACTTCTCCCGCCTTGAGGGGTATCGCCTGATCAAAGACCTGCACCAGCAGCTGGGCCAGTTGCCCGAAGCGCTGATCACCACCTCCTATATCCTGATGGAGGGAGTACTCGACTACCTGTTGGAGCAAGAGATCGATATGAGCCAGCTCGCCATGGCCACCTTCGGGGACGATCGCCTGCTCGACTTCCTCCCTTTTGGCATCAACTCCCTGCCCCAGCAGCACGACGCGCTGGCGAGCCAGGCGCTGGATCTGGCGCTCAAGGCGGTGAACGGCAAATACCAGAGCGGGCTGCACTATGTGAGCCGCACCCTCAAGCGCCGCCGCTAACCTGCTCGAAGCAGACCCGATTTGCTGTCAATGGGTGGGTAAAACGAACAGATGACAATAAGGCTGCCGGCATCGGCAGCTTTATTGTTTTCCCCCACAACCCTACCCGCCCGCTTTGCTTTCTCTACCGTCTGGCCGACTAAACAACCGGCCTCCACACTCCTTTCACCCCGCAACTAAACGCCAACGCCACGACAAGGCACTCCCCCATCCGTGCTGCAACCACTTGGCTGACCTGTATCAATGAGCCCCTGCCAATCATTTTTTCGGTGCTTTTTTCTGCAATCAGCTACCGCTGTCATCATTTATTTCCACTTGTTGGCACAAGCCAGCACAAGATCCGTATAAAGGGGGTTGTTTCCGCTATTTTGATCCGCTAACGTGGCAACCATCTTTTACAACTGACAGGTTTTAGGTACAGATGTTCCCGTTCCGATATTGCTAGCCTCCGGCCCAATCACCGGAGGCACCTTCTGATAACGCCAATCGGCCCCCTCTTGTTGACGTCACTGCTGACATCGCCTGTTTGCACTGATACCGCTATGTTCGGATGGATAACATGAATACCAAAACTCTGGGTTGTACCCTGTTGATTGCCGGCACCACCATAGGTGCCGGCATGCTGGCCCTGCCGCTGGCCTCCTCCTCCCTCGGCGGCCCCGCCACCCTGATGTTGATGGTCGGCCTCTGGGCCCTGATGGCCTTTACCGCCATGCTGCAAGTAGAGGCAAGCCTAAACACCGGCAAATGGTACCTGCACCAGCTGGCGGACCATCTGCTCGGCCCCTGGGGCAAGCGTATCGCCTCCTTCTGTATCCTGATGCTGTTCTACTCGCTGGCCTCCGCCTACATCAGCGGCGGCAGCAGCCTGCTGGCACAGGCGCTGGCCGATGCCGGCATCACCCTGAGCCAGGAGCAGGCCGCCTGGGCCTTTACCCTGCTGTTTGGTGGCATGGTCTGTGTCGGCACCCGCTCGGTGGATTACCTCAACCGACTGATGTTCACCGTCAAACTGGTGATCATGGTGGTGGTGCTGGCGTTGCTGCTGCCCCGCACCGAAGGGCAGCATCTGCTCTCGATGCCGCTGGGTCAGGGCCTGTTGCTGGCGGGCCTGCCGGTCATCTTCACCTCGTTTGGCTTTCACGGCTCCATTCCGAGCGTGATGCTCTACCTCGGTGACTGCCCAAAACAGCTGCGTCGGGTCTTTGTCTGGGGCTCAGCCCTGCCACTGATCCTCTACGTGCTGTGGCAGGTAGCGATCCTTGGTTTGCTCGGCCAACAAGCCCTGCTGCAAACCGGTGGTGCGCTGGACAGCCTGCTGGCAAACGTCGGCAAACTGGTGAGCTGGCCTGTGTTTAATCAGGCGATGCACTTGTTTGCCGACCTGGCGCTCGCCACCTCCTTCCTCGGGGTAACGCTGGGACTGTTTGACTTTATGGCCAAGGTGACCCGCCGCAAGGACAACTGGCAGGGCCGCACCCAGACTGGCCTTATCACCTTTGTGCCGCCATTGCTGTTTGCCCTCTACTTCCCGCAGGGCTTTATCATGGCCCTCGGCTACGCTGCCATTGCGCTGGCGATCCTCGCGGTACTGCTGCCGGTGGCGCTGGTATGGCAGAGCCGCAAGCAGGCGCCTGCCCATCACTACCGCGCCCCGGGTGGCGTAGTGGCGCTGGGAGTGGCCGCCGCCATGGGCGTGCTGATTGTTGGCGTACAGATCAGCGTCAGCCTTGGAATGTTGCCAGCGCTGTAATCCCCGATACTGAATGCCCCAAATAGCCAAGCCCCGCCAATCTGATTGGCGGGGCTTTTTACACTCAACTAACTCCATTTAATTCATTTTTTCGAATGGTGACGTCCAAAACCGGATTTATTTGGCCAAGTACGCATCTTCCTTTTCTCTTCTATGATGTAACTTTCTCGCCATAACCAATCACCCAATAAATTAGCTACGGTATGATTTAGTCGCACACGAGCGGTCTCATCACTAAAAGGTAACTTTTCAAGCTGGGCCATTACCTTAGGATGATTAAAATCAATGCCATTCCAAGCATGTCCATACATATTTCGAATTTTCCGTATTGCCTCAACTTCAGAAAACTCTTGTTCTTCTATTAGTCCAAGTGAATACGCGGCCAGAATGCGAGAACTAAATGTACCTAAAGGAGCATTAAATCCTTCAAGTAATTTTTTACTTTCTGTAGAGTCTATAAGAAAGGCAGAAATCATACCCGCGAGCACCTCATCAAGAATAGAGCCTGCCATCAACACAGCCCCTCTATCAGACTCTTTATAAAAATCATTCAAGAATGTTGCGAGTCGCAAAATTTCAGGTGGTGTATCTTCCCAAGCCATTTACCCAATCTCCAATTTTTAAAGTTAGTTAAAAATACCATTTAATACCCACTAAATATTGGAAAGCCAAGATGGTTCCATTTTTCTCGTTATGATTGATTTGCTATCAAAAACTTCATATCACAAAAACGCCAACAATACCTCATAGCAACCAATAATAATGTTATCTATTTGTAATTTACCGAGTCTCAACATCATTATATTTTGACTGGGATTATATCAAACGCATATCAGCTTAGTGAGTGAAAAGTTATTTGTCATGCTGGTTTCGTTCAGTCTTTTGATAATAATCAGCTGTGGAGCGAATGAGAATATGCAAGCACATTAACACCAGCTCTTAACCCCTCCATCAGCCATGCCCCCCCCAAACCTTCAGCTATATACCGACCTTTTTACTACCCGACCCTGAATAATCAGTTCAAAAACCGTTCATGCCCCTTCGCTACACTGCCCGCTCGTTTATCGCGTTCAGGAGTTTGAAAACAATGATGTTGCACCTCAAGAAGAGCACCCTTGCCCTCATCCTGCTTGCCGCCAGCGGCGCACTTAGCGCCGCCGAAATCGCCAACAACAATATTACCGAGGCGGAGATCAAGGCCGCGCAGGATAGTTGGGGCACGGCGCTTATCAAGATCAGCGATGACTATCGCGCCGGTGGGATTGAGCGCGCCAAGGCGACTGCCGAGTCGGTGCTCGACAGCGCTTATGGCTACCAGCAGGGGCCGGTGCTGTTCAAACCCACTCTTGCCGGTGGCGAGCAGACCTTCCGCACCAACCGCGAGGGGGCGCTGGCCTACTTTGTCGGCAACAACAGCGCCTACCCCACCGACAAAGGGTTCGCCCTGAAAAACTGGCAGAGCTATCGCTATGACAATGCCGCCGTCTATATCAACGGCGACATGGCGCTGACCATGGGCAAGGTACATCTGGTAGATCGAGATAACAAGGAGACCACTGTCGACAAGACCTGGGGTTTCAAGAAGGGGGATGATGGCAAGGTGCGCATCGTGCTGCACCACTCCTCCCTCCCTTACGAGGGGTAATGACGGGGCGCAGCCCACCATCAACACGGTCAAAATACAGCCCTGCCACTTCGGCAGGGCTGTTTGTTTGCGCCTGCGCTTGGCAGATGGCGAGTGAGTGGATGACGGTCGTGCTAAGGCAGTTTGCTGCTACCCTCAAGGCAAGCCATTGAGATGCCGAGCAATATCGCGTCTCTGAACACCAGCCACTCGTTATCATCACACAAGGAGCCAGATACCATGACCATACTGCCTGTTTACGCGGCCCTGCTCGCCCTGTTGTTTGTGTTGCTGAGCATTCGTACCATTCGCACCCGCCATAGCCGCAAGGTGGCGCTGGGGCATGGGGATGACCCCGCCATGTTGCGCGCCATGCGGGTACACGCCAACTTTGCCGAGTATGTCCCCCTCGCCCTGCTGCTCATCTATTTCGTCGAAACCGGCAGCCATGCCCCCTGGCTGGTTCATCTGCTAGGGAGTGCCCTGTTGCTTGGTCGCCTCTGTCACGCCTTCGGCATGAGCCGCACGCCGGAGAATTTCCGCTATCGAATAGTGGGAATGGGGCTGACTTTCACCGTCATTTTGCTGAGTGCGGCCTGTCTCCTGATCACCGCCCTGCTCTCCTGACCAGAGCAGGTCAGCCAAACGCGGAGCCGCAGAAGCAGAAATAGAAAAGCCCTGCCGATATGGCAGGGCTTTTCGTTTAACCGATCAGGGTGGGAGAGTGGCTCTCCTTGCCCTTACTGGTTATGGCTGGCGCGACGGGGGCGACGGGCCTGAGCCGGCTTGGCGGCGCCATCAGCCGGACGCTGACCCCCCTGGGGCTTGGGCTTGCCGCCGTTGCCGGAGCGAGCGGCACCCTGACGCTGGCCTTGACCTTGCGGACGCGGCGCACGGCGCTGCTCGCTCGGATCACGGGGCTCTTTGCGCAGCGGCGCGCCGATACCACGGGCGATGTTGTCGAGGGTCTCGCGGGACGCTTCAAAACCAGCCACCTGCTCGCAGGGGATGTTCTGCTTGGTCAGACGCTCGATGGCTTTGATCAGTTTGCCTTCATCGGCCGCAACCAGGGAGATGGCGTGACCGGCCGCGCCGGCACGACCGGTACGACCGATACGGTGCACGTAATCTTCCGCCACGTTCGGCAGCTCGAAGTTCACTACCTGCGGCAGCTTGTCGATATCGAGGCCACGGGCCGCGATGTCGGTCGCCACCATCACGCGCACACTGCCATCCTTGAAACCGGCCAGCGCGCGGGTACGGGCGCCCTGGCTCTTGTTGCCGTGAATGGCGGCAGCACTGATGCCGTCTTTTTCAAGCTTCTCGGCAACGCGGTTGGCGATGTGCTTGGTACGGGTAAAGACCAGCACCTGCTGCCAGTTGTTGCTGGAGATCAGGTGGCTCAGCAGGGCAATCTTGTTGGCCTTGTCGCACGGGTGCACCAGCTGCTCGATACGCTCGGCGGTACTGTTGCGCGGGGCAACTTCAATGACAGCCGGGTTGTCCAGCAGGCCAGTGGCCAGCTCGCGAATTTCATCGGCGAAGGTGGCGGAGAAGAGCAGGTTCTGGCGCTTCTTCGGCAGCAGGGTCAGGATGCGGCGGATGTCGCGGATAAAGCCCATGTCGAGCATGCGATCCGCTTCGTCCAGTACCAGGATCTCCACTTCGTCAAACTTGACGGCATTCTGGTTGTAGAGATCGATCAGACGGCCAGGACAGGCCACCAGCACGTCCAGACCACGGCGAGTCGCCATCATCTGCGGGTTGATGCTCACGCCACCGAATACCACGTGGCTGCGCAGGGGCAGATGCTTGCCATAGTTGCGCACGCTCTCGCCCACCTGGGCGGCCAGCTCGCGCGTCGGGGTCAGTACCAGCGCACGGACGCGGTTCGGAGAGACCTTGCGCTTGCTCTCCATCAGACGTTGCAGCATCGGCAGGGTAAAGCCTGCGGTCTTGCCGGTCCCTGTTTGGGCCGCCGCCATCAGATCGCGGCCAGCCAGAACGGCGGGGATCGCTTGTTGCTGAATGGGAGACGGGGTGTCGTAGCCTTGTTCGGCAACGGCACGCAACAAGGGTTCGGCCAGACCGAGGGAAGTAAAACTCATAGTTACCTGCTAGGGATAGGGGCGCCGACAATCCGGGATGGGGCTCCTCTGCTGAGCCGATGCCATCTCGCCAGACTCGGGCCTGTTGAGAACACAACGATTTCCCCGGGGAGCAGAGCAAAGGGGAAAGAATAGGGGCGCAGTCTAACGGAGTTGTGCCGGATAAACGAGAAAAATGTGATGCTCCTCCCAGCACGCACAGAAAAGCCCTCTGCTCTCCACCGAATAATCCCGTTGACCAGTGAAGCACGCACCACACTATTAACTGACAACTTATTACCTGTCCCGCCATCGTGATGCGCGGGTCGCAGGCGCACGGGATAGCAGAGAACAAAAAGCAGAATAACGAGGTTAAGCTATGAGCACGCAATATCGTCCCCACGGCAACTGGCAGGCCAAGCTCTGCCTGCTGCTGCTTTTGCTGACCCCTTCCCTGCAGGCCAGTCAGACCCTGACCGTGGCCTGGAGCCACTGGCCCCCCTTCAGTCAAATCAACAACAGGGGTGAGCTGGACGGGCTGGATGTCAGCCTGACTCGCCAGATCCTCACCCAGGCGGGCTTTGCCCCCAAATTTCGTGAGATCCCCTGGGCGCGGGCACTCCATCTGGTGGAGCACGATCAGCTGGATGTGGCGATGGCCGCCCTCCCCCTGCCGGAGCGGCAGAAGTATGCCCGCTTCTCTGCACCCTATCGCCAGAGCGCCTATGTGCTGTTGAGTAATAACCCGATTCCAGGCCATCAGGATCGCTGGGGAAAGCTCGATACCTTGTCCAAACTGTGCCACAACAAGGAGCTCAAAATTGGCAAACTGCGCGGTACTCGCCCCATTCATCAAATGGACGAGTGTCCTGCCCTCAAGGGGGCGACCGAGTACAATGCCGATGATCGACTAATCGAACTGCTGCTGGCCCGCCGTCTCGATGGCATCATTATGGAGTGGCAATATGCACGCTATCGGCTCTCCCAATTGGGCGCCGAGGGGTTTATCAGTTGTCAGCTGTTGCTGCACCACCAGCCGGTCAGCCTGATGTTTGCCAAAAACAGCATGAGCGAAGAGCAGCTCCTCAAGGTCAACGAGGCCATTCACGCTATGCCCAAACACCATGGGAAGTTCTCTCCCCCCAACTGCCGTCTCGATACCGATCCGCAGGACGCTGATCACTCTTGATAACCGACGAGTGATAGAAGTACCGCAGAGCATAAGAACAAAGGCGACCCGAAGGTCGCCTTTGATTTGGTTGACGAACCAGCACCCTGAACAGGGTGCGATCAGTCGATGTGCAGCAAGAGCGATCAACGCAGCTGTGGGGTATGGGTCAACACCCCCTGATTCTGGGCACGATGGCGCAGCAGGTGATCCATCAACACCAGCGCCAGCATGGCTTCGGCGATGGGCACGGCGCGAATGCCGACACAGGGATCGTGACGCCCCTTGGTGATCATCTCGATTGCCTCACCTTCGGTATTGATGGTCTTGCCCGGCACAGTGATGCTGGAAGTCGGTTTGAGCGCCATGCTCACCACAATATCCTGACCCGACGAGATGCCGCCCAGAATGCCACCCGCATGGTTGCTGGCAAAGCCCGCCGGGGTCATCTCGTCGCGATGCTCGGAGCCTTTTTGCTCCACCACCGCAAAGCCATCACCGATCTCCACCCCTTTCACCGCATTGATGCCCATCATGGCATGGGCAATGTCGGCGTCGAGACGATCAAACACCGGCTCACCCAGGCCCACCGGCACATTGCGCGCAATGACCTGCACCTTGGCACCGATACTGTTGCCCTCTTTTTTCAGGTCACGCATGTATTGATCCAGTTCTTCCAACTTGCCCGCATCGGGGAAGAAGAAGGGATTCTGCTCAATCTGCGCCGCGTCAAACGCCTCAGCCTTGATGGGGCCGAGCTGGGAGAGAAAACCGGTGATCTCGATGCCATGTACCTGTTTCAGGTACTTCTTGGCAATCGCCCCCGCCGCCACTCGCATCGCGGTCTCGCGTGCCGAGGAGCGACCACCGCCACGATAGTCCCGCTGGCCATACTTCTGGTGGTAGGTGTAGTCAGCATGACCCGGCCGGAACAGATCCTTGATATCGGAGTAATCCTTGGAGCGCTGATCGGTATTCTCGATGAGCAGCCCGATGGAGGTGCCGGTGGTCTTGCCCTCGAACACCCCGGAGAGGATCTTCACCTCGTCCGGCTCGCGGCGCGGCGTGGTGTAGCGGGAAGTGCCGGGCTTGCGCCGATCCAGATCCCCCTGCAGATCCGCTTCGCTGATCTCCAGCCCAGGCGGGCAACCATCGACCACGGCGCCCAGCGCCAGGCCGTGGCTCTCGCCAAAGGTGGTGACCCGAAAGAGTTGACCAAAACTGTTCCCTGCCATGCGCGCTCCTGCTTAGTTCTTGTAGATGGCGAAATGATCCTGATACTGCACCAGCTCTTCACGGGTCATCACAAAGACGCCGTGACCGCCGTTTTCGAATTCAACCCAGGTAAAGGGGATCTCGGGGAACTGGGCTTCCAGATGGATCATGCTGTTGCCTACTTCAACCACCAGCACACCGTTATCCTTGAGGAAATCGGCGGCATGGGCCAGCAGACGCTTGGTCAGCTTGAGACCATCGGAGCCGGACGCCAGCGCCAGCTCGGGCTCGTGACGGAACTCTTCCGGCAGATCCGACATGTCTTCGGAGTCCACATAGGGCGGGTTGGAGACGATGAGATCGTACTTGTCGCCCGCCGGCAGATCGCGGAACAGATCGGAGCGGATCGGAATGACCTGCTGCTCCAGCCCGTGATCGTTGATGTTGCGCTCGGCCACGTTCAGCGCATCGACGCTGATGTCGATGGCATCCACTTCCGCTTCCGGGAACTCGTGGGCCATGATGATGGCGATACAGCCGGAGCCGGTGCACAAGTCCATGATCCGGGTCGGTTCATGTTTGAGGAAGGGCGCGAAACGGTTGGCGACCATCTCGGCAATGGGGGAACGGGGAATGAGCACCCGCTCGTCCACGTAGAACTCCCAACCGGCATACCAGGCCTTGTTGGTCAGGTAGGCGGCGGGTACCCGCTCCTGTACGCGGCGGATAATCAGCTCGGCGATACGGTGACGCTCGCTGCTGGTGAGACGGGAGTGGCGCATGGCCGGGTCTACATCCGGTGGCAGATGTAACGCGGGCAGTACCAGCTGCACAGCTTCATCCCAGGCGTTGTCGGTTCCATGACCGTAAAAAATCCCGGCGTCGTTGAAACGACTCATGGCCCAACGCAACATGTCCTGGATGGTGTGCATCTCGGCAACCACCTCATCGATAAATATCTTGTCCAAATCCACCTCCAAGTCGAGTAATATCCGGCCCGAGCCCCGTTTACCTGACGGGCAAGACGCATACCTAATACATGAGCATCTGATGAAAAAAACGCCCTCACCGACAGACGAGGAAACCCTGCTGTTCCGCGATGCGATAAAAGGTACCCGGAAAATCAAGCAAGATACCATAAGGGCCGAGTTACGCCCGGTCAAGCAGAAACGCGAATTGCGCGAAACCCGCGAAAAGCTTGGGGTTGACCACTATTTCAGCGATGAGTATCAGCCCCATCTCGACGATGATGGGCCGACCCGTTACGTGCGGGAAGATGTGTCAAAATTTGAGCTGAAAAAGCTCAAGCGGGGCATTTATCCGCCGGAGATCTATCTCGATCTGCACGGCATGAACCAGCAGCAGGCAAAACAGGAGCTGGCCGCCCTGCTCACCCTCTGCCAAAAAGAAAACATTCACGTCGCCTCGGTGATGCACGGCATCGGCAAACATATTCTCAAGCAGCGCATTCCCAGCTGGCTGGCCCAGCACCCCAATGTGCGCGCCTTCCATCAGGCTCCCCGCGAATGGGGCGGCGACAGCGCCATTCTGGTGTTGCTGGATATCGAAGAGTAGAAAAAGCAGCGCACAAACTAACTCTGCCCAACCGGTCGCTTGAATCGCAATGGTGATATAAAGGAGTCAATATTGACCACCAGCATGCCGCCGTTGGGCAACTGCCACGCGAAGAAGTCATCAAATCCGGCGGTCGTTAGGGCTCGGATCACCTTGGCGACCACACCGTGCGCCACCAGCAGTATCCGCTCTCCTTTCATGGTCGAAGCAAGTTCCGTGAGTCCCTGCGAGATCCGGGCTATCACCTCATCAATGGTTTCACCACCAGGAGGAGCTTCAGCCCAGCGCCGGGTGATGTTGCGTGCCCGCAGTTCGGGATAGCGTGTTCTCGCCTCTGCCTGCGTCAGCCCCTCGAACAGGCCGACATGCCGTTCACGAAAGTCCGGAGCAAGTTCCACAGGCAAGCCCAACTGACGTGAGAAGATCGCGGCGCTCTCTCTTGTTCGCAGCAGGGGCGACGCCAGCAACCGATCGAACGGGGCCAGTGTGGTCACCATCTCATCGGCCAGTCAGCATATATGCCACGCGCCATCTTGGTTGAGCCCGATATCCAACGCCCCTTGATAGCGCCCCTCGGCGTTGGCGTGAGTCTCTCCATGGCGGATCACTATCAGCTCCATGGTGTACTCCTCTTTCTACGTGGAATATCGCAAAACTACTTCCCTTTCGGATAACGGGGATGATCGTCCTGGATCGGCAACCAGGAGAGCTGGCTGACGGTATGGATGTGATAGGTTGGTGCGACCGTTTCGGGGTTATCAAGTGAGACAATAGCCAGCGTCAGGTACTCGGGGTATTGAATGCTGCGATAGCTGAGGGTGGCGCCACAGGTTGCACAAAAGCCGCGTCGAATCGCCTCCGACGAGGCGTACTCAGTCAATACGCCGCATAGCCATTGCACCTGTTTCACCCGAAAATCCATCCAGGCGCCGACCGGAGCGCCGGTCGTGCGCTGACAATCCCGGCAGTGGCAAAAATCGGTAGCAAAGGGAGCAGCTAGCACCTTGTAGCGGATTGCACCACAATGGCAACCCCCCTCTAATATACCGTCACGAGAAATCACCATCTTGTTTACCATCCAGTCCACGTTTGAAGGCATATATTGCCAGCCTAACATCCCGTTACACTAAGTTGATTAGTGCAGAAAACCAATGAAATTTGCGATTTATCAGCGCCCGTTTCAGATAGTATTGACACAGTTCACCATTGTTCAGACAGAAGATAACCACTCTCACCTCCCATCATAACGGTTATGGGGGCTCTGATTATTCATCCCGCTGACAATATGAGATATTGCCACTCACTACTGGCCTGCGAATATAAGACAAGCTCACCCGAGCCCATATAAATCTGTTCGTCGCAGCCATATTCCACGCTATTTAATTGGAACCTGCATGATGAAGTTATTCACTCCCCTGGTGGTTGCCACGGCGATCTTCTCTTCCGTGGCGATAGCAACCCCCTCTCCCCATATCGTCGGCGCCACCCTTGGCTATGGCACCCAGTCATTCAAAGCACAAAATGGGGATCAGGCCGATGGCGGTGACAATATGACTGCCGATCTCTATTACCGTTATATGTTCAACGATTATATCGGTATCGATTCAGGAATATTGTTTGGTACCGGTGGCGTAGTCAGCGCCCTCTTCGATGCAACCCTCAATGACGTAAAAGATATCCATTACAAAGGGATCCGCTCTGCCTTGTATGCACAATTCCCGGTCTCTTCCGGCAACAGCTTTTATGCCAAACTGGGTGCCAACGCCCACAGAGTCGAATACACGATCAACAAGGAAGATCAGAGCAACTCCGGGGTCGGTTTTTATGGCGCTGCGGGTTGGCAATATCGCTTTGATTCGGGTATCGGACTCAATGCGGAGTACCAATATATCCCCATGCCTCGACTCGATGTCAAAGGGGTCAGTGTCGGTCTCAACTACCGTTTCTGATCCCGCCTGATGGGGCGACAACAGGCCGATAACGGGTAAAAAGCAGGGAGATATCTCCTCCCTGCTGCCTGCTTGTTTCCACTACCGATAGATCATGGTGATTGACCATGATCCCAACGGCAACCTTATTTGGTCACCACCACAGCCCAGGGGCCACCTTTGGCGGGATCATCCCCTTGCGTCCACCATTTGGCCTGATAGACGGCGCCCTTGTAGCTCACCTTGTTGCCCGCGGTATAGACCTTGCTGGCCTCCCAGGCAGGCTGGCCATCAATGGGCGGGTCAACCGGATCGACCGGGGCAGGATCGAGCTTGGCGACGATCCGCACTTTCGGCCAGTTGGCGTGGGAACCGTAGAAGTTGGTCACGCACTTCTCGTAATCACCCGGCACCAGCGCAGAATAAGCGGTCTGGAAGCCCACCAGCTCACACTCGAAGGAGTAACCGCCCGGGCGATCAGGATAGTACTTCCAGTTGCCATCCCAGTTGGTGTAGAGCACGTCGGTAGCGCCGTTGAGATTGAGGCTGCCATAGGGAGTCTGCTGCCAGCAGGTGTTCTTCTCATCCGCCTTGACCGGGATCTGGTAGTGGTTGGCCAGCCCTTCCCAGTAGCGGATGCGATTGACCGGCTGCCCTTTGTCCTTGTTCTGTTCACCACACTCGATACCGCCGTTGATGACGTTGATGGTGGTACCGAAGCCATAGCCGATACCGGCGTCAGCTTCCCGTTTGGAGGGTACCCAGGTGCGATCAATCACGTGCAGCATGGCCGGTTTCGGGGCCTGCGGGGTGAGGAAGAACCAGATGGCAGAAGCGAGGTTGAGCCAGGAGTCCGCCACCAGCCCCGGGTTGTTGAGCAGCACTGAGGCATCGCCATCAAACATCGCCTCGGAGAAGGCCCCGTAGTTGAAGTGGTAAGAAAGCTGCTTGGCGCCGCGGCCAAAGTAACCTTGTCCGGTACTGCAGGGCCACTTCTTGTTCTGCCAGTCGTTCTGGCCACAGCCGGTGGTATAACCGGTCTGTCCCTCTGACCAGCCCATCTCCCGCACATGCACTAGCGCCTGTTGCCACTCCTCCAGCCCCAGCGGGTTATCGGAGACGTTCTCCTTGGCAATATGGCCGCCGGTCTCCTGAGAGAAGTGGGCAAAGGCCGTCACAATGGATTTTTTACAGATCGCATCAGAATCGCGCCCGTCGTTATATTCGCCGCAGAACGCAGGAAATTTACCGATGGCCCGCAAGAAGCGGACATAGGTATATTCCGGCGCGGCCATCTTGGTTAAATATTCCCATTCAGATTGGGGAAATACCCGTTCAACCCGTTTTACGTTGTCAGGATTGCTTGCCAGACCCGGTTCAATGGCATCGACTATTTTATTTGACCGGGTGGCCAGTGCCTTGGCCCATATTGTATACATGGGGTTGGCCGTCTTGGCCTTTTCCACCGCGGCCAGATCCGGGGCCGCAATCACATATCCTCCCGCATTTTGTGGATCGGGTTGAATATTCATGGTTGCACTTATTACGGCATAGCTGGGCAATACGCAAGCGGCAGCGATCAGCCAGGCACAACGCTTGGGTTTGAACATGTTTATCGTCCTTGTTTGAATTAATGCGCTCCAAGAGTAGGTGTTCCAACAACTAAATTCACGATGAAAATTAAGAAATACGCATAATTTGTGAACCATTTCACCTTGTGATATTCAGTGCAGCTGAAACAAAGAAATAGAACCCAAACGAAAACGCCAAAGCGTGATCTTTCGCCCATTTTTAGAACAGTTGAGACGGCCAGGTGGCCTGCCATACGGTCATTGTTCGTGATGAAAAAAATGGCTGACCCGCTTCACCAGTCAGCCATCAACAATGTTCAAATAACGCTCACAAAGAGCTCGCTGTCAGGCGCGCACGGCACGGATCAGGATATTGCGCGGGGTCATGGGTTTGGCACAGAACTCCCCCACTTCGACCCGATAACCCTGCTCTTGCAAAAAGAGCGCGCGATCCAGCGCCAGCCAGATCTCGAGAGGACGGCGAAACAGATGACGCACCAGCTCCATGCGGGCGACATCACCAAAGCGACGCTCCCCGTGCTCCAACCAGGCGGGATAGTCGAGCCCGGCGGGCAGCACAATCCCTTTGCGTTCAGCAGCCCAAACGCAGAATGCCTCGAAGGTGCCGGTCAGCAGGCTCTTTTGCATATTGGGCACCGGCAGATACTCATCTATGCCACGCACCTGACGCTGCAGGCAGTCAAACCCGAGACGCCACACCACTTCCTGCTCACGCAAGCGGGCGATCCGCGCACCGCCGGTGACCGTCTCCTGTAGCGGCAACTTGAGATCCGCCTTGCTCAACACAAGCTCGCTGGCGCTGGCCGCGGCCGACAGCGGGCGATAGTGGCTGGTACGGATCAGGTGGTAACAACAGGGAGAGATAGTCACGCCGCGGGCACTGCGTTCGGCCACCCGCTCCAGCAGATGGGTGTGGAGCTCGCCGCAGGCATGGAGTGCCATAGCGTGATGTTCGGGGGCGATCAGCGCCGCCGACTCGGGGGCAAAAGCATCGGCGCAGGTAAAGGTCATATTCGCGCCATCCCGCTCGGCCAGCAGCCGACCTTCGTCACAAAGCTGCCCTTGCAACTCCAGACTGAGGATCGGAGCCTGTCGATGAAGTGACACCAGCCGCCCAAGGTGGCCCTTGCCGGCACACCACTCCAGATAGGGGCCCTGATGGGCCGGCAAACAGGCGGTGAACGCCTCGATCTGGGCCTGCTTGCGCCCCGGCATATGCAGCGCCATCTCCTTGCTGCAGCTGATGGGCTCCGGGGTAAACGGGGCAAGCTGGCTGAGTTGCTGCAGCTCGGCTCCCTCGGCAATCCAGGGGGCAAGCAGACTGCTGAGGGCGCCCATATCTGCATCGAGTTCTGCCAACTGGGCAAGGGTCAGCCCATTGAGCAGTGCCGCCAGTTCGGGCGCCTCATCGGCAAAGGCCATGGTCAGATGATGATATGGCTGATATTGCCACCAGCGTCGGTAGCGGGTGAGCAGTCGATCCAGTTGTTGAAAACGTTGAGCCAGCACGAATGCCCCTGCCTTGCAGTCAAAAAGGAGGCTCATTCTAGCGATCCCGCTTCAAATTGCACTCTCAATACCTGACGATCTGTGCCGCACAACAGCACCGCCAACCCTGTGACCCAGGGCAGACCTGACAAAGTACGGGGTTTTATGCTATATTCCGCCCCCTCTTTCACGCGCCCCGCCCAACGCGGGTCGCTTTACACTAGCTATGGGACCAACAACATGACCATCAACGCCATTCTGCAAGCGCGCGCGGGCGCCAAGTGTGAACTGTGCAGCGCCGAGCAGGCGCTGACCGCCTTCGTGGTGCCTCACTCCCCCGCCAGCGACGATGATCACAGCGTTGCTATCTGTGACACCTGCCGTGGTCAGCTGGAACAACCGGAGACCCTGGTGGTCAACCACTGGCGTTGCCTGAGTGACAGCATGTGGAGCCAGGTGCCTGCGGTGCAGGTGATGGCATGGCGCCAGCTGAAAGCTCTCTCCGGCAAGGGTGAAGTGTGGGCTCAGGATCTGCTGGACATGATGTACATGGAAGACGAAGCCAAGGCTTGGGCTGAAGCTGGTATTGCTGACGAAGATGACGACAGCGTACCGACCGTTGACTCCAACGGCGCCGTGCTGCAAGAGGGCGACTCCGTTACCCTGATCAAGGATCTGGACGTGAAAGGCGCCGGTTTCACCGCCAAGCGCGGCACCCTGGTCAAGGGCATCCGTCTGACCAACAACCCGCTTCATATCGAAGGCAAGGTCAATGGCGTGCAGATCGTACTGGTTGCTGCCTACCTGAAAAAGGCCTAAGCCTAGGGCGATTGCTCTACTGTCTGCTGCCAGAGCACAAGCACAACGAAAAAGGATGGCGTCACGCCATCCTTTTTTATACCCGCTTGCCGCAAACGGCCAACCTGAGTCCATAACAAGCCAGCCAAAGCAAAAAGGCGCATCCGAATGGACGCGCCTTGTTTACATGGCCGATGCCGTTAACCGGCAGCGGAAACGGTCACTCAGGAGGAGAGTTTGCCATCGAGCTCTGCAATTTTCGCAGACCAGTAGGCCGGACCGGTTTCGTGGATATTGTTGCCTTCGGAGTCGACCGCAACGGTCACCGGCATATCTTCCACTTCAAACTCGTAGATCGCTTCCATGCCGAGATCGGCAAAGGCCACCACGCGGGCCTTCTTGATGGCCTTGGCCACCAGATAGGCTGCGCCACCGACGGCCATCAGATAGACGGCCTTGTGCTGCTTGATGCTCTCGACGGTTTTCGGGCCGCGCTCGGATTTGCCGATCATGCCGATAAGGCCAGTCTCACCCAGCATCATGTCGGTGAACTTGTCCATCCGGGTGGAGGTGGTGGGGCCTGCCGGGCCAACTACTTCGTCACGCACCGCATCGACCGGGCCAACGTAATAGATGAAGCGGTTGGTGAAATCGACCCCTTCAGGCAGCCCTTCGCCATTTTTCAGCATGTCGGCGATACGCTTGTGGGCGGCGTCGCGACCGGTGAGGATCTTGCCGGAGAGCAGCACGGTATCACCGCTCTTCCAGCTGGCCAGCTCGGCCTTGGTGATGCCATCGACGTTGACGCGGCGCACATTACCACCCGCTTCACGGGTGATCTCCGGCCAGTCACTCAGTTTCGGCGGAGTCAGTTCGGCAGGGCCTGAACCATCCAGCTCGAAGTGAACGTGGCGGGTGGCGGCGCAGTTGGGGATCATCACCACCGGCTTGGAAGCGGCATGCGTCGGCGCAGATTTCACCTTCACATCCAGCACGGTAGTGAGGCCGCCCAGACCCTGGGCACCGATCCCCAGCTTGTTGACCTTGTCGTAGAGCTCGACCCGCAGCTTCTCTTCAGTGGTTTGCGGGCCACGGGCGATCAGCTCCTGAATGTCGATGTGCTCCATCAGGGCCTCTTTGGCCAGCACCGCCGCTTTCTCGGCGGTACCGCCGATGCCGATGCCCAGCATGCCGGGCGGGCACCAGCCTGCGCCCATGGTCGGCACGGTTTTCAGCACCCACTCGACGATATCGTCAGAGGGGTTGAGCATCACCATCTTGGATTTGTTCTCGGAGCCGCCACCTTTGGCCGCGATGCTCACTTCCACCTTGTTGCCGGGGATCATGTCGATATGCACCACGGCAGGGGCGTTGTCTTTGGTGTTTTTGCGACTGCCGGCCGGATCGGCCAGCACGGAGGCGCGCAGCGGGTTGTCAGGATTGGTGTAGGCACGACGGGTCCCTTCGTCCACCATCTCCTGCACCGTCATGTCGCTGTCCCACTGGACTTGCATGCCAATCTTGACGAAACAGGTCACGATGCCGGTGTCCTGGCAGAGCGGGCGATGACCTTCGGCGGACATGCGGGAGTTGATCAGGATCTGGGCCAGCGCATCTTTGGCGGCCGGGTTGGCCTCACGGTCATACGCCGCTTTGGCAGCCTGAACAAAATCCAACGGGTGGTAATAGGAGATGTACTGGAGGGCATCTGCGATAGAATCGATGAAATCCTGTTTTTTTATAATGCTCATATCATCCTCACTGGTCCTTGTCTCTGCCACGGAGCAGGGCAAGGGCTTCCATATGATGGGCCGTGCTGACGTGCTGGCTAAAAACTATCAACCAGCAAAAAACGAACGACACGGCAGTTTTTTCTTAAGTCACCGACACCTATGATACGCTTGCCCACCAGCACCGACTAGGGTTCGGGAACCAAACTGTTGCCTGTGTAACATAAAATGACGCCAACACTTCATATCCATCATCTAGACCATAGTGCTGAACTCCATCAGCTTTTTGCCCGCCTGCAACATCAGCCGTGGGCCATGTTGCTGGAATCGGCGGGGCCACTCGGCGCCGATAACGGCTTTGATATCATCACTGCCGATCCACTGGCGACCCTCGAAACCCGCGGCGAAGTGACCACTCTGCGTGTCGGGGCGAATATCAGCAAACACCACGAAGATCCCCTCGCCCTGCTGGCTCATACCCAGCAACAGCTGCTGGGGGAGCTGGAACTGTGCGCCACTCACCTGCCCTTTATTGGCGGCGCCCTCGGCCTGTTTGGCTATGATCTCGGCCGCCGCTTCGAACGACTGCCGGAGCAGGCCGCCGCCGATATCGCGGTGCCGGACATGGCGGTGGGCATCTACGACTGGGCGCTGCTGCGCAATGTGGCGACCGGCGACTGGCAGCTGGTGCACTGGGGGGATGAAGCGGGACTTGCCAATCGGCTGGCCTGGCTTGAACAGCAGCAGGCCAAACCGACCCCCGCTTTTGCCTTGCAGGGGTCGTGGCAGAGCAATATGAGCCGCGCCGAGTATGACGAGAAGTTTGCCCGTATTCAGGAATATCTTGCCGCAGGGGATTGCTACCAGATCAACCTGACCCAGCGTTTCAGCGCCCCCTATCAGGGGGATGAGTGGCAGGCCTATTGCCTGCTGGCAACCGCCAACAAGGCCCCTTTCTCTGCCTTTATCCGCCTGCCGGAGAGCGCGCTGCTGAGCCTCTCCCCCGAGCGGTTCCTGCTGCTTGATGACCGTCATATCGAAACCAAACCCATCAAGGGCACTCGCCCTCGCCACCCCGATCCGGCGACCGATCGACAAGTCGCGCAGGAGCTGGCGCAGGCGGACAAGGACAGATCAGAGAATCTGATGATCGTTGATCTGCTGCGCAACGATATAGGTCGGGTCAGCCGGCCGGGCTCGGTCAGCGTGCCTCATCTCTTTGCGGTGGAGTCGTTTCCGGCGGTACATCATCTGGTCTCCACCATCCACGGTGAGCTGGATGCACACTGGCAAGGGGTCGATCTGCTGCGGGCCTGTTTCCCGGGTGGCTCCATCACCGGCGCACCCAAGATCCGCGCTATGGAGATCATCGAAGAGCTGGAGCCCCAGCGCCGCAACGCCTATTGCGGCAGCATCGGCTATCTCAGCCAGCATGGCCGGATGGATACCAGCATCTGCATTCGTACCCTGATCGCCGAAGCGGGTCGCCTGCACTGCTGGGCCGGTGGCGGCATCATCGCCGACTCCGACGCCGACAGCGAATATCAGGAGACCTATGACAAGGTTGCCCGCATCCTGCCGCCCCTCTCGGCGCTGTAACCCTCCCCACTGTCAGGCCAACGCACAGGAGAGCTCCCCGCCATGGATCGCCACGAACTGCTGACCCGCTTCCAGTTGCAGCGACCCGCCCCGGCCCATCGCCTCGCCATTGGCGGGCTCAGTCCGGCGGCAGTGTTGATCCCGGTGGTGATGCGCGATGAGGGGCTCAGCGTGTTATTGACCCGGCGCAGCCCACGGCTGCGTCATCATGGGGGGCAGATCAGCTTCCCCGGCGGGCGACAGGATCCCGGCGACGAAAACCTGATTGCCACGGCGCTGCGGGAGACCGAAGAGGAGCTCGGCATTCCGGCCCGACTGATTGAAGTGATCGGCACCCTCAACCCGCTCAATACCGTGTCACGATTCGAGGTACTGCCGGTGCTGGGGCTGCTCAATGGCAACTATCCCCTCATCCTTAGTCCGGATGAGGTGGATCACGCCTTCGAAGTGCCGCTGACCCATCTGCTGGATCGGCGCAACCACATCCCCCTGACCCTTTACAGGGGGGGGAAAGCACACACCATCTACTGGATCCCCTGGCAACAGCACTTTATCTGGGGGGCCACCGCCAGCATGATTAACCAGCTAGCCCAGCATCTCGCAAAATAACAATTTACCTACATTTGTCTGAGCGAGATTTAATCATTAACACTAAAATAACGTGCCAATTGATAAACAATAATTGAATTTTTCTTGTTTTGATCACATTTCCATAAGAAAGTGCGGTTTTTCGTGCCGTAAAGATGAATTTGATCAACATTTTTGATTAGAAAAACCGTATCCTTGCGCCGACTTAATAAGAACCACACATTCGGGGTGAGATAGATGTCAAACACAGTCACTGGCACGCAGGGAGTTGCGGCGTCAACAGAGCAAGGGATCAGCTCTACTCAAACCACTCGTTGGGAAAAACGCGACTCTACCTGGGTCATCAGTCTGTTCGGGACCGCGGTTGGCGCGGGGATCCTGTTCCTGCCGATCAACGCGGGTATGGGCGGTTTCTGGCCGCTGGTCGTCATGGCGCTGCTGGTAGGTCCCATGACCTATCTGGCCCACCGTGGCCTGGCCCGCTTCGTGCTCTCCTCCAAAAAGCCAAATGCAGACATCACCGAAGTGGTGGAAGAGCACTTTGGCGTGGGTGCTGGTAAATTAATCACCCTGCTCTACTTCTTCGCCATCTACCCCATCGTGCTGATCTACGGCGTGGGTATCACCAACACCGTCGAAAGCTTTATGGTCAACCAGCTGCAGATGAGTGCCCCGCCGCGCTGGATCCTCTCCATCGTGCTGATCATGGGCATGATGTCGGTGATGCTGGCCGGTGAAAAGCTGATGCTGAAAGTGACCGAGCTGCTGGTTTATCCGCTGATCGCCATTCTGGCCGGAATCTCCCTCTACCTGATCCCGGACTGGACCGGCGCGGCGCTGGAGCAAGTGCCCTCTGCCAAGGATTTCGCCACTACCCTGTGGCTGACCATCCCGGTACTGGTCTTCTCCTTCAACCACAGCCCGGCCATCTCCAGCTTCTCTCTGGCCCAGCGCCGCGACCACGGTGATCAGGCTGTCGAGAAAGCCGATGCCATCCTCAAGCGTACCGCCATGGTGCTGCTGGGCTTCGTGATGTTCTTCGTCTTCTCCTGCGTTATGAGCCTGACACCGGCCCAGCTGGCAGAAGCCAAGGCTCAGAACATCGCCGTGCTCTCCTATCTGGCTAACCAGCATGCCAGCCCCATCATCTCCTACTTCGGTCCGTTGGTTGCGTTCGTAGCCATTGTCTCCTCCTTCTTCGGCCACTATCTGGGTGCCCGTGAAGGTCTGAAAGGGATGATCGTGCAGAACATGCGCAAGTCAGGCAAAGAGCCGAACGCCAAGAAAGTCGAGATGTTCATCATCGCCTTCTTCATCCTGACCCTGTGGGGCACTGCCATTGCCAACCCTTCCATCCTGGGCATGATTGAATCCTTGGGCGGCCCGATCATCGCTACCATCCTGTTCATCATGCCGATGTACGCCATCAAGCGCGTACCGGCCATGGCGAAGTATCAGGGTCATATCAGCAACGTCTTCGTAACCGTGATGGGTCTGACCGCTATCTCCGCCATCCTCTATCAGCTGGTCGGTTAATCCCTCACCTGCCACTGATAGCAAAAAGCCAGCCGAACACTCGGCTGGCTTTTTTATCTCTGCAATCTGTGCATCCGCGATTGCCCTGCTACTCTCCTCACCTTGTTGGATATCTGCATGCTCACCAGCACCATGACTGAGCACGTCGGGTATCAACATGACCCCTCATGCCCGCAGCTCAGTATCGCCAACACGTTTACTCCCCCTCACCAAACCATGATGGCGTGTCTGATAGGACGGGTTCATCTGCCGCAGCCAGCCACCTCCATTCTTCTTTGGTGCTGTGATGCTGTGATTGTCCTGAAGATCTGGGGTCAGCCATAGCAATCGGCTGTTAGCAGAACAGACAAAAATGTGTAACGCACAACAGAAGGAGGAAGCACAACTCCAAGGGATAAAGATAAGGCAGCGCCCTGGACAAGGTCGACAGAGTGTCCGGCACATCAGCCAAAGAGCCTGCTTAAAGAGGAAAAGAGAGCAAATCCGGCAATAAAAAGCGCCCTCCGAAGAGGGCGCAAGTGTGTTGCGAAACTGACCGTTGCGAGATCAGGCTTCGCGGCTCGGTACCGGAGCCACATCCAGCAGGGTTTCATCTTCGGCCATGCAAGCAGCGGCGGTGAACAGCACGTCGGTGGAGCTGTTCAGCGCTGTCTCGGCAGAATCCTGCAACACGCCGATGATAAAGCCGACGGCCACCACCTGCATGGCGATGTCGTTGCTGATACCAAACAGGCTACAGGCCAGCGGGATCAGCAGCAAAGAGCCACCGGCGACACCGGACGCGCCACAGGCACTGACGGTGGCAACCACGGAGAGCAGCACGGCCGTTGCCATGTCCACTTCCATCCCCAGGGTATGTACCGCCGCCATGGCAAGCACAGTGATGGTGATGGCCGCACCCGCCATGTTGATGGTGGCACCCAGCGGGATGGAGACCGCGTAGGTATCTTTGGGCAGGCGCAGTTTTTCACACAGCGCCATGTTGACCGGAATGTTGGCGGCAGAGCTGCGGGTAAAGAAGGCGGTAACGCCGCTCTCTTTGAGGCAAGTCAGCACCAGCGGATAGGGGTTGCGCTTGATCTTCCAGAACACGATCAGCGGGTTGACCACAAAGGCGATAAACAGCATGCAGCCGATCAGCACCACCAGCAGTTGAGCATAGCCAAACAGGGCATCGAAGCCGGTCTCTGCCAGCGTGGAGGCAACCAGACCCAGGATCCCGAGCGGGGCACAGCGGATCACCGCTTTCACGATGGCGGAGACACCGTGAGACAGGTCAGTGATCAGCGCCTTGGTGCTCTCGTTGGCATGGCGCATGGCGATACCCAGACCGATGGCCCACGCCAAGATCCCGATATAGTTGGCATCCATCAACGCCTTGACCGGGTTGGTCACTACATTGAACAACAAGGTCTGCAGCACCTCGGTGATCCCGCCTGGCGGGGTGATCTCGGCAGTATTGGCCACCAGATGGAGGTTGGAGGGGAACAGGAAGCTGGCAATCACCGCGACCACGGCCGCAGAGAAAGTACCAAACAGGTAGAGCGCCAGCAGCGGGCGAATATTGGTCTTCTGGCCCTGCTTGTGACCAATGATGGCCGCCATCACCAGTACGAATACCAGCAGCGGGGCTACCGCTTTCAGTGCACCAACGAACAGACTGCCGAGCAGACCTGCCGTTTTTGCCCACTCGGGCGCAAACAGTGCCAGCAAGATACCGAATACCAGACCAACCAGGATCTGGCTGACCAGACTGGTGCTATTGACCAGCCGAAGGAGGGGGTGTTGTTGTGTCATCAAAAAAGTCCCTAAGCACCGTAGTGCATGAATCATGAGTCCTGTCTGCAACCACTCATCGGGAGACCCCTGTCGCCCGAATGTAGTGTCTGTGGCCAGCCTTCTGTCGGGCCGATCCGCCAGTCACCGGATTGCATGACGGAATATCCCATTCGCCATCTTTTTTTTCCAGAGACTCACCAAAAAATATCCCGTTTCCATCACAAAAAACCGCAACAAAACCTTAACCACAGCGCAACCACCCATTTTTGTACGTTTTATCGACACTCTCTGCCCTTACCCTCACGACCATTCCTGTGTCACCCGTGACCGGCATCGCTGTGCTATCATCCCCCATTTGCCGTGGAGCCTTGCCATGATCCCATCCCTGCTCAACCAATATTTTGGTTTCTCCGCACTCAGGCCAGGCCAGGAGGCGGTGATCAGCCGGGTGCTGGCAGGTCAGAGTGCCGCCGCCATCTTTCCCACCGGCTCCGGCAAGTCGCTCTGTTATCAACTGCCTGCCCTCGCCCTGCCTCACCTGACCCTGGTTATCTCTCCGCTGCTGGCGCTGATGCACGATCAGCTCGCCTTCCTCAAAAGCAAGGGAATAAGCGCCGCCACCCTCGACTCGAGCCAGAGCCCGGAGGAGAGCCGACGAGTGATGCAGCAGGCGCTGGATGGCCAGCTCAAGATCCTGATGATCTCGGTGGAGCGACTCAAGAACGAGCGCTTTCGCCGCTTTATCCAGCAAGTGCCGCTCTCGCTGCTGGTCGTCGATGAGGCGCACTGTATCTCGGAGTGGGGCCACAACTTTCGCCCCGACTATCTCAAGCTGCCGAGCTATCGTCATGACCTGAAGATCCCGCAGGTGTTGCTGCTGACCGCTACCGCCACGCCAGCGGTGATTCAGGATATGCAGACCAAATTCGGCATCGAACCGGAGGGGGTCGTGGTCACCGGTTTCTACCGATCCAATCTTGATCTGGCGGTCATTCCCCTGGCGCCCGACGCGCGGGATAGCTGGCTCGCGCAGGAGTTGGCCAACGATCCGGCGGCCCCCACCATCGTCTACGTCACCTTGCAACACACCGCAGAAGCCTGTGCCGAGCAACTCATTAGAGAAGGGATCAACGCCCGCGCCTATCATGCCGGACTCGACTCGGCGCTGCGCAGTCAGATCCAGCACGACTTCATGGCGGGCAAGGTGGACTGCATCGTCGCCACCATCGCCTTTGGCATGGGCATCGACAAAGCGGATATCCGGCGGGTCATTCACTACGATCTGCCCAAATCCATCGAGAACTACAGCCAGGAGATTGGCCGCGCCGGACGGGATGGCCAGCCATCGCGCTGTATCGTGCTGGCCAACCAGAGCCAGCTGCCGGTGCTGGAGAACTTCGTCTACGGCGATACGCCAGATTTGAGTGCCATCCTCCAGCTACTTGCCCTCATCAAACAGAGCGGGAGCGAGTGGGAATTCACCCTGCTGCGCCTCTCCAACGACACCAATATCCGCCAGTTGCCCCTTAAAACCCTGCTGGTCTATCTGGAGATGGCAGGCATCATCACCCCGGCCTACAGCTACTACGCCGACTACCGCTTCAAGTTTGTGCTGGATAAAGGCGAGATAGTGAGCCGCTTCAATCCGGATCGCCGCCAGTTTCTGGAGCAGCTGTTCGCCTGCGCCCCGCAAGCGCGCAGCTGGTGCACCATGGACTTTGACGCCCTCTGGCAGGGCTATCAGGGGGAGCGGCAGCGGGCCGTTGCGGCGCTCGACTACCTGCAGCAGCAAGGCTGGATCGAGCTTGAAAGCAAACAGATGACCGAGGTCTACCGGATCACCCGTCAGGGGTGGGACAACGAGCAGGAAGCAAATGCCCTGCACGCCCTGTTCCTGCAAAAAGAGCAGAGTGAGCTGGCCAGACTGCAAGCCATGCTCGACTTTTTCACCTCGGATGAGTGCCTGAGTCACCGCCTCGCACGCTATTTTGCCGATGAGGTGGCGCCGGTTCATTGTGGCCACTGTTCGGTTTGTCGCGGCGAGGTGGTACATCTTCCTCCCCTGCCCCAACTGACCATGCCAAACGAGGCGGGGATCCGCGCCTGGTGCGATCCGCTCATTGCCAAGACAGGTTCGGTGGATGCTCGTGTTCTGGCCCGTTTTTTGTGTGGTATCGCCACACCGCTGACCAGCCGGGTCAAGGCCAAATCGCTGGCAGGCGCAGGCCAGTTGGCCGCGCACCCGTTTGCCCGCGTCTTGGCGGCAGTGCAACAAGCCTACCCTTGCTAGATGAGTTCTGGCGGCGTCAATAGCCACCAGCAGAAACAAGCGTTTACAGACACAGAAAAAGAAGACCCTCGCGGTTGCGAGGGTCAAGCCAACGGAAACGTGCTTAAACAGAGCTTGGTGAGGCAACAGTCAACTCTCTTGCTAAAGCGTCTTGCTGCTCACACATCGCCAATCTATGGCACCCGAAATGTAGCGTCAATGTAAAAATTAGAGCCAAAACTCCAAATAAAACAATTTACGTTGACGTTCACGTAATGACTTTCTTGTCTATATGCCTGCCAAGCCGCACTGTGGCGACCCTCTGCTTATTATCCCTTCTCTTTATTCGATCCGTTTTCATTTTCCGAAAAACATTTATTTTTTATGTCTTTGACATTTACCTCACTATCGTGGCAAAAATAATTTAACAGTCAGTAACATAGCGGTGTTGTTGGCTGATCCTCCCCGCACAAGGATCGGGCAGGTTTCTTCAGAATTTAACCTATCAACCGTGATGGATTACTGGAGGCTGTTGACTAGGCTTTAACAGCGGACAACACAAAAACAGTTATCCACTTTTTTCAGGGTAAGCGACTATAACGAGGGCAAAGTTATGGGCATCTTCGAGCATTACCAACAGCGATATGAAAAAGCGAGAGAAGAGGAATATACCATTCAGGAGTTCCTGGATATGTGTAAGCAGGACAAAGCCTGCTACGCCTCTGCCGCCGAACGTCTGCTGACCGCCATCGGTGAGCCAGAAATGGTAGACACCTCAGCCAACCCCAGACTGAGCCGACTCTTCTCCAACCGTGTCGTGGCACGCTATCCCGCCTTCAAGGATTTCTACGGGATGGAAGAGGCCATCGAACAGATCGTCTCCTACCTCAAACACTCCGCCCAGGGGCTGGAGGAGAAGAAACAGATCCTCTATCTGCTGGGCCCCGTTGGCGGCGGTAAATCATCGCTGGCAGAGAAACTCAAATCCCTGATGCAGAAGGTGCCCATCTATCGCATCAAGGGCTCACCGGTCAACGATCACCCCTTCTGCCTGTTCGATATCGAAGAGGATGGTGAGATCCTGGAAAAAGAGTACGGCATCCCACGCCGCTACCTGCGTCCCATCATGTCCCCCTGGGTGGCCAAACGCCTGCACGAGTTTGGCGGCGACATCACCAAGTTCAAGGTGGAGAAGGTCAACCCCTCCATCCTCGACCAGATCGCCATCGCCAAAACGGAACCCGGTGATGACAACAACCAGGACATCTCCTCACTGGTCGGCAAGGTCGACATCCGCATGCTGGAGCACTTCGCCCAGGATGATGCCGATGCTTACTCCTACTCCGGTGCGCTGTGCAAGGCGAACCAGGGGATCATGGAGTTTGTCGAGATGTTCAAGGCGCCTATCAAGGTGCTGCACCCGCTGCTGACTGCAACACAGGAGGGGAACTACAACGGCACCGAGGGGCTCTCCGCCCTCCCCTTTGACGGCATTTTGCTGGCCCACTCCAACGAATCCGAATGGCAGCAGTTCCGCAACAACAAGAACAACGAGGCCTTCCTCGACCGGGTCTACATCGTCAAGGTGCCTTACTGCCTGCGCGTCTCGGAAGAGGTGAAGATCTACGAGAAGCTGCTGATCAACAGCGAGCTGACCGAGGCCAAGTGTGCCCCGGGTACCCTCGAGCTGCTGGGCCAGTTCTCTGTGTTGTCACGGCTGAAAGAGCCGGAAAACTCCAGCATCTACTCCAAGATGCGGGTCTATGATGGCGAAAGCCTGAAAGACACCGACCCCAAGGCGAAGAGCTATCAGGAGTATCGCGACTACGCCGGTGTAGACGAAGGTATGAATGGTCTCTCTACCCGCTTTGCGTTCAAGATCCTCTCCCGCGTCTTCAACTTCGACCACGCGGAAGTGGCCGCCAACCCGGTGCACCTCTTCTATGTGCTGGAGCAGCAGATCGAGCGCGAGCAGTTCCCGCAAGAGCTGCACGATCGCTACCTTGAGTTCATCAAGGGTTATCTGACCCCGCGCTATGTGGAGTTCATCGGCAAGGAGATCCAGACCGCCTATCTCGAGTCCTACTCCGAGTACGGGCAGAACATCTTCGATCGCTACGTCACCTACGCCGACTTCTGGATCCAGGATCAGGAGTACCGTGATCCCGAAACCGGCCAGCTTTTTGACAGAGCATCCCTCAACAGCGAGCTGGAGAAAATTGAAAAACCTGCCGGGATCAGCAACCCGAAAGATTTCCGTAACGAAATCGTCAACTTCGTGCTGCGTGCCCGGGCAAACAATGCAGGCCGTAACCCCAACTGGACCAGTTACGAGAAGCTGCGCACCGTGATCGAGAAGAAGATGTTCTCCAACACGGAAGAGCTGCTGCCGGTTATCTCCTTCAACAGCAAAACCTCGGCTGAGGAGCAGAAGAAGCACGATAACTTTGTCGAACGGATGATGGAGAAAGGCTACACCCGTAAACAGGTGCGACTGCTCTCCGAATGGTATCTCAGGGTACGCAAGTCATCCTGACCCTGACTGTTCAAGGGGGAGTTATGGCGCATTTTATCGACCGCAGGCTCAACGGCAAAAACAAAAGCGCTGTCAATCGGCAGCGCTTCATCCGCCGCTACAAGAAGCAGATAAAACAAGCGGTCTCGGATGCTGTCTCCAAGCGCAGCATTCAGGACGTAGACAAGGGTGAGAGCATCAGCATCCCGACCAAGGATATCGGCGAGCCCCATTTTCATCAGGGACACGGCGGTAAACGGGAGATGGTGCATCCCGGTAATGATCAATTCGTCTCCGGCGACAAGATTGACCGCCCCAAAGGAGGGGGCGGCGGACAGGGTTCCGGCGAGGGGCAGGCATCCAATCAGGGTGAAGGGGCCGATGACTTCGTGTTCCAGATCTCCAAGGATGAGTATCTCGATCTGCTGTTTGAAGATCTGGAGCTGCCCAGGCTGCAGAAAACCCAGCTCAACCAGCTAATGGAGGTGAAAACCTATCGGGCGGGCTACACCTCCAACGGGGTGCCCGCCAATATCAACGTGGTGCGTTCCCTGCAAAATTCACTGGCGCGGCGCATGGCGCTGCAAGCGGGCAAGAAGCGCCAACTGCATGAACTGGAAGATAGGCTGGCTCTGCTGGCCGCCGATCCCAACGAGCACTTTGCCGAAATCGCCCTGCTCGAGAAGGAGATTAGGGAGCTGAAACGACGGATCGATGCGGTGCCGTTTATTGACACCTTCGATCTCAAGTTCAACAACTTCGTCAAACGGCCCGTCCCTTCCAGTCAGGCAGTGATGTTCTGTCTGATGGACGTCTCGGGCTCCATGGATCAGGCCACCAAGGAGATGGCAAAACGTTTCTATATCCTGCTCTATCTGTTCCTGAGCCGGACCTACAAGAACGTCGAGGTGGTCTATATCCGCCACCACACCCAGGCCAAGGAGGTGGACGAACACGAGTTCTTCTACTCCCAGGAGACCGGCGGCACCATCGTCTCCAGCGCCCTCAAGATGATGAATGACATCATCAACGAGCGTTACCCCGCCAACCAGTGGAATATCTATGCGGCGCAGGCGTCGGATGGTGACAACTGGGCAGATGATTCACCGCAATGCAGGGAGATCCTGGTGCGGGACATCATGCCAAGGGTGCGGTACTACTCCTACATCGAGATCACTACCCGTGCCCACCAGACCCTGTGGCACGAATATGAGTCGGTAGCCAGCCAGTTCCCCCACTTTGCGATGGAGCACATTCGCAAGGTCGAGGATATCTATCCGGTGTTCCGCGAGCTGTTCAAGAAACAAGCGGCGTGAGGAGGTCACATGATCGAAACTGAAAAACGTGTAGCGCCACTGGATGACGGACCAGACTGGAACTTCGATCTGCTGGAGACCTATCACCAGGAGATCGCCCGGGTCGCCCGTTTCTACAAGCTGGACACCTACCCCAACCAGATCGAGGTGATCACCGCCGAGCAGATGATGGATGCCTACTCCAGCGTCGGCATGCCCATCGGCTATCAGCACTGGTCGTTCGGCAAGCGTTTTATCCATACCGAGCGCAATTACAAGCGCGGACAGATGGGACTGGCCTACGAGATCGTCATCAATTCCGATCCCTGCATTGCCTATCTGATGGAGGAGAACACCATGCCGATGCAGGCGCTGGTGATGGCCCACGCCTGCTACGGTCATAACTCCTTCTTCAAGAACAACTACCTGTTCAAGGCGTGGACCGATGCCTCTTCCATCATCGACTACCTGCTGTTTGCCAAAAAATACATCACCGAGTGTGAAGAGAAGCACGGCATCGAGGCGGTGGAACAGCTGCTCGATTCCTGCCATGCCCTGATGAACTTCGGGGTCGATCGCTACAAGCGTCCCCAGAAGATCTCGATGGCGGAGGAGAAGCGGCGTCAGAAGGCGCGGGAAGATTATCTGCAGACTCAGGTCAACGAGCTATGGCGCACCCTGCCAAAGCAGCATAAAGCGGCAGGGGTGGAGGACAGACGATATCCTGCCGAGCCTCAGGAGAACATTCTCTACTTCATCGAGAAGAATGCCCCCTTGCTGGAGCCCTGGCAGCGAGAAGTGGTACGCATCGTGCGCAAGATCAGCCAGTATTTCTATCCACAAAAGCAGACTCAGGTGATGAACGAGGGGTGGGCCACCTTCTGGCACTACACCATCCTCAACCACCTCTATGACGAGGGCAAGCTGAGCGATCGCTTCATGATGGAGGTGCTGCACAGCCACACCAACGTGGTCTATCAACCGGCTTACAACAGTCGCTACTACTCGGGGATCAACCCTTATGCGCTGGGGTTTGCCATGTTTACCGACCTGCGCCGCATCTGCGAGAACCCAACCGAGGAGGATAGATACTGGTTCCCGGATTATGCCGGCAGCAACTGGGTGGAGACCCTTCATTTTGCCATGCAAAACTTCAAGGACGAGAGCTTCATCAGCCAGTTCTTAAGCCCCAAAGTGATGCGCGACATGAAGCTGTTCGCCATTGATGACGACGATCTGAAGAACTACATCAAGGTCTCCGCCATCCACAATGACGAGGGGTACCGTCAGGTGCGCAACACCCTGTCAGCTCAATACAATCTCAGCAATCTGGAGCCCAATATTCAGGTCTACAACGTCGCCGTGAAGGGGGATCGATCCCTCACCCTGCGCTATGTGCCCCACAACCGCATCCCCCTTGGCGACTCACGCCATGAGGTGCTCAAACACCTCCATCAGCTGTGGGGGTTTGATGTAGTGCTGGAGCAGGATAACGGCGAGCTGCCGCCCGATATCATAGGTCGTTGCCCGGAGCGCAAACCGGGGATCTGACCCGTGACCCGATATCTCGACGGCCCACTTCGGTGGGCCGTTTTTTAATCGGTTGCTTCTGCCAGCATGAGCGCTGCCCAAGCCGTACAACCCGAACAAACCACAACATAGAAGGAGGCCCGCATGGTGTGCGGGCCTCTTTGCCTTGCGGTCACTCTGCAGCGATTATCAGTAGAAGGTCTGCTGCTCCGCGGCCATCGCCTTGAGGCGGGCACAGGGAGCAAACCGGTCGCCGTGGCGCTTCTGGTAATACTCCAGACGACCAACCAGATGATCGATCCCGAGTGTATCCATATAGCGGAACGGACCGCCGAGGAACGGCGGGAAGCCGATGCCGAAGATGGCCCCGATATCGCCATCACGGGCCGAGGCCACCACACCGCTATCCAGCGCCATGGCGGCTTCGTTGAGCATCAGCAACACACAACGCTCGGCAATCTCCTGACGGGCCAGCTTGGCGGAAGGTTTGATGCCGAGCACGCCATAGACACTCTCGTCCACCGTCTTCTTGCCCTCTTTGCCGGTCAGCTTGTTGCGCGGTGCCGCCTTGCCATAGAGATAGAAGCCCTTGCCGTTCTTGCGCCCCTTGCGATCGTCTTGCAGCAGCTTGTCGAACGCCTTGGGTGCCTGGAACTGCTCGCCGCCCAGCTCTTTCTCGAGAATGGGGGAGATCTTGGCACCCACATCGATCCCCACCTCATCGAGCAAGGTGATGGGACCAACCGGGAAACCAAAGTCCAGCAGCGCGCTGTCCAACACCTCCACCGGCTCACCTTCCAGCACCAGTCGCGCCGCTTCATTCATGTAGGGCGCGAGGATGCGGTTGACGTAGAAACCGGCTTCGTCCTTCACCACGATGGGCGTTTTGCCCTGGGCACGGGCAAAGGCCAGGGTGGTGGCGACCGTCTCGGCACTGGTGCCAGCGTGGGGGATGATCTCCGCCAGCGGCATCTTGTCCACCGGGCTGAAGTAGTGCAGCCCCACGACCCGCTCCGGATGTGCCGCCTCTGCCGCAATCTGATTGATGGGCAGTGACGAGGTATTGGAGGCAAACACTGTATGCTCACCGCACTCACGCTCTACGTCTTTCACCATCTGGTGTTTGAGCGCGAGATCTTCAAACACCGCCTCCACCACCATGTCCACCCGGTGGAAACCGGAGTAGTCGAGGGTGCCGGTCAGCAGGCTCATCTGCTTTTCCAATTCGCTGCGCAGAATGTGACGGCGCTTGAGCTTCTTGGCCAGAATGTCATAGCTGTAGCGCATGGCATTGCCGATCCCGGAGCTTGCCACATCCTTGATCCGCACCGGCACGCCCGCCTTGGTAGCGGTGACGAACGCGATGCCGCCCCCCATCAAACCACCGCCCAGCACAGCAGCATGGGCCACCTTGCGCGGCTCGGCCCCCTGATAGTTGACCTCTTTCTTCATCTCGGTGGTGGCAAAGAAGATGGAACGCAGGGCGGCAGACTCAGCAGTCATCACCAGCTCGCCAAAGTGGCGGGATTCGGCAGCCAGACCGGCCTTCATCCCCTCCTCCACGCCGATGCGCACAACATCCAGGATCCGCTCCGGCGCCGGGTAGTTGCCGCGGGTCTTGGCTTTCACCCCCTTGCTGGCCTGATCGAACAGCACCTTGCGGCCCAGCTTGTTGGTCTCCAGCACCTTGCCCTGCAGATCCCGCTTCAACTGATGGCGCGGTTTACCCTTCTTGGCCAGCTTGATGGCAGCATCCAGCAAGATTGACGGCGGCACCACATCGTCCACCAGCCCCAATTTCTTGGCTTGTTTGGCACGAACCTGCTTGCCGGTCAGCATCAGATCCAGCGCCTTGGCCACCCCGATAAGGCGCGGCAGACGCTGGGTACCGCCAGAACCCGGCAATAAACCGAGCTGCACTTCCGGCAATCCCAGCACAGATTTGCCATGATCGGTCACCACCCGGCCATGACAGGCCAGCGCCAGCTCCAACCCGCCACCGAGGCAGGGACCATGAATGGCGGCGATCACCGGAATGGTCAGCCCCTCGATCTCGGCAAAGATCTCCTGCCCTTCCCGCGACAGGGTCTCGGCATCTTTGGCACTGGTGCAGGCGGCCAGCATGGTGATGTCAGCGCCGGCGATGAAGGAGTCTTTCTTGCCGGAGGTGATCACCAGACCGATCAAATCCTTGTTACGTTTCACTTCGGCCAGCACGGTGCGGATCTCCTCCACAAAGGCAGCCTTGAGGGTATTCATACTCTCGCCCGGCACATCCATGGTGAGGATACCGATGCCATCTTTGCGAACATCAAGGGAAAAAGTCTTAGCGCTCATTATTCAACCTCCAACACCATAGCCACGCCCAATCCACCCGCCGCACAGGCGGTGTTGAGCCCCAGTCCCCCACCGCGACGACGCAGCTCGTGCAGGGTCTGGGTGATCATCCGCGCACCGGTCGCGGCAAAGGGGTGGCCATAGGCCAGCGAACCGCCGAGGACGTTGAACTTCTCCATGTCCACCTCGCCGATGGCCTGATCGCGACCCAGCTTGTCACGGGCAAACTCGTGGCTGGCAAACATCTTGAGGTTGGCCAGAGTCTGGGCGGCAAAGGCTTCGTGCATGTCGATCAGGGTCAGATCGCTGAGCGTGATGCCGGCTCTGTCCAGCGCCAGCGGCGTGGCATAGGAGGGGCCCATCAGCATGTCTTGCCAGACATCGATGGCCGAGAAGGCGAAGCTGCGGATAAAGCCAAGCGGTTCGAGGCCAAGCTCTTTCGCCCGACCTTCGCGCATCAGCAACACGGCGGCGGCGCCATCGGTCAGCGGCGTGGCGTTGGCCGCAGTCACTGTGCCATGAACCCGGTCAAAAACCGGCTTGAGCTTGGCGTAGCTCGCGAGATCCGAGCTTTCACGAATATTGTTGTCCCGCTCGAGCGGCGACTTGTAGGGCGGCACATGGGCGGTAAACACCTCACCGCTGAGCTTGCCATCAGCCCAAGCCTGCGCGGCCAGGGTATGGGAGCGGTGCGCCAGCGCATCTTGCGCTTCACGGCTGATCTGGTGGCTCTTGGCCATCTGCTCGGCGGTCTGCCCCATGGAGAGGCCAGTGGAGTATTCCGCCACCGCAGGCGGTACCGGCAGCAGATCCTTGACCCGCAGCTGACGCAGAATATTGAAGCGCTGCTGCAGATTGCGCGCCTTGTTGAGATCCACCAGGGCACGGGCCAGCTTCTTGCTCACTCCGATGGGCAGCACGGAGGAGGAGTCCGCACCACCGGCGATGGCGATGTCTACGGTACCGGCCATGATGGATTCGGTGACGTTGGCCACCGCCTGAAAACTGGTGGCGCAAGCGCGGGAGACGCTATAGGCATCGGTATTGACGCTCATGCCAGTACCGAGCACGATCTCGCGGGCAATGTTGGGGGCTTCCGGCATCTGAACCACCTGGCCAAACACCAGCTGGTCGATAAGCTTGGGATCGAGATCGGTACGGGCAAGCATCTCGCTCACCACCAGTTTGCCGAGATCGACTGCAGGGACGCCATGAAAGGCGGTTGCCTGCTTGGCAAAAGGGGTACGCAGCCCCGCCACGACGGCAATCCGTTCGCCCTGGCGAGTCGTCAGTTTCAATGGCTGTTTCATCCTGGCTCCTTGGTTTAAAAGGCAGAGGTCTGACCTCATTGCGCCACATATTAACAATCCAATCACAAGTTTCATACAGCTGATTGAAACTAAATTAAGCACGGCAAGGCCCCTTTGCTCGCCCTTGGGGAGCAACTGGAGTATAAAAAGATCAACTTCCATAAAAACAACGGGTTTATCGCATGGCAGCGGCCGAGTTCAGAGCACTTAGGGACTATCTTGGCAGTCAGATCCTGGGGCAGGAGGAGCTAATAGAAGGGCTCCTGATTGCCCTGTTATGTGAAGGACATGTGTTAATCGAAGGGGCCCCCGGCCTTGCCAAAACCCGCGCCGTCAAGGCGCTCGCTGGCGCCGTCGAAGGGCGCTTTGCCCGTATCCAGTTTACCCCCGACCTGCTTCCTGCCGATCTCACCGGCAGCGAGGTGTTTCACCCGCAGGATGCCAGTTTTGTTTTCCAGCCAGGCCCCCTCTTCAACCATCTGGTGCTGGCAGACGAGATCAACCGGGCGCCAGCCAAGGTACAATCAGCGCTGCTGGAAGCCATGGCCGAACACCAGATCACCGTGGGCAAAAAGAGCTGGCGACTGCCGCCTCTCTTTATGGTGGCCGCCACCCAGAACCCCATCGAGCAGGAGGGTACCTATCCCCTGCCGGAGGCGCAGCTAGACCGCTTTCTGCTCAAGCTGATGGTGGATTACCCAAGCCCCACCATGGAGCTCGCCATCTTGCAGCTCAACGCCAGCGGCGAACAGCTTGGCGCGGCACCAGTGACTCTGAGCCAGACCACCTTGCAAGGTGCTCGCAGCGAAGTGCTGGCGGTCACCATGCAAAGCAGACTGGAGCACTATCTGGTGGAGCTGGTCTGCGCTACCCGCCCGGGCAGTGGTCTATGCCCTGCCCTCGAGCCGCTGATTGCCGTGGGGGCCAGCCCTCGGGCTACGCTGGGGCTGGCTCGCTCCGCCCGCGCCCGCGCCTGGCTCGCCGGACGTGATTATGTGCTGCCGGAAGATATCCAGCTGCAAGCCTATCCTGTGCTGCGCCACCGCCTTATACCCAGCTATCAGGCACTGGCCGACAATCTGGATAACGATATCCTGATCGCCCAACTGCTGGATCAGGTGCCATGCCCCTAGAACCCGGTCTGCATCCCGATATCGCCCTGTCGCTGCCACGGCTGCTCAATATCCGGCTATGGGCCAAGGCCAGGAAGCCACCTCACGCAGGCAGAAGCAGCAGCGAACGCGGCAAACCGGTCCGCTCTCCCGGACTCACGTTTCGGGAGCTGCGCGCCTATCAGGCTGGTGACGAGGTGCGCCATATCGACTGGCGAGTGACGGCTCGCCTCGGTCGTCCCTATACCCGTCTCTATAGTGAAGAGCTGGATCAGGCGCACTGGCTGCTGCTTGATCTCTCCCCCGCCATGTATTTCGGCTCCACGCTGCAGCTCAAGGCGCGACTGGGGTGCGAGCTGGCTGCAGCCCTGATCTGGCAAGGGGAGAAGCTGCACAACACCCTGATCTGCCACGGGCTTATCCCAAATCACCAGAGCCAGCGCGGCAGCGTGCTGCCCCTGCTCGAATCCCTCTGCCATCACTATCAGCAAGGGCTGGCCCGCCGGGCGCTTTCTCACTCGCTGGGCGACACCTTGTCCGGCGTGAAGCTGCCTCACGGTGCCAAGCTGACGATCATCACCGATCACAGACCCTGCGAGTCGGCGCTCTGTCAGCAATTGCAACTGCTCTCCCGTCGCCACGATATTCACTATTGGCAGATCCGTGACCCCCTCGAGGCAGCCCTTCCCTCTGATGGCCAACTGCCGGTGGCCATTGATCGGCCAGGGCAACACTATCAGGGCTGGCTGGATGGGGGCCATGCCGGTTTCTCCCAGCGCTACCGGTATGCCGCCGAACAGCAACTGACCCACGGCAAACAGTTGCTGTTGCCATTGGTGCAGCGCCTCTATCTGCTCGATAACGGCCAGACGCTGCAACAGCAGTGGCAGGAGGGGTTATGTCATCAGGGATGATCACGCACGCCGACGTCGACATTACCAGCCCCGCCTCCGAGGCCATCACCCCGCCACTGGCCGCCCTGATGCGCGACATCCACCCGGGGCCGGATCTGATTGAACAGAGTCTTGACCCCCGAGTGCAGGCGCTATTGTGGCTCCTGATCGCCGGTTTTCTTCTGCTGCTGCTCGTCCTGATTGCCCGCAGGGTGATACGTTACCGCCGCTGGTGTCGCCAGCTGGAGGGGGATCCGGCGCTGCTGGTGGCGCAAATACAGGAGGCCCTGCGTCATGAAGCGCTACAGCGCTGGCCCGAGGCGCGCCAACTGCAAGGTGAGGCGTGGCTCGCCTTCGTCGATCGTCACGGCGGCAGCGATTTTAGCCAGTTCTCGTCTCACTGGAGCAGTTGGCTCTATGGCAGCCAGAACCCGACTCGCGAGCAGAGCGAACAACTGCGGCAACATTATCGCCGCTGGGGTCAGACCCTCTTCTTGCAACTCTCCCCCCGCTCGGGGCGTAAAACCGCACGGAGGCATTCATGATCCTGGCCTGGCCCTGGTTTGCGCTGGCGCTGGTGCTGCCCTTGCTGGTGCGCTTCGGCTTGCCGCCCCTGCGCCGCGGTTATCTGGCTCACCCCGGGTTTGCGCTGCTGCGCCCTCAGGCCGGATTGCCGCTCTGGCGCGCCATGCTGCTCTGGGGAGCCCTTATCCTCGCCCTCTGCCGCCCCCAGTGGTGGGGGGCACCGGTTATCCAATATGAAGGGAGTCGGGATCTGCTGCTGGCGGTGGATCTGTCAGACAGCATGCGTACTCCGGATATGCTCGACAACGGCGAACAGCAAGCGCGCCTGACGGCGGTGCGCCAGCAGATCAAGGCGTTGATCGCCAAGCGGGCCGGTGACAGGGTGGGCCTCATCGTCTTTGCCGATCACGCCTATCTGCTCTCTCCCCTCACTCAGGAGATCCCGGCGCTGTTGACCTTGAGCGACGAGCTCGATTTTGATCTGGTCGGCCGTACCACCGCCCTTGGCGAGGCGATCCAACTGGCACGTCAGCATGGGGATCCGGGTCGCCCCACCGCCCTGCTGCTGGTCACTGATGGCCGCAATACCGCAGGCAATGCCGATCCGCTGCAGGAGGCCAAACTCGCCGCAGCGCAGGGAATACGGATCTACACGCTGGGGGTCGGGGCCGATCCCGATACCTTTATCCAACCCTACGATGAGGCGGGCAGCGGTCAGGCCGATCCCAGCAGCGAACTTGACGAGCCGCTCCTGAAAGAGCTGGCCGAGACAGGCCAGGGGCGTTACTTTCGGGCACGCACCCAAAGCGATCTCGATACCATCAATGCGACTCTCAATGCCCTTGAACCTGCCCCCATGCCGATTGCCCAGTACCAGCCGGTGATCGAGCTCTATCCCTGGCCGTTGGCACTGCTTTGTGGCTTGCTGCTTCTGCCATCAGGGCACGGCAGACTGGAGTTTCGCATGGTGCGTAACTGGCTGGCACGAGGCACGCGCAGATGGAGCTGATCTTGCTCCGCCCCCTGTGGCTGATCGCACTCATCCCCTGGCTCTGGCAAGGGTGGCACCATCGTCGCCAGCCCCCGCTGCTCGCACCTGCTATGCAGGCTTATCTGCTGCCAGCATCTCGTCCTCAGCGCCCCTGGCTCTGGCTGGCAACCCTGCCCGTCATTTTAGCCCTGAGTGGTCCCGCACTGCGCGGCGAGCTGCAACAGCAGCCTGCGGCGCCGCTCGATATCTGGCTGCTGGACTTGTCACGCTCGATGACCGCCACCGACCTCAAACCAGATCGGGCGACCCGGGTCAGATGGCAGTTGCAGCAGCTGCTGAGCCGCGCAAAGGGAGAGCGCATTGCGCTGATCCTCTACGCGGGCGATGCCTACCTCGCCATGCCACCAACCCGTGATCATCAAGCCCTTTCGCTGCTACTGCCCGACTTGCACCCCGATATCATGCCGCTGCAGGGCAGCAACCCGGCACGGGCGGTGGAACTTGCCATGAAGCAGCTGGCCCCTGGAGAACAAGCGCGTCTGCTGCTGATCACCGACGACCTCACCCAGAATCAGATGACCCAAATCGCCGCCCTGTGGCCCTGCCAGCAACGCCTTCTTTGCCGCGACACCCAGTCGGCACGCCTCGATATTCTGCTTGCCAGCAGTGGTCAACCGGCCCCCATGCCCGCCATTCCGGCCAATGAGTTGGGGTTTGCCACCCGCATGCCCGCGCAGTTGCCCGCCCCCGATAGTCAGGCCATTGCCGCACTGGCCAATCGCCTCGGCGGTGAGCTGCAGTGGCTTGGCAGCGACATCCCTCGCTTTGCGCCGCTGCCCACGACTACCTCGGCCCTCACCCCGGCGCCTCTCGATTTAGGCCCCTGGCTGCTGCTCCCCTTGTTAGCGCTGGCCTTGCTGGCCAGAGTCGGCACCCGGTTGATGATGGCGCTGATGGTGGGTGCTCAGCTGCTGGCGCCACAAAACCTGCAAGCGGCAGAGAGGGGAGACCTGCAAGCGATGCAGGCTTATCAAGAGGGGGATTTTCAGCGGGCGGCCCGCACCTTCAACGATCCGATCTGGCGCGGCAACGCCTGGTATCGGGCCGGTGCCTACCGGCAAGCCATCGCAGCCTATCAGGAAGCGACGAGCGCCACCGCCCACTACAACCGCGGCAATGCCCTGCTGCAACTGGGGGAATTTGCCGCGGCCAAGGAGGCCTATCTGGCAGCCCTGGCGCTGGAACCCGGCCATGAAGATGCGCTCTATAACCTCTCTCTGTTGCAAGGCGGTACGGTCGCCGCTCCCGATACCAGCAACAGCAAGCAGCCCGAGCCATCGGCAGCTCAGCAGGCGACGGCAATGCCCCTGCCCCCCTCGCCACCCGTATTGCTGCTGGAGCAGCGACTGCGCAAAGAGGCGCTGCGCCGGGACCTTATCAAGGTGGAGGAGCCCTGGTGACACGGGCAGGATGGGGGTTATTGCTCGCACTCGCGAGTCCACTTTGCTGGGCCTTACCCCCCCGTGCAGAGCTGCTGCCGGGGGCCGATCCCAGCGATTGGCTGCTGATCATCGAAGCGGATGGCGAGCGCCAGAGCAGCGAACTGGAGATCACCCCCTTACTGCGCCAGTTTGCAGTAGGCAGAGTGACCATGAGCCGGGTCACCACCCCGGTACAACAACTGACTCGCTGGCAGATCCCGCTGCACCAGAGCGGTTCACCTCAAAATTCCGAGGTGGTGATTGCCCCGCTCAAGCTGGGAAATGAGTTCACCCCCTCGCTCACCCTACCATTGAGCGAGGCGAAAACAGCCGCGCTGCCACAGCCCGAGGCACCCTCGCCCCTCGAGATGCAGGCCAGCCTTGATCATCAGGGCCCGCTCTATCCCGGCCAGCCGGTGATCTATCGCCTGACTCTTTGGCTGCCCACCAGCATGCAAAACCCGGCGCTGAGCGAGCTCAGCTCTGCCCACTTTACCATCCGTCGCCTCGGTAGCGACGAGAGGATCGCCCCATCTCAGGCTGGTCTACCCGGCCGGCTCACCCGCAGCTGGCTCGTTCAGGCAAAAGCGCCTGGGCTATGGCTCCTCGACTCGCCCCGCTTGCAGGGGCAGCTCACGCAGCAAGGGAGCAAGCCGCAAAAACTCTCGGCCCGCGCGGCACCGCTAGAGGTGAGGGTCGACAAGGCCCCCGCCACGCCGGTGGCCACCCGGCTGACCCTGAGTCAACGGTTTGAACCAGCCACCAAGGGGGAAGTGGGTGAACCGCTGATCCGGATCCTCACCCTGACCATGGAAAATGGTGACAGTGCCCAGATACAGCTTGCCCCCCTGATGGCCCATCAACTGCCAGGCGGCATACAGGCACATCCCGATGGCGAGCAACAGCAGGAGCGTTACCGTGATGGCAAGCTGCTGTTTGAGCGACAGTGGCGCCAGACTCTGGTTGCGGAGCAAAGCGGCGACTATCAGCTCCCCCCCATTGATCTGCCCTGGTTTAATACCCAAAGCGGCCGGATTGAGCAGGCCAGCCTGCCTGCCATCACGCTGACGTTTCAGGCAACGACAAATCGGCAACCTGATCAGCAGACATCGCAGGTGGCACTGCGAGAGAGCCTTTGGTGGGTCGTGCTGGCCATAACGCTGCGTGCACTATGGCGCAACGTGCCACGCTGGCGCGCCTTCTATCAACTGCAACGTGCCCTTGCCCAACACCAGCCGGATGCCAGTCGCAAGGCACTGATCCGATGGGCGACCTTGCGCTGGCAGGTCTCCTATTATCAATTAGGCCAGTTGCCCGACGCTGGGCATAATCGGCTCGGCAACGCGCTCGCCGCACTCGAGCGAGCCTGTTTTGCACGGCCCTCTTCTGGCCCGCCCATCGAGTGGCGCGCTCTGGCGCGAACCCTCAGGGCTGATGAAACGGCCGGTATTGCGTACCTGATTTACCTGCTGGCGCACGGGAGTTCCCGCTCCCGCCGCCACGCCCCCTGACAAGGATTGCCCTATGGCACTGCTGTTTTTTAGAAAAAAACGTGCTCAGCAGCATATTGGTGGAAATGATCCGGCCACTTCGCCGGTCTCTGATCCCATGGCTGACAAACAAACCAAATTTGAAGCACTGGTTCATGCGCTGCATGGCGATCTCTATCGGTATGCCTACTGGCTGACCCGGGATCCCAACGTGGCGGAAGATCTGGTGCAAGAGACCTTCCTGCGTGCCTGGAAGGCTATCGACACCCTGCAGGATGATAAGGCGGCCAAAAGGTGGCTGATCACCATCCTCAGACGGGAGAACGCCCGCCGCTTTGAACGCAAACAGCTGGAGCTGGTGGATCTCGACGATCACCCTCAGCCCCAGCACGATGCGCTGCACAGCGAACAGGAGATGGAGAACGAGTGGTTGCACCGTCACATCGCCCGGTTGCCCGAGGAGTACCAGGAGCCACTGCTGCTGCAAGTCGTGGGAGGATTCAGTGGTGAGGAGATTGCCGAGATGCTCGGCCTCAATAAGAACACCGTCATGACCCGACTGTTTCGCGCCCGCAACCAGATCAAGGAGGCGATGGAGCAGAAGAACCAAGCAAGAGGACACGGACATGGATGAACTCGAATTTCGCCGCAACGCCATGATCCAGCCCAACGATAAACTGCCGGATTTTCTCAAAGCCGCTGACGCAAGCCAGGCCAATCGGCACTACCTCGACGAGATGAAGCAGTTCGACAGAACTCTCAAGCACGCCATGCAGGTTGAGGTTCCCGCCGGACTGGCCGAGCGGATCCTGCTCAGGCAAGCCATGCTGCAAGACAGTGACGCGCCAGATGATATGCCGCCATCCCGCCCCCTTGGCACGGCACCGGTCAAGATCCGGACATCGACATCCTGGCGCCAGATCGCCCTGGCTGCATCGGTCGCCTTCCTGCTGGGAATGAGCACCCGCTGGATCACGCGGCCAGAAACGGCTCCTGCGGCCCTCTCCCTCGCACAGGTGGCGATGGCTCATGTCTATGGTGAAGAACCCTTTATTGAAGGTGTCGATGAGCAGGTCAATCTGCATAGCATCAATGCCAAGATGGAGAAGTATGGCGCCACCTTAAGCGGGATGGATGGGCTTAAGGTGACCTATGTCAATCACTGCTCGTTTTATCAGGGACCGGCCTTGCACATGGTGATCCAGGGAAAGATGGGGCCAGTCACTCTCTTTTTAGTGCCCAAACATGTGCCATTAACCCTGCAACAGGACACCTTTGATGATGGCACCCTCAAAGGGGAGATAGTCCAGCTCAAAGGCGCCAATATGGTACTGATTGGCGAGATGAAAGAGCCACTTGCCCCTGTTGCCAACGCCCTGCAGTCACGTCTGCAGTGGGACATTTAACATCGCTGGTTAACAACCTCAGAGCCATCCTCAATAGCAGGCGGCGGTCACGAGACGCTGCCTGTTCCCTCCCTGTTTACTCCCCTTTGTCACTCATTTGCCTCAAGATTTCGAAAAATTGACAAAATTATTTTTGTGACGGAGATCGGCAATCCAGGTCAATATTCCGCCTTTAGACCCTGAAAATGATGAATTAAACAGCAAGTTAAAACAAATGATTAACACATCGATCACTTTTATGTATTCTGCTGTCACTGGTCTGATTTCTTACCTCCTACCAGATCCATAGAATCACGCCAGAATTGATTGGGAAGAAGCTGAAATAAAAACGGATTTTGTCGAGGTTTGCATTGAACGTGCAGCCAATATCGGCAAAAAAATCTGCCTACAAGAGAGAACACCATGACGACAACTATTTTCAAGAAGAGCCTGATTGCCGCCACCATCGCGCTGGCCACCGGTCAAGTCCATGCCGCGGCATTCCAGTTGAACGAGCACTCGGCCTCCGGTCTGGGTCGCGCCTATGCCGGTGAAGCGGCTATCGCCGACAACGCCTCCGTGCTGGCCCGTAACCCGGCTGCCATGACCACCTTCGACAAGATGGCGGTTTCTGTCTCCGGCACCTACATCAAGCCGGATGTCGATGTGAATGGCAGCGTTGCTACGCCTCTGGGTACAGTTCCTGCCAGCGAATCAGGTATTGCTCCGTCAGCATTCGTTCCTGCCGCTTATTTTATTCAGCCGCTGAATGACCAGTGGGCTTGGGGTATCGGCCTCTTCTCAAATTACGGGCTATCTACCGAGTACTCCAAAACCTTCCCGGCTGGTGCCGGTGCCGGTGATACTGAACTGATGACTCTCAATATCAACCCGAACATCGCCTATCGCATCAATGAGCACTTCAGTGTGGGTGCCGGTATCAACGCCGTTTACGGTGCTGCCGAACTCAACCGCTATGCTGGTCTGCTGGGTCCGCTGAACCCACCGAGCCAGGGTGGCCCGCTGGCAACAGATACTCGCTTGGCTCACCTGAAAGGCGATACCTGGGGCTTTGGCTGGAACGTTGGCACTCTGTACGAAGTCAATGAGAACCATCGCTTTGCTCTGACCTACCGTTCACAGGTCGATATGAGCTTTGATGGTGACTTCCAGGGGCTCACTTCAGGGAACCGCACTGTTGATGGCAATCTGAAACTGGATCTCCCTGCTCAGGCCGAGTTTGCCGGTTATCACCGTTTGAATCAGCAATTCGCCGTTCACTACTCTGTCAACTGGACTGACTGGAGTGCCTTCCAGGAGCTGAAAGCAACCAGCGGCCAATGCGCTGGCGGCGTATGTCTGCAAAAGGATGAGAAGTTTAAAGACTCTACTCGTTACTCAATCGGCGGTACCTGGTATATCAACCCGGCTTGGGAAGCGCGTATTGGCTTTGCTTATGACAACAGCCCAATCGAGCCCGAATACCGCAGCCTGAGCATCCCGGATTCTGACCGTGTCTGGTATAGCGCTGGCGCGACCTACCATATCAATACTGATATGAGCATTGACTTTGGTATGGCCTATCTGGACGGTAAAGAGGTTGATGTCAACGAAGGTCTGCGTAACCACTCAGACCCTCTGCGTTGGAAAGGCTCCTCCCACGGCAATGCCTTCCTGGCCTCTGCCCAGTTCAATATGAAGTTCTGATTAGAACGCCACCGAAAAGAGCGCCGACAGGCGCTCTTTTTTTATCCGAAAAAACAGTTTCAGCGCACAGCTGTAGCACACACGTGTTTATTTTTCTTTTTCAATCAAGCTATTAGACTACATCATCCCAGCATTAAATCTTGTTTTCTCCGGATAACCACCATGAGCGTTGCCTTACTGGTCATACCATATAAAATCCTGCCTCCATCCATATGACCTATTGAAACCTCGGGTAACAGCAAGGATTTTCCCATGCATTCCATCATCAAACCGTCCGCCATCGCCCTGCTGGTGATCGCGGGTCAAACCCATGCCGCCGGGTTCCAGCTGGCTGAACAATCCGCCACGGGCCTGGGACGCGCTTTTGCCGGTGAAGCCGCCATTGCGGATAACGCCAGCGTACTCTCCCGCAATGCCGCAGCCATGACCCGTTTCGATCAGATGGCGCTGTCTGGCGGAGCTATCTATGTTAGCCCTGACGTCAATATCGAAGGCCACACACGTTTGCCGACGCAAGCCGGCATCGTCACCTCCGATGCGAGTGCACACGATATCGCGGCCTCGGCCTGGGTGCCCAACGCCTATCTCATCATCCCGCTGAATGAGCAGTGGCGCCTCGGCTTCTCGGCCACCTCTTACTATGGTCTTGGCATCAAGATGCCGGATAACTACAGTGCCGGCCACTTTGGCAATGTTTCCGATATCAAGACCATGGATTTGGGAACCTCTCTTGCCTATCGCATCAATGAGATGTGGTCAATTGGCGCAGGGATCTCTGCTATTCAGGGCGAGGGCGAAGTCGGTGGCACCTTCCCCTCTCGCAATCTGATAGCAAAACATCTGCAAGGGGATGGCTGGGCATGGGGCTGGAATGTCGGCACCTTGCTGGAGTTGTCGGAGCAAACCCGGATTGGGCTCTCATACCGCCACGATGTCAATTTGACACTCTCGGGTGATGCCATTCTTGGCCTGCCCAACGGCAAGGAGCTAAAAGACACAGGTTCTCTGGATCTTCCGCTACCCGCAACGGCAGAGCTTGCTGCATTTCACCAGCTGACCGAAAAACTGGCGATCCATGGCAGCCTGAACTGGACCAACTGGAGCAAATTTGTCCAGCTGGAAGCCGATCTGGATACACTGCCCAACATGCATATCAAGGATGAACACTGGGAAGATAGCTGGCGCTATGCGATCGGGATGACCTATCAACTGACTCCCCAGTGGCAGCTGCGCTCGGGAGTTGCTTACGATGCGAGCCCGGTACCAGCGGATCGCCGTACTATCTCCATTCCTGATGCCGACCGGATCTGGTACAGCCTGGGGATGGGTTATCAGTTCACCCCCAACCTGACCATGGATCTGGGGTTAACCCTGATCGATGGCAAGAAGGTTGATGTTACTGAAAAAATGGAGTTGCAACCGGGCAACCCGCAGAGCACCTCCACCTTCCAGGGCACCTCCGAGGGAGATGCCTGGCTGGCTGGCGCCCAAATGAGTTATCTCTTCTAAGTTCCCTCCCTGCAGAAAAACACTATGCCAATTATTGCCTTACCGAACAGGGTCAAAACTGGCATAGTGTTCTGCAACACCATAAAATCAACCCAGTACCCATACTGGAGCAAGGCATGTATTCCTACGTAGCCAGACAGCCGATCCTCGACAGAGACCTCAATACCCATGCCTATGAGCTGCTCTTTCGCGATAGCCTGAATAATGTCTTCCCGAGCATCTCCTCACAACAAGCCACCTCCCGGTTGGTGGTCGAGCAGTTTCTGCAACAGAATATCGATCAGCTGTTGGGTGGCCGCCCCTGCTTTATCAATTTCCCCCACTCACTGTTACTGGAAGGACTGGCCGAGTGCCTGCCACCCGAAAAGGTGGTGATCGAAATTCTGGAGGATGCCCCTCCGGATGATGCCCTGCTGGAAAAGGTGAAGCAGTTGCACAAACTGGGCTATCAGCTGGCACTCGATGACTTCACCATGTCGCCGGATTGGGAGCGCTTCCTCCCGTTTATCCACATCATCAAGTTTGATCTGCGTGACACGCCCCTGTTGCAGATCAGGGTGTTCATCAAGCGCCATCAGGCGCTGGGACTCACCTATCTGGCAGAAAAAGTTGAGGACAAGGCTGAGTTCGAACGAGCCAAAAAGCTGGGGATCCAGCTGTTTCAGGGCTTTTTCTTCAGCCGCCCCGAGATGGTCAAACAAGCCACTATGGAGCCCGCCCAGGTCGTGGTCATGCAGTTGCTCAATGTGGTCAACGAGACAGAACCCGATATCAACAAGATCGAGCAACTGCTCAGCCAGGATATCTCTCTGTCACTCAAGTTGCTGCGCTATGTCAATCATCTCAAAGGCCATGCCAACCCCATCTCCTCGTTTCGCCAGGCTGCGATATACTTGGGCAATACCCAGCTAAAGCGTTTTGTTTCACTGGTGGCTGCGACCAGTGCAGGCAAGGGGAAAAGTGCCGAGCTCTACCAGATGTCGATGATCCGTGCCCGTTTCTGCGAGTTGCTGGCGCATACCCATGCGCCGACCCTACAGGCTCAGCAAGCGTTTATCACCGGTCTCTTTTCGCTACTGGATGTGCTTATGGAGCAGCCGATGGACAAGCTGCTGGGGACTATCCCCCTGATCGAGGATATCCGGCTGGCGCTGCTCGAGCGCAAAGGCACTCTCGGTTTCTATCTCGCATTTTGTGAAGACTACGAGAATGCCAACTGGCCCAAAGTCACGGCCCGAACAGCCCGCCTGGGGTTGAATGAAGATAAGGTAAGCCACCTTTATCTCGCGGCAACGACCTGGGTGAACGAGCAACTGCAAGCGATGGATACCGGCGATTAAGGGATCTCTACCGCAATAGCGGTCGCCTCTCCGCCACCGATACAAAGAGACGCAATGCCTCGTCTCTCTCTCCGCAACCTCAATGCCGAGATCAGCGTCACCAGAATACGTGCTCCACTCGCGCCAAGCGGGTGACCCAATGCGCAGGCGCCACCATGAACATTCACCTTGTGATGGGGGATCCCGCACCCGCTCATGGCCAGCATGGTGACCATGGCAAAGGCTTCGTTGACTTCGAACAGGTCAACCTCATCCACTGACCAGTCGAGACGAGCCAGCAGTCTGGATATTGCGCCAACGGGAGCGGAAGTGAACTCGGCCGGCAATGCCGCATGGCTCTGATAACCGACGATCCGCGCCAATACAGGTACCTGCCAAGCTTGCGCAGTGGCACCATCCATCAATATCAGCGCCGCCGCGCCGTCCGAGATGGAGCTCGAATTGGCCGCCGTAATGGTGCCATCTTTACCAAATGCAGGCTTCAGGGTCGGGATCTTCTCCGGCCTCCCTTTGCCCGGTTGTTCGTCTTCGGCCAGCAACAAGCGATCACCGCGATAGACACTTGCCAGCTCGGATGCAAACGCGCCGGCTTGCTGCGCAGCGCGGGCACGCTGCAACGACGCAAGGGCAAACTCATCCATGGCAATGCGGGTCAAACTGGCATGATCGGCGCTGCGCTGGGCGTGTATTCCCATCAACTGGCCATCATAGGCATCCTGCAATCCGTCGAGGAAAAGGTGATCAAACAGCTGTTGATGGCCCATCCGAAAACCATTGCGGGCATTATCCAGCAGATAGGGGGCCCTGCTCATGCTCTCCATCCCCCCAGCCACCACAACCTTGTTATCGCCCAGACGAAGGGAATCTGCCGCCAGCATCACCGCCTTCATGCCGGAGCCACACACCTTGTTGACCGTGGTAGCAGGCACACTCTCTGGCAATCCCGCTTTTAACATCGCCTGCCTTGCCGGCGCTTGTCCCACACCTGCCGAGAGCACATTGCCCATAAACACTTCATCGATCTGCTCGGGAACAAGCCCGCCCTGTGCCAACGCAGCGGCAATGGCACAGGCCCCCAGCTCCGGGGCCGCCACCTCTGCCAGTGCCCCTTGAAACGCCCCCATTGGCGTACGTTTTGCCGCCACAATTGCAATATCCATTTGCCCGCCTCTTTTAGTTACTTGGTCATAACATAGGTTTTCTATGCCATGGGAACAAGAGTTGCAGTGCAGTTTACGTTTAGGTAAGGTGCCAGCAGGATTTAGCTCGCCAAGAAGTTTATATGAACAAAAACAAGGATGAAGCCCGGAGCTACAGCATCAGTGAACTGGCTCGGGAATTTGATATTACGACGCGTAGCATCCGTTTCTATGAGGATCAAGGGTTACTCAATCCCGCCAGAGAAGGGCAGACCCGCATCTACAGCAAGCAGGATCGGGTTCGTCTCAAGTTGACCCTGCGTGGTAAGCGGCTCGGTTTCAGTCTGGCCGAGATCCGGGAGTTGTTTGATCTTTATGATGCCGACAAGAGCAGCCGCACCCAGCTGCAAACCATGCTCGGGCTGGTTACCGAAAAGCGGGAGACGCTGCAGCAGCAGATGGAAGATATCAGGATGGTGCTGCTGGAGCTGGATGCCGCGGAGCGGCGCTGTCAACAGGCATTGCAGCAACTGGGTCGTTAAAGAAGGGGGCCGTGAGATCCCCTTCTCATGCTTCAGATAACAAAAAGCCACTCCTGAGAGTGGCTTTTCTGCTACCTGACGGTTCGTGATTAAACGCGAACGAAGTCCAGGTGAACCAGCTTGTAACGTACCGGGTGACGCTGGATAGCTTTCACTTTCACGTTAACTTCTTCGCCGTTGATAACCAGAGTCAGTACGGACTCATAGAATTCCGGCTTTTCTTGGGCCAGGATGAATTTCTTGTGGTCAACAGTGATGGACTGGGCTTCTTTGCCTGCACCGTAAACGATGGCAGGAACTTGGTCAGCTTGACGCAGGCGGCGGCTCGCACCTTTCCCCAGGTCAGAACGGACTTCAGCTTGGAATACGAAAGACATAGTATGTATCTCTTTTAAAGGAATGTATGGTGCAAACTGCGACCGGTCAGCACCTCGCAAAACGAGCGCGAATACTACCATGGGCCAATAGCGGATACAAGGCTCATCCCGCGCTTTAACGCCCCTGCTCAAGACGAGCAAATTGCTGTTGCCGCTGGGCCGGACTCAACGCATCAAACTGCGCAAGCGTCTCGGCGCGAGGACAGTAGAGCCCCTCCCCGGTTTTGACCCGGATACTGTTACCGAGGCCCGCCCTGTTTTCTGCGGCCAAGGCCAGCAGATAGCTGTAAGTATCTGCCCCCACCCTGCTGGATAGCTGATTGGCGATGCGCCACAGCGTCTCACCCGCCGCGACCCGATGGCACACTGAGCGCCCCTCGCCAACCGCCGGCGCAGAGAGTGTCAGTGTGGTGCTATCAGATGACACGCTGGCCGCCAGCAGACCATCACTGCGACTCCCCCTCTCGCCAACTGCGGCACCAAGCAACGCCAGCAATGGCTCTGCTTCGTAGCGGGGGGCGACCGCCAACTGAACCGGCATGGCACGAGGAACGTTGAACTCGGCGATAAAGGGCGCTATGAGTTGCGATGGCTCAAAAGGTGAAACACTGCCATGCTGCACGGTTGCAGCGACCTGGCCGGGGGCGACCCCGTAAGCCATCTCGTCGATGCGCCGCAATCTTGCCAGATAGGTTTTGGAGAGCTGCGCCTCCCCCTCGAACAGATCGAAAGGGGGGACCAGCCGAGCGGGAAAGAGGATCTGCCAGCGACCATGCTTCTGCTTTTGGGCCAGCGGCGGAAACTGATTGCCACGCCAGGCCACAAACATCGCTGGTGGCGTGCGCGCCAGCGGGTAATATTCCGGGTTCAACTGCACCCAGGTTTGTTCCGCAATGGGTTGATAACCGCTGATCACCACCTGCGCCACACTCAACCAGACCCCCAGCATCCTTGCCTCCCTGACTTGCGGTTTGAAGGGGCTACCTGACCGGCAACCCCTTCTTATCACGCGCTATCATGCTGTTAAAACAGTTAGATAGCAGCTTAGCACTGAGCGATGGCGTTAAGCACCCGTTTATCGGAGACCGGATAAGGGGTGCCCAGATTCTGGGCGAAGAACGACACCCGCAGCTCCTCGATCATCCAGCGGATATTGGCCACCTCGGTGGGCACCAGCTGGGATTTGGGGATCTTGGCCAGCAGCGCCTTGTACTCCGACTCCACACTGTGCACCTTGAGCATGTAGACCCGATCCCGGTTGGAATCGATGGCCAGCTTCTCCAGACGTCGCTCGATGGCCCGCAGGTAACGCAGCAAGTCAGGCAGCCGCTGCCAGCCGGTCTCGGTGACAAAGCCCTTGTGAATAAGGTTGCCGAGCTGCTGCTGGATATCTGACATGGCAAAGGCGGTGTCGAGCTGCATCTTGCCCTTGAGCCGCTTCTTGATCTCATGGGAGAGCGTCAGCACGGCTTCCACCTGCTTGGCCACCTCCACCACCGCATCGTTGAGCTCGGCGCGAACATACTCCTTGAGCGCCTCGAAACCGGCCTCATCCCAGGCCAACCCGCCATGTTGCTCGATCAGCTTGTCGCAGCCGCAGGCGATGCAGTCGTCAATCAGTTCCGCCACCTTACCAAAGGGGTTGAAATAGAGCCCCAGCTTGGCCTTGTTGGGCAGTTTCTCCTGCAGGTACTTGATGGGAGATGGCACGTTGAGCAGCACCAGCCGACGCTGACCGGCCCACATCAGCTGCTGCTGCACCACCGGGCTCTCCACCAGCTGGATGGCGACCGAATCCTTCTCGTCTACCAACGCCGGATAGGCCTTCACCTCGAACCCGCCCCGCTTCTGGCTGTACTCTTGCGGCAGCTCGCCAAAGCTCCACAGGGTAAGACCGGACTGCTCGATATCATCGTCCGCCACTTGTGACAGAGTCTCCTGCACCTTGCCGCGCAGCGACTCTTTTAAGGCCTCCAGATCTTTGCCTTCCGCCACCTTCTTGTGTTTATCGTTCACCACCCGGAAGGTGAGTTTCAGGTGATCGGGCACCGCAGCCCAGTCCCAGGATTCACGGGGCACGGTCACACCAGTCATTCGGCGCAGCTGGCGCTCCATCTCGTCCAAGAGCGGCCCCTGCTCGGGGTTGATGCTGGCGAGCAGCGCATCGGCGTAGTTTGGCGCTGGCACGAAGTTCTTGCGCATCGGCTTGGGCATCGACTTGATGAGAGCCACCAACAGCTCGTGACGCAGCCCGGGGATCAACCACTCGAATCCCTTCACCTCCACCTGATTCAGGAGCGGCAGCGGAATATGCAGGGTCACGCCATCCGCCGCCTCCCCCGGCTCGAACTGATAGGTCAACTTGAGCTTGAGGCGCCCCTGCTGCCAGAAGTTGGGGTAGTCGAGATCGCTGATGTGGGCCGCATCCCCCTTCATCAGCATCTCTTTCTCGAAGTTGAGCAGTTCGGGATCCCGCTTTTGCGCCTCTTTCCACCACTTGTCGAAGTGGCGGGAGGAGATCACCTCCTCCGGCAAACGAGCATCGTAGAAGCGGAACAAGTCCTCGTCATCCACCAGGATGTCGCGCCGACGGGATTTGTGCTCCAGCGCCTCCACCTCGGCCAAGAGCTTGCGGTTATCGCTGAAGAAACGGTGACGGGTCTCGAAATCTCCCTCCACCAGCGCGCGGCGGATAAACAGCTCGCGACACAGCGCCGGATCGATGCGGCTGAAGTTGATGGTGCGCTCATTGACCAGAGTCAGACCATAGAGGGTCACCTTCTCCTTGGCCATCACGGCGCCATTTTTCTTCGACCAGTGGGGGTCGCTGTGGTGCAACTTGATGAGATGGCCCGCCAGCGGCTCCACCCACTCGGGCTCAATCTTGGCGTTGATACGGGCGTAGAGGCGCGAGGTTTCCACCAATTCTGCGGCCATCACCCACTTGGGCGGCTTCTTGAACAGACCCGAGGCCGGGAAGAGGTGGAAACGGCCATTGCGAGCACCGAGGAACTCGGGCTTTTCCAAATCCTTGTTGCCGATATGACTCAAAAGGCCGGTCAACAGCGCGCAATGCACCGTCTTGAAATCTGCCGGTTCATGGTTGGCTTTAAAACCAAGCTCTTTCACCGTCTGACGCAGCTGGAAATGGATATCCTGCCATTCGCGCACCCGCAGGTAGGAGAGAAACTCCTTCTGGCACATGCGGCGGAACGGATTGCTGCCAAGGGTATCCTGCTGCTCTTTCAGGTAATTCCACAGATTGACGAAGGCAAGGAAGTCGGAATCCTTGTCCTCAAAGCGTCTGTGCTGCTCGTCGGCGGCCTGCTTCTTCTCCATGGGCCGCTCGCGGGGATCCTGAATGCTGAGGGCCGCGGTGATCACCATCACCTCGCTCAGGCAGCCGGTCTGCGCCGCGCTGATCACCATCTTCGCCAAACGCGGATCAAGGGGGATGCGCGAGAGCTGGCGACCGGTCTCGGTCAGCTGTAACTTGGCTTCGCGCTCGCCGGTGGCGGGCAGCTCGCGCACCGCCTCCAGCTCTTTCAAGAGAGTCAGGCCATCCTTGATATGGCGGGACTCCGGTGGCTCGACGAAGGGGAACGCCTCCATATTGCCAAGGCCGAGCGCCAGCATCTGCAGGATGACCGATGCTAGGTTGGTGCGCAGGATCTCGGGGTCGGTAAAAGCGGGACGGCCGTTGAAATCCTCCTCGGAGTAGAGGCGGATACAGATACCGTCCGCCACCCGGCCGCAACGACCTTTACGCTGGTTGGCACTGGCCTGGGAGACCGGCTCGATGGGCAGGCGCTGCACCTTGGTGCGCCAGGAGTAGCGGCTGATGCGGGCGGTGCCCGGATCGATGACGTAACGAATGCCAGGCACCGTCAGCGAGGTCTCCGCAACGTTGGTGGCGAGCACGATGCGCCGTCCGGCATGTTGCTGGAACACCTTGTTCTGCTCGGCGTTGGAGAGGCGGGCGTAGAGCGGCAGCACCTCGGTATCCCGCAGGTTGAGCTTGCGCAGGGCATCGGCGGTATCGCGGATCTCCCGCTCGCCGTTCATGAAGATAAGGATGTCTCCTAAACCTTCTCTAGCCAGCTCTTCCACCGCATCGAAAATCCCCTGCAGCTCATCGCGCTCTTCCAGCCCTTCACTTTTATCACTGGTGAGCGGGCGGTAGCGCACCTCTACCGGATAGGTGCGGCCAGAGACCTCTATCACCGGCGCCTTGTTGAAATGGCGGGAGAAGCGTTGCGGGTCGATAGTGGCCGAGGTGATGATCACCTTGAGATCCGGGCGCTTGGGCAGCAGTTGCTTGAGATAGCCCAGGATGAAGTCGATATTGAGGCTGCGCTCGTGGGCCTCATCGATGATGATGGTGTCGTACTGGGTGAGCATCCGGTCGTTCTGGATCTCCGCCAGCAGGATACCGTCGGTCATCAGCTTGATATGGGTCTGCTCGCTAACCTGATCGGTAAAGCGCACCTTGTAACCCACGTAGTGACCGAGTTCGGACTCCATCTCCTCGGCAATACGGGCCGCCACAGTGCGGGCCGCCAGACGACGCGGCTGGGTGTGGCCGATGAAGCCCTTCACCCCGCGCCCCAGCGCCAGACAGATCTTGGGGATCTGGGTGGTTTTGCCCGAGCCGGTTTCGCCGGCGATGATCACCACTTGATGCTCTTCAATGGCTTTGGCGATCTCCACCTGCTTCTGACTGACCGGCAAGTTGTCCGGATAGGTGACCTTGGGTACGCCCGCCAAACGGGACTGGTAACGCGCCTGCGCCGCATCCAGATCGGCGGCAATGGTCTCGAGTACCGCAGCCTGTTTGCCCTCGGGCAACTTCTTGGCACCGTGCAGACGGCTGGAGAGACGGCGGGCGTCGAGGTTCATGCAGGCAGAGAGACGGCGGCGCAGCGCCTCGATAGAGAGAGACAAGGTACGAATTCCTTAAAAGAGTGCCCGACAAGGGGGCCATATCGATAGCTTGGGGAGATCCTAAAGAGCACAGACAGCAGGTGCAAGCCTTAACATGAGACACTGGAGAGGCAAATTAGCCTCCATACCAGGCTACGGATGGGTGAACGCACCATCTCCCAAAACAATGAAGCAGGCCATTGGCCTGCTTCTGTTGCATGTTGCATCCGGTCAGCCCTTAGCCGTGATTGTGTACAAAACAGGTGGTCAACTGGGCATGGATAGCCTGCATCACATTATGGCGATTGATTACCCCGAGCAGCCTGCCCTCCTCCACCACCGGATAGATCTTGGGTTTCTGTCCCATCATCATCTCCGCCAGGGTGAGGATGCTGGTATCTGGCTCAACCGTCAGTACCTCCTTGCGCATCACATCCTTGACCTGAGCGACCTGCTCACAGTGATAAGCTTCCTTGAGCATCACTGCAATGCAATCCTGCTCGGAGATCCAGCCGATCAAGTGTCCCTGCCCATCCACCACTGGCCCTCCCAACTGATGACTGTTCAAAAATTTCTCGACCGCAGCCTGCACCATCATGTCTGCAGTGAAGGTAATAGGTCTGCTCTGCATATAATCCCTGGCTTTTAGCGATTCCATATCAATTCCCCTATCCATAGTCCAATCAGGCTGGCGTCTTGCGCGTCAGTACCGGCACCACGCACGGCTTGCTCCAAGCATAGCTGGCTCACTGCCGGATGGGTCAGCCTCTCCTCCCCCATCAACCGATTGCATATCTGTTTTCATTGGCCGGCATGGCCGCAGCCATCATCTGTGGCAGATGATCCGCTAACGTCGCCACCACGACAGGATCTACCCGACCCTGAGCCGCCAGTTGTTGCATAAAGGCCAGAGCATCACGAGCAGGCAGCCCACGTCGATAAGGTCTGTCCTGCACCATGGCCTGGAAAATATCGGCTACCCGCAGGATGCGCGCTTCGAGCGCCATGGCGGATGCCGGCAGATGGAACGGATAGCCCTCCCCGTCAGGCTCCTCATGGTGATAGGCCGCCCAGCAGGCTATCTCCTCAAACCCTTCGATATGACGCAGGATCTGGTAGGTTTCGAAACTGTGGGTATTGATGATTGCCCGCTCCTCCGGCGTCAAGCCGGCAGGTTTGTCCAATATTTCATCAGGAACCCTCAACTTGCCGAGATCATGCAACAGCCCTGCAATTTCGAGCATGTCACAATGGACACTACTAACCCCCAGCCGCTCAGCCAGGGCACGCGAAAGACGGCTCACTCCGAGGGAGTGTGTCATAGTGAATGGACTTTTGGCATCAACGATACCCGAGAAGATCCTGGCCAACGCTTTTAGCTCACCATTATCGGTGATGCAGGACTCCCGCTGCCTCAGCATCTCGTGCATGTAATCATTGATGGCTCGCGCCTCCAGTTGCAACCAGAACGCCTCCGAGCGGGAGGCTTGGAGAAAACCATCCAACAGATCGGTGGCAAAGAACTCGTCACGGCAATCCTGCAGGCGTGCACGGATCTCGTGTGTATGCATTAACAATGAGCCATCGCCATAGAATGGGGCAGCCAGCGCATCGCAACGATCCACCAGAAAGATAAGGTTGGCCTGACGAGCAACCCGGGGGTCCACATCGGCCATCTCGCGCAAGAGATGCCAGTGGGTATGATGATAACGGATAGGCAGTGCCAACGGGGCCAGCAAGCGGAAATCCTTGAGCAGCTGATATCCTACCTCGCAGTGACGCTGGGAGGACTCCCAATCGAACTCACTAACCAGATGGTGATGGGTGATGGTCGAGGAGACACCAATATCGTGCAGCACGCCGAGCTCAAACAACAAACAACATTCAGCTGTATCCAGCCCCAATACCCGACCACACTCGGCCGCCATGATCCCGACCCGTTTACCATGGGCCACATCGCCAATTCCTACCAGATCCAGTGACGCAGACAAGGCATAAACGACCTGTCTGAGATCCACCTGAAGCGAGCACGAACCGGCTTCCTGCGCTCTGTTCATGATCCCTGTCCCATGCTTTTTTGTGATTATGCAAGGGTGTCGTTTTACTCCTTGCTACTGATAAATCTAGTCATTAATCCCATGGTTTACCTCATCACGGTTTTGCAAAAAGCAGTGCAAAGAGGCTTATAGAGCCCTTGTATCCCTACTACCGCTCAACCGGGCCTCTTTCACGCGAACAAGACCTGCTGCTCGATGGGATTGCCGGGATACACCCAACCGGCGTAGAAGGATAAAAGCGGTCATCGCACAGCATGTGCGAGCAGTCGCGACACCATAAGGTTCCGCACACTGGTGTTAAACAAAGCTCGTTATTGCAGCTAAATGCAGTCGCGCGGTGCTTCGGATGGCTGAAGAGGTTTCAGATATGAAAAACAGGCGAGAGGTTATGCTGTATGGAAATGGTATTCACCTGACAGTTGCCCACAAAAGGGAGTGGTCATACGGCTTCAAACCGGATAACAAAACGGTACCCCTACCGTGTTATCTTGAGTCACCATATTACCACCAACGAGAAAGTAGCACGTCGTAAACTCAGCCTGCTAGAGCTTGCCAAAGAGCTCAATAATGTCAGCAAAGCCTGCAAGCTCATCGGCTACAGCCGTCAGCAGTTCTACGAAATTCGCCGTAATTACCAGACCTATGGCGCCGAGGGATTGCTCGACAAATTGCCCGGCTGTAAAGGGGCTCATCCCAACCGGGTTGCGCCCGAGATTGAACAGGCCATCCTCGATTACTCCCTCACCAGACTAACTCATGGCCCGCAGCGGGTCGCACAAGAACTGGCTCTGCAAGGCATCAACGTCAGTGCGGGCGGTGTGCGTGGCGTGTGGCAACGGCACGACTTGCTCTCCAAACACGACCGCTTGCTGCGCCTTGAGAAAACGCACCGGGAGCTGACCATTGAGCTCAATGACGAGTAAATTCGCCTGTTCGAGCGTCTCAGCCCAGAGTTTCGAGAACGTCAGATTGAGGTCCACTACACCGGAGAACTGGTGGCTGTCGACACCTTCTTCGTCGGCGCGATCCAAGGGGGTGGCAGGTGTATCTGCAAACCGTGCTGGACTGCTACAGCCGCCACGCCTGGGGACGGCTCTACATCAGCAAGCTGCCGGTGACCTCGGTCTATGTGCTCAATGAAACGGTACTGCCGTTTTCCGAGGCCCACGAGGCACGGGTCTATACCATTCTGTCGGATAACGGGCGCGAGTTCTGTGGGCGCCCAGACCATCATCCCTACGAGCTGTTCCTGCAACTGGAGGGGATTGAGCACCGGACAACCAAGGTACGCAGGCCGCAGAGCAACGGCTTTATCGAACGGCTGCATCGCACACTGCTGGATGAACACTTCCGTATCAAGGGGAGGACGACCTGGTATGAGTCGATAGAGCAGATGCAGACAGACCTGGGTAGCTACCTAGCGCACTACAACACCCAGCGGCCGCATCAGGGCAGGATGATGGAGGGACTGACGCCCTACAGCATGTTCAAGAAGGGTCTGAAATTGATACCGAAGGAAGTGCGCTCTAAAGTAGCGTAAACAAGACACCGGCTTGAGGCCGGTGTCAGGTGATAACTAGATCTGTACACACTTGCGCATGAGGGATACCACCTTTCCCAAACCCATCGACCACCAGCCACTGCGCTGGATAAAGTCACACATCATGGCCTGGATTGACAGCCACAACCGGATCAGTGGCAACGCCTAGCTCCCGCTGGATCACTGTCCACCAGCGCTCATAGGCAGCCGCTTGATCCTCAAGCCAGTCATGTTTGTTGTAAACAGCCATCACGCCAGTCAGGGTGTGCCCCAGCATCACTTCGGTGATATGGGGCGACACCCCCAATTCCGATAGCCTGGTCGACAGCGTTCGACGAGCATCATGAATCCGCCAATGGGGGATCCCCAGGCTGCTGCGCAAGCGGCTCACCAACCGATTACATGAGTGGATCTCTAGCGGACCATTCCCCTCCCCCTGACCGGGGAACAGATAGACCGGGTCCACCGAAGCCATGGCGGCTCGTTCGAACAATTGCTTGCCCACCGATGTGATGGGGCGGCGGATAGGCCTGCCGGTCTTGCTGATCTCCGCCGGCACGGTCCAGACCATAGACTCGTAATCCAGGTCCTGACGCCTGAGCGTTCTGGCCTCGGAAAGCCTGCACCCATAGACCAGGCAGAGCAGATGAATCACCTTGTTGCCGGTGCCAGTCCGACTGGCCTCGATGGCCCGCCAGATCTTCGCAACCTCTGGCACCGTCAACACCCGGTGACCGGTCTTAGCGGGAGCGCCAACATCCCTGGCCCGCAGACTCATCATGTTGGGCATGTAGATCGTGCCGCGGCGAGCCTGCCAGTTGAAGCACGCCTTCAATGCCGTGATCACAGCCCGGGTTACCCCTGGTGCCCGCTCACTTATGGTATCGAAATAGCTCAACCACATGTCCATGGTGATCTGGTTGATTGGCCGGTCAGGCAAGCGGTTCTTCACTGACGAGAAGGTATAGAGATAGTATTTCTGGGTGCCTTCTCGGCACTCCCGCATCACGTACTTCTCGAACCACTCATCAAACAAGGCTGCAGGCGTAGGCTCGTCGCCCGAGGCACTGATCCGCGCAACACCGCTTTTGAGCTTATCGGCCTTTATCCGGGCCTCTCGCAAGGTCAGAATCGGGTACCGACCAAGAGAGGTCCGAACCCGCTTCCCGTCGACCACATGCCGAACTTGGAACGCAACTACCCCTTCGGTGAGACCCGGACACTCAACCCATCACCGTCGCTCACTTCGCTCGGGCCAGCATATGGTTTACCATTCACCCCTCGAAGCCAGCTATCTGATAACGCCATTGCTACCCCATTAAAATTTTGTACCACTCTCATGGGGTATTTTGTACCAGATAATGTACCAGCAGGCCATTGAACAACGTCAGGTTTGGGTGAACGATGAAAGTGTCTTCGGAATTTTCACCTCACCAGAACGGCACTAAACCCTGAAAAATCAATCAGAAGCGCGAACACACAAGAACACATGAGCACATCAGCGAAGCAGACCACCCAGCCCACTTACTACTTCCACGACTACGAGACCTTCGGCATCAGCCCCGCCAAGGACAGGCCATCGCAATTTGCCGGTATCCGTACTGATGCAGATTTCAACATCATTGGCGAGCCGCTGGTCATCTACTGCAAGCCGCCGGCGGACTATCTGCCGGATCCGGAGGCGTGCCTGATTACCGGTATCACGCCGCAAAAGGCGATGAAGGATGGGCTGTGCGAGGCGGATTTCATTCGCCAGATCCACGAGCAGCTCGCCACGCCGAATACCTGTGTGCTTGGCTACAACAGCATCCGCTTCGATGATGAAGTGACTCGTTATACCCTCTATCGCAACTTCTATGACCCCTATGCCTACAGCTGGCAGAACGGCAACTCCCGCTGGGATATTCTCGACATGCTGCGAGCCTGCTATGCCCTGCGCCCGGAGGGGATCGAGTGGGCCTTTGACGATGAGGGCAAGCCGAGTTTCCGGCTGGAGAAGCTGACGGTCGCCAACGGCGTCGCCCACGCCAATGCTCACGATGCACTCTCGGACGTGCTGGCCACCATCGAGATAGCCAAGCTGGTGAAAAAAGCCCAACCCAAGCTGTTTGGTTATCTCTTTGATCTGCGTAACAAAAACAAGGTGAAGGCGCTGATTGACGTGGTGACCATGAAGCCGCTGGTGCACGTCTCCGGCATGTTCTCCCCCTGGCAGGGTTGTGCAAGCTGGGTCTCGCCACTTGCCTGGCACCCCACCAACCAGAACGCGGTGATCATGGTGGATCTGACCCGTGACCCCACCCCGCTCATTGAACTCACCAGCGAGGAGATCCGCGAGCGCCTCTATACCAAGAAAGAGGAGCTGGGGGATCTGGCGGGCATTCCGGTGAAGCTGGTGCACATCAACAAGTGCCCGGTACTGGCGCCGGCCGCCACCCTGACCGCGGAACGGGCCGACGAGCTCGGCATCAATCGGGAGCAGTGCCGCAAGAGCCTGGATCTGCTGCGCGCCCACCCCGAGGTACGGGAAAAACTGGTGGAAGTGTTCAATCAGGAGTTCGCCGGCAGTAATGAGAGCGACCCCGATACCCAGCTCTACGCCGGATTCTTTGGCCATGGCGACAAGTCCACCATGGATCTGGTGCGTGCCACCCCCGCGGATCTGCTGGGTGAGCGGGAATTTGCCTTTACCGACGCGCGGCTGCCGGAGATGCTGTTCCGCTACCGCGCCCGCAACTGGCCACACACCTTGAGCGAAGCAGAGCAGAAACGCTGGCGCCTGCACTGCAGCGACTACTTCAGCCGCCGTCTGCCGGACTATGTGCCCCGTCTCGAGGCGCTGGCCGAGCAGAACCAGAGTAACGAACGGAACTTCGCGATTCTAAAGAGTCTCTATCACTATCTGGAAGATTTATGAGTTGTGAGTAGTTTCACAATAAATCCTCCCCGCTCATCCCCTTCTTCAGGTCATAATGACGAAGGGGATTTCCCCAAAAACCAATATCTTGCAACATCCTGAGCGGATGTCTCACAAGCAAGAGATCTCTTTGGCCGAACGGAAGCCATTTGCTGATGCCTCGTCACCACGCACTGCTCGGATTACTGGCCCTGCTGCCGCTGGCAGCCAACGCCGCATACCGGTTCGATGTGCCGGATTATCTTGCTCGCCTGCCCGAGCAGACCTATCGCATCGTAGAACAGAACTTCAATACCCTTTATCAGCAGACTGATTTCACTCCCCTGATCACCAACAGCTACTTCAACGGCTCCCATCTCTACAAGTTTGTCGGGGTACCGCTGGCCATCAGCGCCCAGTCAGGTTTCCAGCTGGAGGTGTTTGGTCAGGTCTATAACCGCGCTTCGCAAGCCTATATGCACCTGAGCGAGGATATGTCCCTTTATCGGGTGATGCGGGTCGATCTGATGGGGAACCCCAATGATCAGCTGGCCATCGGTTTTGGTCTGGGGGTGCCCATCACCCCGTTGCTAACCCTCAAGGCGATCGCTTCCGGCAGTGATATCCCGGGCTATGGCTCTGCCAAATACGCCGTTGGTTTTGAGTGGCGTTACTGAAAAACGTGACTGATAACTGCTGATTGAAACAATTCAGGCTCCGTGATGGAGCCTGAATTGTTTATGGTGAGGTTGTGATCAGGCGTAGCGGATCACCCGCCCTTCGCCCTCTTGCAGGGTCATGGCCGTACCGACTGCCTGCCCATGCCAAAAATCAGTTCCCCCTTCTGGCAGCAGAAACTCCTGTGGTTGCCCCTCCCAGTTGAACAGACAGAGCAGAGTGCCGCCCTCGGGAAGGCTCACTTCACCGCAGGCAAAGTCCATCGACTCGAAACGGGCAGAGGGTGCTCGGGCTGCGCAGAGCGCAAGCAGCTTATGCAGTTGCGCCGCCTGCTCCTCATCGAGATCTTGCAGTCGATCACCAGCCAGCATCATGCCGCCGCTCGCCACCAGCGCTGCCAGATGGAAGCTGTAATCCGCCTTGCTTGCCTGCTGGCTCGGTAGATCCCGCAGGCAGATGCAGTCGGGGTCGAGGGCCCAGAGCTTGTCGTTCTGCCAGGCGCGGCAGAAGGCTTCGCGAGCGATCTGGCGATAGCGGTGGCCGTTGCGTTCCACGTCATCGCTCACCCGCATGCCGTGCACCAACCCAAGGCTTGGCCAAATGGGGGCATTGCAACCGAGCAGGAAAGCGCCTTCACCTGCACCACGCAGGATGGCGGCCATACCGCGCCGATAGGCTTCAACCCGGGTGGCAGCCGGATCGTGGAAACGGCCACCGTGGATGGCGCCCCAGAAGTTGGCATCGAGTTTGAAGTAGTGGATACCCCACTGTTCGCGCAGGGTGCGGAACACCTGCTCAAGGTGCGCCTGCACCTCGGGGTGGGTACCATCCAGCACATACCAGGGGGTACAGCGCCAACCACCATAGGTAACCCGCTCTGAGGGCAGCGGCAAGCCGTCATCCCCCTTCACAAACCAGTCGGGGTGATCCTGAAACACCTGCGAACCGGGCTCTGCAATAAAAGGAGCGACCCAGAGGGCAGGCTCGCAGCCAGCCTGTTTGATCTCCTCAGCCAGTGATGCCACCCCCTGCTCGAACTTGGCCGACGGGGTGAGCCAGTCGCCCATCTTGGCCTGATAGCCGTCATCGATCTGCACGTAACGCAGGGCTGGGAAACGCTCGGCACGCACCTGCAGATTTTCGCGAATATCGGCAGCACTTACCTCGGCGTAGTAGTGATACCAGGAGCACCAACCGCTCGGGCGATCACTCACCTTGCCGATCAGCGAGCCATGCTCGGCCTCGATCAGCCGTGCCAACTCAGCCAGCAGATCTTCGCGCTCCGGCCCTTCGAGGCAGATCAGCGCCTCACTCTGCCAATGCTCACCGGCCGCAAGTTTTCGCCCTTCGCAGTTCATCAGGATCTGCAAGCGACCATCGGGGTAGAGGCGAAACTCCCCGCCAAAACGGTGGCAGCTGGCAAAGGCGAGCAGCAGCCACCCCTTGCCATGCTCCACCAGCAACAGGTTGTGAATGGTGTGATAGTCATTGTCATCAGTGATGCGATAAACGCTGGCATCGGGACAACGGCCGACATGTTGCGGTGATTGCCAGCACCCCATGGTCTGGGCCAGCATCTGGAATCCTTCGCCATAAATGGCGCTCTCCACCGGCAGGCCAAGCTTGCCGTCAAACAGCACCCAGCGCTCGACCGGGGTGGCATCAGAACCGGTGTTGTCGAGTCGCCCCCGGCACAGGGGCCCTTCCCACTGACGGGTTTGCAACAGCTGGGGTGGCAACGCAGTATCGTTCGCCAGCTGGCGAACTCGGGACAAGAGGGATGTCATCACTACTCCTTGTAGTTCGAAAAAGGGTTCTATCAGACGATGTTCAACAGATAATCTGCATACAAATCAGCTTCAAATGAACTGATTTCAGTTGTTATTGTTTTAATGCCGCGACCCGGCCTCTCTGGTAAACTGCGATTTTTCATCACAGTCGATGAGGTTCACGTGATCGCGCAACGCGCCTTGCTGTACTTTCGTGACTTTATGGTCATCGTCGCCTGCCTGCTGGCAGGCAAATCCGTGGCAGCCATCCTGCCGTTCGCCTTTCCCGGCAGCATCATCGGCATGCTGCTGCTGTTTGTGCTGCTCTCCCTGCAACTGATCAAGCTGCACTGGGTCGAGCTGGGGGCAGGCTTGCTGCTGCGCCACATGGGCGTGCTGTTCGTGCCGGTTGCGGTCGGACTGGTGGCCTGGCTTGAGCCCCTGCGCCAATCCTTCGGCGTCATCATGCTCTGCATCGTGCTCGGGATCGTGCTGATCCTCGCCACCGTCGGTCGGCTCTACCAGAGGATGAACAAATGATCTTCTGGCTCGCAATTCCCTTAACGCTCGCGCTCTATTTCGCCACCCGCGCCCTCTATCGACGCCTGCCCTGGCCCATCATCAATCCGGTGCTGGTGCCGACCGCGGTGATCATTGGCCTGCTGCTCTGGCTCGATCTGCCCCTTGAGCAGTACGAGCGCGGCAGCAGCCCCATTACCATGCTGCTGGAACCCGCAGTAGTGGCACTGGCGCTGCCACTCTATCAACAGGCGCGCCAGATCCAGGCCAAGCTCAAGCCCATCCTAATCTGTACCCTAGCCTCCGTCTTGATCTCGGTGTGCACAACCCTGCTGATCGGTCATTTTATGGGCACAGATCCGGCGCTGCTCGCCTCATTGGCGACCAAATCCATCACCACCCCGCTCGCCATGAGCGTCAGCCAGTCCATCGGCGGCATTCCCGCTATCGCCGCCGCAGTGGTGGTGGTGGTGGGGATTGTCGGTGCCCTGATCGGCTACCCGCTGCTCAAACTGTTCAAAGTGACCGACCCGGAAGCACAAGGGCTCGCCATGGGGGCCTGTGCCCACGCCATCGGCACCGCCACCTCCGCCGAGAAGGGGATCACCCAAGGCGCCTTTGCCTCGCTCGCCATGGTGGTGTGCGGTATCCTCACCGCTGCCGTCGCGCCCCTCCTTTTTGCCATCTATCACTGGCTCACCTGACCGATGATTAGCCACCCCGACAGCTCTGCAGCGCTGTCGGGGTGCGACCTGCCGCACAATTTGCACAAGACAAACGTTTCCATTACCATCCCCCTCCGTTTGCCCATCAGGGCGTGAGCCTGCTCACACATTTACCCGAGCTTGCTCCCTACAATGGCCGCCCAATTGGCCTTTGAGGACACACTATGCATCCCCGTTTTGCCAAGCCATTCGATACCCTCTCTGCCCCGCTCAAAGCAGCCGTGCAGCCCATGCTGGATAGTGCCGACTTCAACGCCCGCTTCACGCCGGAGCAAGTCGCCACCCTGAAAGCCGCCACAGGTCTTGACGATCGCGCCCTGCGCCTCGCCCTGTTGCCGCTGGCCGCCGCCTGCTCGGTGGCGCCCATCTCCAAATTTTACGTCGGTGCCATCGCCTGCGGCCTGAGTGGCACCTGGTACTTCGGTGCCAACATGGAGTTTGCTGGGCAAGGTCTGTTCCACTCGGTCCACGCCGAGCAGTCCGCCATCTCCAACGCCTGGCTGGGTGGCGAGACCGGGATCTCTGAAATCACCGTCAACTACACCCCCTGCGGCCACTGCCGTCAGTTCATGAACGAGCTGAGCACCGCCAAGATCCTTAAAGTCTCCCTGCCCGATGACCTGAGCGCCCTGCAATCCTTCCTACCCCACTCGTTTGGCCCGGCAGATCTCGACATCACTGATGCGCTGATGAGCCCGCAGGATCACGCAGAGCTTGAACTTCAAAGCGAAGATCCGCTGTGGCAAGCCGCGCTGGCCGCAGCCCGTCAAAGCTACGCCCCCTATAGCCAGGGCTATGCCGCGGTGGCGCTGCAGTTTGCCGATGGCCGCATCTTCTCTGGCCGCTACGCCGAGAACGCCGCCTTCAACCCCAGCCTGCCGCCGATGCAGATGGCCTGCGCCCATGCGGTGCTTAACGGCGAAGATCTCGCCACCATCCGCCGCGCCGTGCTGCTGGAGAACAAAAACGGCCAGATCAGCCAGCGTGACTCCGCCCAGTCCACCCTCAAGGCGCTGGGCTCGGTCGAGCTGGAGTATCAGGCGGTCTGACCCGACTTTGCTTAGATAAACGAAAGCCCCCGCACCTTGGTGCGGGGGCTTTTTTACTGGGCCGTTTAACCGGGAGCAGCCGGTGATCCTCACTGCTTGGCGCGGTTGATCACCCAGTCTGACCGGTTGCTGATCAGACAGGTTTCAGCCGCGCGGTGAAGTGGCGCAGCAGCGGCGGCTCGTAGTCAAAGGTGAGCCCGCGAATGTCGCTGGCCCGCGCTTTCACCGCGATCAGGCAGTCGGCCACATAGTCCATGTGATCCCGGGTGTAGACCCGACGCGGAATGGTGAGACGCAGCAGCTCGAAGTCCGCCGCCTCCTGCTTGCCGGTGGCGGGATCGCGCCCGAGCAACAGGGAGCCAATCTCCACCCCGCGCACACCCCCTTCCAGATAGAGCTCGCAAGCGAGCGCATGGGCGGGGAACTGCTCGGCCGGAATATGGGGCAGCAGCTTCTTGGCATCCACAAAGACCGCATGGCCGCCGGTGGGGGTCTGGATCGGGATCCCCGCCTCGGCCAGCCGCTCGCCGAGATAGGCCACCTGACTGATACGATAGGTGAGATACTCCTCATCCATCCCCTCGCGCAGGCCAATGGCGAGCGCCGCCATGTCCCGTCCGGCGAGGCCGCCATAGGTGACAAACCCCTCCATCGCCACACAGCGCACCTGCACCGCGCGGAACAGGTCGAGATCCTCTTTGAAACAGCAGAGTCCGCCGATATTGACCAGCCCATCCTTCTTGGCCGACATGGTGAAGATGTCCCCCAGTGCAAACATCTGGCGCACTATCTCATTGATGCTGCACTTCGCATAAGCCGGATCCCGCTCCTTGATAAACCAGGCGTTCTCGGCAAAGCGGGCGGCGTCGATCACCACCGGAATATGGTGACGACGGGCCAGTTCGGAAACCGCCTCCATATTGGCCATGGAGACCGGCTGACCACCGGCGCTGTTGCAGGTGACCGTGATGATGATACCGGCCACGTTGTCGGCCCCCAGGGTCTCGATGGTGTCGGTCAGACGAGGGAGATCAAAATCCCCCTTCCAGGCATAAGGGGCTGTGGTGTCGAGGGCCTTCGGGGTGAGCAGGTTGATGGCCCGCGCGCCAGCCAACTCCACGTGGGCCTTGGTGGTGTCGAAGTGGTAGTTGGAGATAAACACCGGCGCCTTGCCCTTGCAGCGCTTGACCAACTCGGGGAAGAGGATCTGCTCGGCCCCTCGCCCCTGGTGGGTGGGCATCACATGCTGGTAACCAAAAATGTCGCGCACCGTGCGCTCCAGCTCGACGAAGTTGCGGCTGCCCGCATAGGCCTCGTCCCCCATCATGATACCGGCCCACTGGCGGTCGGACATGGCTCCGGTGCCACTGTCGGTCAGCAGATCGATATAGACATCCTCGGCCAGCAGCAGGAAGGGGTTCCAGCCAGCAGCCTCGAGGGCGGCGCGGCGCTCGGCGCCAGTGGTCTGTTTGATGGGCTCGACCATCTTGATACGAAACGGCTCGGGTATACGACGCATAAAAGACTCCTCACCGGCGCAAGGCCAGTGTGTTTGAAATCGGGATTGGCAAAGAGGCCGGGGCGATCAGGGTCGTCCGGCTGACAAATTCAAACGGCGGGTGCCACCAATCAGCGGTGAGGAAAGTCGAAGGTCAGAATGGGATCCCGGGTATACCAGTGGGCGAGCAGGCAAGCTGCCCGGGGCGTAGCTGTCATGATTGGCATCACTCCCCTCCATATCGGTTGTAGACAGTCGGTGGCCAACTATGTCGATGAACCCATGTCCATTGATGGGTGCTGCCAACAGGCAGCCTCGCCACGTTAACGGCTGGTTAATTGGCAAACAAGGGGGGCACCGACGGGCTGTGCGCCCGCTCACAAAGTGGGCATCTGAGCGGCAAACTGGCAGTGAGGTTGATCCGCCCGCGCCCCCGGTTCGTTATTCTCCCTACCCACACGCCACATCCCCCATCAGCCAAGGCCGGAAGCCATCATGCATCGCAAACCCCATCTCCCCGAGAAGATCTGCCCCGTCTGCCAACGCCCCTTCAGCTGGCGGCGCAAGTGGGCGCGCAGCTGGGAAGTGGTTCGCTACTGCAGCGAGCGCTGTCGCCACGCTCGTCACAGCAGCCAGCAACCTGAGGGGGAGCGAGTCTGATGGAGCTGCGCCTGATTCTCGGCGATCAGCTGAACGCCGGTCACAGCTGGTTTCGCACCCCAGATCCGGCGATCTGCTACCTGATGGCGGAGCTGCGCCAGGAGACCGACTACTGCCGCCACCATCGCCAGAAGGTGCTGGCCTTCTTTGCCGCCATGCGCGCCTTCGCAGCAGCCCTCACCCAAGCTGGCCACCGCGTCTGTTACCTGACCCTGGATGAGAGCGCCCGCTGGCCCGATTTGCCCGGCTTGCTGGAGGCTCAGCTCGAAGCACATCAGGCCAGCAGCTTTGCCTGGCAGAGCCCGGACGAGTGGCGCCTCGCCAGCCAGTTGAAAAGCTGGACGGCTGGCCTTGCCATCCCTGCTACCGAGGTGGAGAGCGAACATTTTCTCACTCCCCGCGATGGCTGGCAGCGCTATCCCCATAGCCGGATGGAGTTCTTCTACCGCGCCCTGCGAAAGCAATACCAAGTGCTGCTCGATGAGTGCGGCCAACCCCTTGGCGGGCGCTGGAATTTTGATGACGAGAATCGCGCCAAGCTGCCGGCGAGCCAGCCCATCCCGGCGCCCCTCACCTTTGCCAACGAGGTGAGCGAAATTGACGCCATGCTGACCCGCCACGGGGTCAGCACCATCGGTAAGGCGGATGTCAGCAAGCTGCCGTGGCCTATCACAAGACGCCAGAGTCGCGAGCTGCTGGCCCATTTTCTGGCCCACTGCCTGCCCCACTTTGGCCGCTATCAGGATGCCCTGAGCGAGCGGGGCTGGAGCCTGTTTCACAGCCGCCTGTCGTTTTCCCTCAACAGCAAGATGCTTCATCCGCTTGAGGTGATCCGGGCCGCCGAAGCCCACTGGCAGGCCAATCAGGGCACCATCACGTTGGCGCAGGTGGAGGGGTTTATCCGCCAGATCCTCGGCTGGCGCGAGTTTGTCCGCGCCCTCTACTGGGAAAAGATGCCCGACTACAAGCAGACCAATTTTCTCGAGGCCAACCGGCCGCTGCCCGGTTTCTTCTGGAGCGGCGAAACCAGGATGGCCTGCGTGCGTCACGCCATTCGCCAGTCTCTTGAGCACGGTTACGCCCACCATATCCAGCGGCTGATGGTGACCGGTAACTTTGCCCTGCTGGCGGGGATCGATCCTGACGAGGTGGATCAGTGGTATCTCGGTATCTATGTGGATGCCATCGAGTGGGTGGAGCTGCCCAACACCCGCGGCATGAGCCAGTTTGCCGATGGCGGCCTGATGGGCAGCAAGCCCTACTCCAGTAGCGGCGCCTATCTCGAGCGGATGGGCCACTACTGCAAGGGGTGCCACTATCAGGTGAAAGCCCGCCACGGCGATGGGAGCTGCCCCTTCAACAGCCTCTACTGGCACTTTCTCTGGCGCAATCGGGACAAACTTGGCGGCAATCCCCGCCTCGCCCTCCCCTATGCCAACTGGGATGGCCAAGCCGCAGCGCAGCAGCAGGCCATTCTGGCCACTGCGGAGCAGTACCTGATCAAGCTGGAGCAGTTGTAAGCGGGCCATGTCCCCTGGCACATTCACACTGACAACAGCGCAGCGATTTACGCTGGCAATCAGGCTCACCATCGCACCAAACACCAGCTTGTGACAGGCAAGCAGACGGAGATCCCAATCCTGCGCAGAGCGGTTGAATATCCTGTGGCGGCTGATTATGGTGGTGGCCACATCAGGAGATCAGTCAAGGAAAGACGATATGGAGATAGTGGTTCTCGGTGGCGGCGTGATAGGGGTAACCAGCGCCTGGTATCTGGCCAAAGCGGGTCACAAGGTGACCCTGCTGGAGCGACAAGGTGGCGTCGCCCTTGAAACCAGCCATGCCAACGCCGGGCAGATATCCCCGGGTTATGCGGCCCCCTGGGCGGCCCCCGGCATTCCCCTCAAGGCCGCCAAGTGGATGCTGCAAAAGCATGCCCCCTTCACTGTGCGCCCCACTGCCGACCCCTTCCAGCTACGCTGGATGCTCAGAATGCTCGCCAACTGCACCCCGACCGCCTATGCCACCAACAAGGGGCGCATGGTGCGTCTGGCCGAATACAGCCGCGACTGCATGAAGCTGCTGCGTGATGAGCTGAACATCGATTACGAAGGGCGCCAGCTCGGCACCCTGCAGCTGTTTCGCAGCCAATCCCAGCTCGATGCCAGTCAGCGCGATATCGAGGTGCTGGAGGAGTATGGCGTCCCCTACCAGTCGCTCGATGCCAGCGGCTGCGAAGCGGCAGAGCCTGCGCTGGCACGGGTGCGCGGAAAAATCGTCGGCGGCTTGCGTCTGCCCGGCGACGAGACCGGCGACTGCTTCCGCTTCACCAAGGCCCTTGCCCTTGAAGCCGAGAAGCTCGGGGTCAAGTTTGTCTTCAACTGCGATATCGACGAGATTGAGCAAGCACGCGGCCGCGCCGTGGCGGTGCGGGCGGGCGAGCAGCGCTATCGCGCCGATGCCATCGTCTGCGCGCTCGGCAGTTATGCCACCGGTTTTCTACGGCCGCTGCTGCGCCCGCTCGGGCTCGAACTGCCGGTCTATCCGGTCAAGGGCTACTCCCTCACCCTGCCGATGATCAATGCCGAGGCCGCGCCGCGCAGTACCGTGCTCGATGAGACCTACAAGGTGGCCATCACCCGTTTTGACGAGCGGATCCGGGTCGGCGGCATGGCGGAGCTGTCGGGCTACAACCTCGCCCTTAATCCGAGGCGCCACGACACCCTGGCGATGGTGGTGGGCGATCTCTTCCCCGAGGGGGGCGATATCAGCCAAGCCGAGTTCTGGACCGGCCTGCGCCCCATGACGCCGGATGGCACCCCGCTGGTGGGGCCGAGCCCCATTCCCGGCCTCTGGCTCAATACCGGCCACGGCACCCTGGGCTGGACCATGGCGGCCGGTTCGGGTCAGCTGTTGTGCGATCTTATCAGCGGCAGCGAGCCCGCCATCAGCGATGAGGGGCTCACTCTGGCCCGTTACGGCTAAGCGCCCAAGCTGTCGGGCTGTTTCACTCGCCAACTAAGCCCTCAGACAACAGCAGAGGACGTCCTCAACCGCTTTATTGACAGGCCACCGCCAATAACGGTGGCCTTTTCGTCTGATGTTGACCTTCTCCCTCCCCGTCTGCCTGAGCGGTAGTCTGGCTGCCGGTTAATGCAGCAAACGGCACAGAATATTGCGCAATTCGACTTGCGCAAGCCGTCACAATCCGTAATGTGGATAGACGCATTTTTCGCAGCGCATATTTTTTAAATGGCCTGTAAACCGCTTGTAAACAGGCGTCGCCAGACAAGGGGTTACGGGTGTCATCGCAAGTTTCTTTAGCAGCAATCCAGGGTAGGACAATATGAAAAAAGTAGGTTTGGTCGGTTGGCGTGGCATGGTGGGATCGGTTCTGATGAGCCGGATGCAGGAAGAGCAGGATTTCGCCCATATTCAACCCACATTCTTCACCACCTCCCAGGCCGGTGAGGCCGCTCCCAACTTCGGCGTCGATGCCGGTACTCTGCAAGACGCCTTCGATATCGAGGCGCTGGCCAAGCAGGATATCATCATCACCGCGCAAGGCGGCGACTACACCAAGGATGTCTATCCGCGCCTGAAAGCCGCCGGCTGGCAGGGTTACTGGATTGACGCCGCCTCCTCCCTGCGGATGGAGAAAGACGCCGTCATCATTCTGGATCCGGTCAACGGCGATGTGATTGAACAGGCCCTGAACGATGGCATCAAGACCTTCGTTGGCGGCAACTGCACCGTCAGCCTGATGCTGCTGGCCCTAGGCGGCCTGTTCAAGGCCGATCTGGTGGAGTGGGTGAGTGTGGCCACCTATCAGGCGGCCTCCGGTGGCGGTGCCCGTCATATGCGCGAGCTGGTTACCCAGATGGGGATGCTGCGCGACGAAGTAGCGGTCGAGCTGGCAGACCCTGCCTCCGCCATCCTCGACATCGAGCGCAAGATCACCGAGAAGACCCGCTCCGGCACCCTGCCGGTGGACAACTTCGGCGTACCGCTGGCCGGCGGCCTTATCCCCTGGATTGACACCAAGCTCGACAACGGCCAGAGCCGTGAAGAGTGGAAAGGTCAGGCCGAGACCAACAAGATTTTGGGTATCGAGAACGCTGTCATTCCGGTGGATGGTCTGTGCGTGCGGATCGGTGCCCTGCGCTGCCACAGCCAGGCGTTCACCATCAAGCTGAAAAAAGATGTGCCGCTGGCGGAGATCGAAGCGCTGCTGGCTGCCCACAACGACTGGGTGAAAGTGATCCCCAACGATCGCGACATCACCGCCCGCGAGCTGACTCCGGCGGCCGTCACCGGTACCCTCAGCATTCCAGTTGGTCGTCTGCGCAAGCTCAATATGGGCCCGGAGTATCTGGCCGCTTTTACCGTGGGTGACCAGCTGCTGTGGGGCGCCGCCGAGCCGCTGCGCCGCATGCTGCGTATCCTGCTGGCGCGCTAATCCGCTACAGCAGCAGATACAACAAGGGCGGGGAGTCACACTCCCCGCCCTTTTTCATTGCCTGTTTTCGTGACCCGTTTAGCGGGTTTGCAGCCTTGCGCTCACGCTTGCCGTTACTTGAGCAGGATTCGCTGGCACCCGCTGTAGATCTCGGCCCGCCCGGGACGGCAAAAGCCCACCAGAGTGAGCCCGGTCTGCTCGGCCCGCTCGACCGCAAGCTCGGTGGCAGCGGAGATGGCGAGCAAGATCTCCACCCCGGCGCTGGCGCACTTTTGCACCATTTCGAAGCTGGCGCGGCTGGTCACCAGAATGGCACCGTCACGGCGACCCGTGCGGCACAGATGGCCCACCAGCTTGTCCAGCGCAATATGGCGCCCCACATCCTCGCGGATGGCGAGAATATTGCCCTCACCATCCAGATGCACTGCCGCATGGGTGGCGCCGGTGCGCTGACCCAGCAACTGGAGCGGGCGCAGCGCGCTCAATACCTTGTCGATATGCCCTACCGCCAGACGCTGGCTGTCGGGCACGCTTGGCTGGGTGCGGATCACCTGCTCCAGACTCTCGCTGCCGCAGATGCCGCAACCGGTACGCCCCGCGAGCGTGCGCCGCTTCTCTTTAAGGCGATGGACGCAGCGATTGGCCAACGTGATATGCAGCTCAATCCCCTGACAGCCGTCGATCTGCTCGATGTCATGGATATCGAGCAGACTGTCGATGATCCCCTCGGATAGCGAAAACCCGATGGCGAAATCCTCCAGATCGGAGGCCGAGCACATCATCACGCTGTGGGCGATACCGTTGTAGACCAGCGCCACCGGCGTCTCGGAGGGGAGCGCCATTTCGCTGTCGCAGGTCAGTGCATCGGCGCGGTAGTGCACCACCTCGCGGTGGATAGCGCAGCGGGCCAGCTCGTTCTGTTCGCTCGATTCTCTCTGCTCACTCCGCATCTCAAGCTCTATGGCCTCTCTCATGGTGCGACCCCGTCAATGATCTCGGGATCTCTGGCCGAAATGCCGAGCCGCTTCATTTTCGAAAGCAAGGTGGTGCGCTTCATGCCGAGGCGGTTGGCTGCCCCCCGTTCGCCAGCGACTATGCCGTTGCAGTCGCGCAGGGCGGCGATGATCGCCTCGCGCTCATCAATCGGCCCCTCCTCGGCAAAGAGCGGCGTGGCGGGCTCGTCATAGACCAGGGTCTCAATCTTGTGGTAACCCTTGAGCGGCATCAGCTCATCGGGCGAGAGGTTGAGCACATGGCCGCGGGTCATCACCACGGCGCGCTCGATGACGTTCTCCAGCTCGCGAATATTGCCGTACCAGGGCAGCGACACCAGCATCTTCATCGCATCGGCGGGGATGGAGGTGATGGTGCGGCGCATCCGCTTGGCGATCTTCTTGATAAAGAAATTGACCAGCAGCGGAATATCCTCGCGCCGCTCGCGCAGGGGCGGCAGCTCGATGGGAAAGACGTTGAGGCGGTAGTAGAGATCGCTTCGAAAGCGCTTGTTCTTGACCATGGAGAGCAGATCGCAGTTGGTGGCGGCCACCAGCCGCACATCCACTGCTATTGGGTTGCTGTTACCCACCCGCTCCAGCTCGTGCTCCTGCAATACCCGCAACAGTTTGGGCTGCAAGTCCAGCGGCATATCCCCCACTTCATCGAGGAACAGGGTCCCCTTGTGGGCCCGCTCGAAGCGGCCGATGCGCTGGCTCAGTGCCCCGGTAAAGGCCCCCTTCTCATGGCCAAAGAGATCGCTCTCGATAAGGCCGGTCGGGATGGCGGCGCAGTTCACCTTCACCATCTCGTGATCGTGGCGGGCACTCAGGGCGTGAATGGCCTGGGCGATCAGCTCCTTGCCGGTGCCGGTCTCGCCGAGGATCAGCACGGTACTGTCGCTCTCGGCCACCAGCCGCACCTTCTCCAGCACACTCTCCATCACCGCGCTCTGGTAGATGATGTGGGGGAACTCCCCCTGCATCTGCGGCTCGTTGATGCGAATGGTCTTCTCTTTGGCACCATTGGTGTTGGAGATCTCCTGCTGCGCCTGCACGTTGTTCATGGCAATCGCCGTGCGCGCCGCCACCTGCTCCAGCAAGGAGATATCGATATCGGCAAAGAAGTCGGCGTTGGGGTGCGAGAGGATCAACACCCCCAGCAGATTGCCCCGATAACGCAGCGGCAAAATGCAGGAGCTGTCGGCCTCGGGCGGCAGGATCTGGGAGGTAAAACGGCAGCGATTGCTGCAGCCGTGGCCGTGTTCGCGATAGACAAAAAACGGCTCGCTGTGGCCAAGGGCCCCCTGCAGACACTTCTTTTCAAAACAGGAGTGATCGATGATGCCCGGCTGATCGCTCTGCTGCTGGTTGACCAGATAGCTCTTGAAGCTGTCGGAGGTGGCGTTGTACTCCGCCAGACACAAACTGCTGATGCCAAAGTGGTGGTGCAGGATGGTAAACAGGCTCTTGGGCAGCTCGGCGATACGCACCAGTTTGATCACTGCGTTGGTCACATCCACCAGAATTTTGCAGCTGTCGCGCTCAAGGCGCAGGGAGTTGGCCTGCTCCAGGGTGCGCTCCTTGTCGAGCACGTTCTCCAGCGCAATGGCGATAATGGCCGCCAGCTGGGTCAGCTTGGCCAGGGTCTCCATGGTGAAGCTGTCGAGCTGGGTGTTGATAAACTCGACCCCGCCAAGGTGGCTGCGGGCGGTGGTGATGGGGAGCTGGCAGTAGGAGCGCAGCCCCCCGTAGACCCCTTCGCGATCCAGCGCCGGGCAGCGATTCTCAAAGCGGGCGGCAGCGAGAATGATGGCCTGTTCCGGGGTCTCTTTGGCAGGACGGGGGGAGAGGTGCAGCTCTGCCTTGGGGCAGACCAGATGCTTTGGGCCGGAATGTCCCATGAAGTAGAAGATGGCCTCCTCGTCCGCACCCATGTTGAGGATCAGGTTGACCCGGGTCACGCCGCCGAAGCTGGCATCTATCTTGTTGAGTTTGTGGATAAAATCATCGAGCGTCACGGCCGACAGGAGGGATTTGGAGAGCAGGAGGAAACCGTCGTCCCAGATGGGAGAGATCTCGTCCAGGGGGATGGCACTCACATTTAGCATTGCGGCCTCACGTTATATCGATTTAGTCACCAGTCAGGCTGTCCATGCCATCGCATCACGACAAGCACCCGTCACCAAAATAAATAGCCGCAGCCCGTAAAAACGGCTGCCAATAAGAAAAGCGGTGACGAAAATTGTCGCATGTTGCAATTCCAGAGTTGTTATTAACGAACGACAACAAAAAGTAACATCGTTATCGGGGGATATATTGGAATGGCGACTCATCATAGATGAGCTCAAATTTCATTACAATCCGATTTAATATATCTGATGGCCATATTTAACCGGTTATTTCATCAGTTCTTGATCTCAATTAAGGCGCCTGAAAAGTGGGCCGCCGTCAACTGTCAGATCTGCCCTTTCCTCTTCGCTGGCTGCGGGTTTCGAGATGGCGTTTGCTGCCCATCCATCGGCAATTTACGAGGTGATGATCCGGCTGTGGCAGCACTTCAGGCCACCGAAGATAAAGAGGGCCGACAAGCTCTGGAAGGCCATCAGCAGCCAGCTGGCGTTGTCGGCAAGCTCGGCGGTGACGCTCTGATGCGTGAGGTAGACCAGCAGGGTGATCACCCCCAGCAGCAGGCCGTTGATCAAGGTGGTGGAGATAAACCCGATCAGCCAGGCACTGGAAATACTCAAAGCAGAAAATACGCTGCTCATGGCGAGCCGTGCCGCCATAAAACAGCCGAAAAAACCGAAGCCGAGCAGAAATATCATCTCGTCGCGCCAAATATAGCAACCTATTCCCAGCAATATCGCCGCCAGATAGGTGCCAATATAGAAAAGTCCGAATAAGCGACCAATTTCATGTTGCATCATTTACTCCCCTTTTTTTGGGTAATAAAAGGGTGCCCGACTCGATAAATCCGAGTCGGGTTCCCTTATTTGTGCAGAACCTCGTTTTTAGGGCGATCAGCCCTTGGCTGCGCTGCGCAATTTCGCCTTGAGCGCGCTGTATTCAGTCTGGACGTACACTTCCGCCTCAGGCTGATTGTCGATGCGCTCGATCTTCACCGCGCAATACTTGTACTCCGGCGTGTGGGAGACGGGATCGACGTGCTCGATGGTGAGCTCGTTGCAGGCCCCGATCCACCACTGGTAGGTCATGTAGACCACCCCGGCGTTGACCCGGTCGTTGTAGTTGGCGCGGGTGATCACCTTGCCACGGCGCGACGAGATCCAGACCAGCGCCTGATCCTTCACCCCAAGCTTTTTGGCATCGCTCGGGTGGATCTGCACATAGCCCGGCTCATCGGCCAGGGTCTGCAGCGCCGAGCAGTTGCCGGTCATGGAGCGGCAGGAGTAGTGACCCACCTCGCGCACGGTGGAGAGCACCAGCGGGTACTCGGCACAGGGCTGCTCCAGCGGCGGCCGCCACTCGGAGGCAATCAGCTGACCCTTGCCGCTCGGGGTGGTGAACACATTTCCCTCGAACAGGGTGCTGGTGCCCGGGTGATCCTCGGTCGGGCAAGGCCACTGCACGCTCTTGAGATCGGCCATCTTGTCGTAGCTGACCCCGGCGTAGAGCGGGCAGAGCGCACGCATCTCGTCCCAGATCTCTTCGGTGTTGTGGTACTCCATGGGATAACCCATGGCGGTCGCCATCAGCGAGAAGATGGCCCAGTCCGGTTTCACGTTCTCGGGGGGCGTCACCGCCTTGTAGAAGCGCTGGAAGCCGCGATCAGCCGAGCTGTAGACCCCTTCATGCTCGCCCCAGCTGGTGGCGGGCAGAATGACGTCGGCCATCTCGGCGGTCTGGGTCATGAAGATATCCTGCACGATCACCAGCTCCATCCCCGCCAGAGTGCGACGGAACTGACCGAGATCTGCCTCGGTCTGAGCCGGATCTTCACCAAAGATGTAGAAGGCCTTGCACTTGCCCTCCTCTACCTTATGGCCAAGCTCGGTCAGGCGATAGCCGGGTTTCTGGGACAGAGACTCCACGCCCCACGCCTTGGCGAACTTGGCGCTGATGGCGGGATCGGCCACCGACTGATAACCCGGGAACTGGTGGGGCAGCATCCCCATGTCACAGGTGCCCTGCACGTTGTTCTGACCACGTACCGGCCCGCAGCCGGTGCCGCGGCGACCGAAGTTGCCGGTCAGCAGCGCCAGACCCGCCAGCCCCTTGACCACGTCCACCGCCTGACCGTACTGGGTCACCCCCATGCCCCACAGGATCATGGACGCAGGCGACTCGGCATAGGTGCGAATGGCGGCGCGGATATCGGCGGCTTTGAGGCCAGTGATACCTTCGACATATTCCGGGGTGTACTTGGCCACCGTCGCCTTGAAGGTCTCGAACCCTTCGGTGTAGTTGGCGACAAAGGCCTTGTTATAGAGCCCTTCATTGATCAACACGTTGGCGAAGGCGTTCACCAGCGCCATGTTGGAGCCGTTTTTGAGCGGCAGCCACTGATCGGCGATACGGGCGGTCTCCACCATGCGGGGATCACACACAATCACCTTGGCCCCGTTTGCCTTCGCCTTGAGGATATGGCGAGCGACGATGGGGTGAGAGTCAGCAGCGTTGTAACCAAACACCAGCAGGCACTTGGTCTCTTGAATTTCGGGAATGGCGTTGCTCATGGCGCCGTTGCCTACAGTTGTCTCCAGACCGGAGACTGAGGGTGCGTGTCACACCCTCGCGCAGTGGTCGACGTTGTTCGTCCCAATCACCGCACGGGCAAATTTTTGCATCACATAGTTGGCTTCATTGCCGGGGCCACGGGCAGAGCCGGTGGTCATGATGGCGTCCGGGCCATATTTCGCCTTGATGGCGGAGAGACGGCTGCTGGCGAACGCGATCGCTTCATCCCAGGAGACGGCCTCGAACTTGCCACCGCGCTCGCGGCGGATCATCGGGCTCTTGAGACGGGGGGTCAGCAGGTTGGTGTCGTTCAAAAAATCCCAACCGTAATAGCCCTTGAGGCAGAGCTGCCCCTCGTTGGTCCGGCCGTTGGCGCCTTCGGCCCCCACCACCTTGTCGTTTTCAACCAGCAGGTTGATTTTGCAACCGGTGCCGCAATAGGGGCACACGGTAATGACTTTTTTCATGACTCACACTCTTGTTTGTTAACGAAAAACGGCTCGGCAAGCCCGCTCACACCCGCGCCGGCATCGCCAGCAGTGCCTCGGCACTGGCCAGCTGCTTCTGCCGGTTCAGGGTTTCAAGATGCTCCGGCGTGACCAACCGCAGCGCCTGGGTCGGGCAGACCTCGACACAGGCCGGGCCCGCCTCGCGGTGACGGCAGAGATCGCACTTGAGCGCCTGCGCCTTGGTCTGTGGACGCTTGAAGAGCGAATCCACAGCCGGGGGCACCTCTTTGAGCACCACCGCAATGGCGCCGTAAGGACATGCCACCACGCAGGACTTGCAGCCGATGCAGCGCTCCTGCAACACCTTGACGCAACCATCCTCGCTGACGATGGCATTGTTCGGGCAGGCCATGGCGCACGGCTTGTCTTCACACTGGCGGCAGAGCACCGGCGTGGTCACCTTGCTGCCCACGATCACCTTCAGGCGCGGCTGAAAGTAGCTGTCCTTGGAGACCAGATGTCCATCCTCGATGGCAAGATGCAGGCCGCCCTCCCGCTCAAGGGTCCCGCTGCAAGACCCTGACTGGTGTGAAACGGCGCAGGCCACCTCACAGGTACGACACCCAATACAGAGACTGGGATCTGCAATCACGAAGCTGTTCATAGAGAGGGATCCTAAATGGTTCGTTACACCGGGCCGCCCGCCGACAGGCAAAGAGGCGGCCAGCCCCCCACAAAGCATTTATCAGACCAAAACGGGCAAAGGGTGCGATAAAAATTTACAAGCAACTGAAAATAAAGGAGTAATCAGAAAGGAATACGTGCGGATTGCCGCCCCTGACGAAGGTGACGACGGGATGGGAAGTGTGATCGACACGACAAAAGTGACGAGCTCGACACCGGCTGACCAACCCCTGCCCCACGCGATAAACGCGGGGAATAAACAACACCATCAAAAAGGATGTCGAGGCCGCTAGTTGCTTGGTTTTACTATCGCGCCAGTCCAGCAGCATCAAGCTAGGCTGAATAATAAACCAGCACATATTGATAAATTTATTGAGCCAGCGCGGATTTTCAACTCCTGCTCCTTCAGTTTTTCTACTGTCCAGTTACTATGGCTCACTTGGCAACCAGCTCTATTGGTCTCAAATTCCTCTTGGTGAATACAACAGCGGTTGTTAGACCTCACAAGAACTAGAGATAGTACTTGTGATCAATATAATTCGAATAGGTTTTCTTGTAATTTTTAAAAAGGGAATAAATATGTCTCAAAAGCTGTTCTTGGATGCCCTAATAGGAAGGGATGATTTTGAAGTGCAAGATCAAGCACATAATTCTCAAGGCCCACATAAAACTACTCTCAGCTATGGGGATTTTGAAATTCCAGGTTTCTTTTTCTCATCATTACGCAAACCAGATTTTCAACGGGAAACAAATGAGTGGGATGTCGAAAAAGTAAAAGACTTGGTTGAAAGTTTTCTTGATGGTGATTTGGTTCCTGCAATAATTCTTTGGAAGTATGCTGATAGTTATACTTTTGTAATTGATGGTGCGCACAGGATTAGTGCTATAGCAGCATGGGTTAATGATGACTATGGTGATGGTAAAATATCAAGAAAATTTTTTGATAACGCAATTCCTGAGCAACAAATTGAAGCTGCTAAAAAGGCTCGTCAACTGATCAATAATGAAATCGGTTCTTTTAAAGACTTTAAAGACGCGCTATATGAACCAGACGTAGCAGCAGAACACGTCAGGAAAAGACTTAAAAACTTCGGAACTAGAGCATTGCAGTTGCAGTGGGTTGATGGTGATTCAAAGAAAGCAGAAAGTAGCTTCTTTAAAATAAATCAAAAATCCACACCCATCAGCGATACTGAAATATCAATACTAGAGGCAAGAAGAAAGCCTGTAGGCCTATGCTCCAGAGCTATTTTAAGAGGTGGTCAAGGATATAAATACTGGAATGTTTTTGAGCCAGATTTATCACAAAAAATTCAGCATGAAGCGGAAGTGATTAATGATCTAATATTTAAGCCCCAGCTACTAACACCGATAAAAACTCTTGATTTGCCACTGGGTGGAAAAAATCATGCTAGTAATTCACTATCTATGGTTTTCGAATTGGTGAAATTACTTGGCGCAAGTAGCAATGATGAAGATAAAACCGGTGAAGAAACACTGAAAGCATTAATTGACATAAGAAAATCCCTCCAACTAGTTAATGATAACCATCCCTCATCATTAGGACTTCATCCAGCTATATACATATACAGTCAATCAGGAAATTTCAGAGTTAGTTGCTTCCATGCAGTGATTATTTTCACAAAAGAGCTTTCTGAAAACAATAAACTAAATATTTTTACAAAATATCGTTCAGAATTTGAAAGTATAATTGTAAAATCAGATGTTTTGATTCAGCAAATAGTTAGAAAAGCAAGGCAGGCTAACAAAGCCGTAATACCTCTCGTTAGGTTTTTACATGTAATACTAGAAAAGTTATCAACCGAAACAGAAGTGGACGACGTTTTACTAGAGTTAGGGAAGTCAACTGAGTTTTCCTATATAAATATAGATGAAGTATACCAATCAGATACAGAATCAGCATCATTCTCAAAGTCAACGAAGAGTGCTGCATATATCTCTGAGGCTATATCTTTAGCACCAAAATGTAAGATATGTGGTGGACTTCTACATTCAAAGTCAATTTCAATTGATCATAAGGTTAGAAAAGAAGATGGCGGGATGGGAAACTATGATAATGCGCAACTTACACATCCATATTGCAACAGCACTTATAAGAACTGATTAAATTATTATATAGTACCGTAGGGTGCAATAAGCGCAGCGCATTGCACCTCTTGCCTCTTTTAGTATTTGGTGCAATTCACTTCGTTCATTGCACCCTACGATTACATTTTAATGGAGTAAGATTTGATGAATATAAAAATCCATAATGAACATAAAGATGACATATTCAATGTACTCGTTGATAACCTTAGACAATTTAACTTTGATAAAATGGGAGAGGAGCGCTCCCAACCTTTAATTGTTGCCATTCATGATGATAATGACGAAGTTGTCGGTGGTATTGCCGGACGTACTATTTATCATCAACTGTTGATCGAAGTACTTTGGGTACACAATGAGAAGAGAGGACAGGGGCTCGGCATTCAATTAATGGAGATTGCTGAACGCGAGGCACAAAAACGGGGATGTATTGCTGCTCAAGTCGACACCCTCTCATTTCAGGCACCCAAATTTTATGAAAAAATGGGATTTAAAATAGTCGGTAAAGTAAGCGGCGTTAAAAATAGTCCTGACCGCTACTTTTTATTGAAGCACTATCATGGAGAGTAGTAATTACTGTAGGGTGCAATAAGCGCAGCGCATTGCACCTCTTGCATTTTTAATTAGCGGTGCAATTCACTTCGTTCATTGCACCCTACCTTTCTCCTCTGACACATAAAGACTCCATCGCGGCTTAACAGCATCCCCTTTGCCATCCTGCCAGCAATTAATTAGCGATTACTTTATCGTCTATTTATTATCCGTTTGGAAAAAGACTCCAGCCAAACCACTTCGCTAGATAAAACAAACAGTTGCCCGATTCCCCGCCATATATTTCAATCGCCGGATAATTAATTCCCTTACTCAAATTGAACTTTTGATTATTTATAACTGAGCATACTCCCGCAAAGTGTGTGTCATTATAAGCTTAATGACAGATGAACAGACTGTGTTCCATGACAAGCAGATCACTATTCCGTTAGCGCCCTTTCCCATCGCAATCCATTAATTTTCTCCCGATTAAATATCACGACTCTCTTGGTAGGTCGGGCAGCTGTGCGTTGGCAAACGTGTAAACATCAAACTGACAAGATGAACTCATGAACTGTGATAAACAACAAGCCATGTCCGGCGTCATGCTGGCGGCGATTGGCGTAGTCTATGGTGATATCGGCACCAGCCCGCTCTATACCTTGCGCGAGTGCCTGTCAGGTCAATTCGGATTCGGCGTCGAGCCGGCCTCCATTCTCGGCTTTCTCTCGCTGATCTTCTGGCTGCTGATCCTGGTGGTGTCGGTCAAGTACCTCTCCTTTGTGATGCGGGCCGACAACGCCGGCGAGGGTGGCATTCTCACCCTGATGTCGCTGGCGACCCGCAACGCCTCCACCCGCTGGACGCCGCTGCTGATCATCCTCGGCCTGATTGGCGGCAGCTTCTTCTATGGCGAGGTGGTGATCACCCCGGCGATGTCGGTGATGTCGGCCATTGAGGGTCTGAGCATTCTCACCCCCGCCCTCGACCCCTATATCGTCACCCTCTCGGTGCTGGTGCTGACCCTGCTGTTTGCCATCCAGAAACATGGCACCGCCATGGTGGGCAAGCTGTTTGCCCCCATCATGCTGATCTGGTTTATGACGCTGGCGGTGCTGGGGCTGCGCGGTATCATCCACAACCCCGAGGTGCTGGGGGCGCTCAACCCCGTCTGGGCGGTGCGCTTCTTTGTCCAGTACCAGACCACCTCCTTCTTTGCCCTCGGCGCCGTGGTGCTGGCCATCACCGGGGTGGAGGCGCTCTACGCGGATATGGGTCACTTTGGCAAAAATCCAATCCGCCTCGCCTGGTTTATCGTGGTGCTGCCCTCCCTGGTGCTCAACTACTTCGGTCAGGGGGCGCTGCTGCTGAGCAACCCCGCCGCCATTGCCAACCCCTTCTTCCTGCTCGCGCCGAAATGGGCGCTGGTGCCGCTGCTGCTCTTGGCAACCATGGCGACGGTGATCGCCTCGCAGGCGGTGATCTCCGGGGTCTTTTCGCTGACCCGGCAGGCGGTGCGCCTCGGTTATCTCTCCCCCATTCGCATCGTTCACACCTCCGAGCAGGAGTCCGGCCAGATCTATATTCCGGTCATCAACTGGATGCTCTATATCTCGGTGGTGATCGTCATCATGAGCTTCGAGCACTCCAGCAATCTGGCGGCGGCCTACGGCATCGCCGTAACCGGCACCATGGTGCTCACCTCCATTCTCTCCTGCTCGGTAGCCAAGAACAGCTGGCACTGGAACAAGTATCTGGTGGCTATCCTGTTTGCCGCGCTGCTCTGTATCGATGTGCCGCTCTTTGCCGCCAACCTCGCCAAGATCTTCTCCGGCGGCTGGCTGCCGCTCACCCTGGGCGCGGTGATGTTCACCGTGATGACCAGCTGGAAGAGCGAGCGCTTTCAGCTTATTCGTCGCCTGAACGAGCACGGCAACTCGCTGGAGCCAATGATCGCCTCGCTGGAGAAATCCCCGCCAACCCGGGTGGCCGGCACTGCGGTCTATATGTCGCGGGTGGTCAATGTGATCCCCCATGCGCTTCTGCACAACCTCAAGCACAACAAGGTGCTGCACGAGCGGATCATCCTGCTCACCCTGCGGGTGGAGGATGTGCCCTACGTCCACAATGTGCGCCGGGTCTGCATCGAGCAGCTCTCCCCCACCTTCTGGCGGGTGGTAGCGAGCTACGGCTGGCGCGAAACTCCGAACGTGGAGGAGATCTTCCACCGCTGCAACGCCGAGGGGCTCAGCTGCCGGATGATGGAGACCTCGTTCTTTATGGCCCACGAGTCACTCATCATGAAAGACCGCCCCTGGTATCTCTATCTGCGCGGCAAGCTCTTTATGCTGCTGCAGCGCAACGCCCTGCGCGCCCCGGATCAGTTCGAGATCCCGCCCAACCGGGTTATCGAGCTGGGTTCGCAGGTGGATATCTGATGGCGTGTTGATGGCCTCTTAAAGGCATAGAAAACCTCAGCAAGTAGAGAGGGAGGCATGGGCCTCCCTCTCTTGTTTCCGTTAACTCAGTTACCGGCCCCCTCATCCCCAACCCTTCTCCCGCGAGGGGAGAAGGGGGCAAACCACATCGCCCCCCACAGACATCCCACCGTAGGGTGCAACAAGCGCAGCGCCGTGCACCGCGAACATATGGCTGACCTCCCCCCTCATCCCCAGCCCTTCTCCCGCAAGGGGAGAAGGGAGCAAACCACATCGCCCCCTCAGACATCCCACCGTAGGGTGCAACAAGCGCAGCGCCGTGCACCGCGAACATATTTGAAAGCGGTGCAATTCACTGCGTTCTTTGCACCCTACTTATGCTGCGTTTTCCAAGGTGACGAACCCTCCGGGCGGCTTCGTCACAAGTGACGAACGTCACAGTTCGACAGCCACATTCGCACCTTCACTCAACCACACCAAGATTTTTATTTATTTAAAAACAGCCACTTAAAACCAATTTCGCAGCAAAAACCATTCTGGCCCGTATCTTGCCAACCTGCCCCTACTTTCTCCGTTCGCGACACGACAAGGTAGGCTATGAACCGCTTCGTTATCGCTGACCCCAAGCTTTGTATCGGCTGTGGCACCTGTATGGCGGCCTGCAGCGAGGTACACAAGGCACAAGGTTTGCAGCAAGCCCCCCGTTTAACCGTTATGCGACACGAGCAGGCGACCATGCCGGTTCAGTGCCGTCACTGTGACGATGCCCCCTGCATCAAGGTGTGCCCGGTCGAGGCAATTCGCCAGACCGGCGATTGCGTGCAACTCAACGAGTCGCTCTGCATCGGCTGCAACCTCTGCGCCGTGGCCTGCCCCTTTGGCGCTATCCAGAGCGGCGGCAGCCGTCCGGTGGCCGTGGCCACCAGTTACGACACCTATATCCCCTGCTCCATCCGCTCCAGCAACCCCTCCACCTCCGCTGGCCTGCGCTGCTTTGGCGAGGATCTGCTGAGCTGGGAGCCGGGGGTGCGCAGCATCGCCGTCAAGTGCGACCTGTGCGAGTTTCGCGCCGATGGCCCGGCCTGTGTCGGAGCCTGCCCCTCCCAGGCATTGAAGCTGGTCAATGACGGCGACACCGAACGCGCCGCCCGTATCCGTCGCCAGCAAGCGGCCGACACCAACCCGCAAGGGGCCTCTGCCTTCTCGGCGCCTGCCACGGCGCTCCCTGCATCCGATTTATCTACCACAGAGGGAGTTCGCTGATGTTGTCCCCCCTTGTCATGGCCACGCTCCTGCTCTTTTTGCTGGGCGCTGCCGCCGGTTTGCTCCTGCAAAAACTGCCCGCACTGGCCAACCGTCTCAATAGCGGCTTTGCCCTGCTGGGCTCGCTCGCGGGTCTGGTCGCCGCCATCCAGATCTTTGCCCAAGGCGCGCCCGTCGACGGCCAGCTCTGGCTGTTGGGCTCGGTGCATCTGGATATGCTGGCCGCGCTGATGCTGCTGGTGATTAGCACCGTCGGCGTCGCCGTCGCCCTCTACTCCTTTGCCTATATCCGCGAATATCAGGGCAAGGGGGATGTGGCCATCGGCGCGCTGATGAACCTCTTCCTCTTTGCCATGGTGGGCATGGTGCTGGCCGACAACGCGCTCGGTTTCTTGCTCTGCTACGAGCTGGTGACCCTCACCACCTACTGGCTGGTCAAGACCAACCCGGAGGCTGCCAAACAGAGCCGCCTCTACCTGGTGATGAACCATATCGGCATGGCGCTGGTGCTGGTCGCCTTCTGGCTGCTCTGCCGCGAAAGCGGCTCGCTGGAGTTCGCCGCGCTGCGCGAGCACCATCTGGCGGGCGGTTTGGCATCCCTGGTGTTCCTGCTCAGCTTCTGCGGCTTTGGCCTGCGCGCCGGTTTCGTGCCGCTGCACGGCTGGTTGCCGGTGGCCGAGCCCGTTGCGCCGTCCCATATCTCGGCGCTGATGTCCGGCGTCATGGTGAAGCTGGGTCTCTTTGGCATTTTGCGGGTCTGCATCGATTTTCTCGGCGCCAGCCAGCTCTGGTGGGGCTATGTGGTGCTGATCTTCGGTGCCTGCTCGGCGGTGCTCGGGGTGCTGTTTGCGCTGGCCGAACACGACCTCAAGCGGCTGCTCGCCTACCACACGGTGGAGAACATCGGCATCATCCTGATGGGGATGGGCATCGGCATGATCGGCATCGCCAACCAGCAACCGGCGCTGGTGGTGCTGGGGCTGCTCGGCGCCCTCTATCACCTGCTCAACCACGCCATCTTCAAGAGCCTGCTCTTTATGGGTACCGGCTCTGTGATGTTCCGCCTGCACACCCGTGACATGGACAAGATGGGGGGGCTGGCCAAGCTGATGCCCTGGACTGCGCTGGCGTTTCTCATCGGTGCCATGGCCATCTCGGCGCTGCCGCCGCTCAACGGCTTTGTCAGCGAGTGGTTTATCTACCAATCCCTGCTCTCCATGACCAAGCTCGGCACCTCCGTCGTCGCGCCGCTCGCGGTAGTGATGCTGGCGGTAACCGGCGCCATGGCGGTGATGTGTTTCGTCAAGGTGTACGGCATCTGCTTCTGCGGCGCCCCGCGCAGCGAGAAAGCGAGTCACGCCCGCGAAGTGCCGGGCGCCATGGTGGCAGGCACCCTGCTGCTGGCCGCGGTCTGTCTGGTGCTGGGTCTGGGCGCCCCCTGGATTGCCCCCCATATCGCCAGCTATGGCCAAGCCTTGGTTGCCAGCCAAATGAGTGTCGCCACCGGCGCCACCCTGCTGCCGCTCGATAGCAGTCAAGCGATCCTCTCCCCGCCCGTTATCGCCATCACCTTGCTGGGTCTGTTCCTCATCCCGCTGCTGGTACTGGCCATCTTCAAGGGGCCCAAGCTGGGTCGTCGTCACGCTGGCACCCCGTGGGCTTGTGGTTACGCCTACGAGGAGCGCATGAGCCTCACCTCGGGCGGTGTCACCCACACCTTGCGCCAACTCTGCGCGCCGCTCTATCGCAAGCAACCGCAGCTCGATCTGGCCAGCGCCCTGCACGGGGTGAGCGATACCAGCGGGACAACCGGCTGGCTGCTGCACGGCCTTGTGCTGGCGCTCTTTATCCTGATGGCTGTAGGAGTCTGATATGCCTGTTCTTGAAATGCCGAGCTGGGGCATGGTTGCCCTCGCCCTGACCCAGGCCATCGCCATGCTGGCGCTGGCGCCGCTCGCCACCGGTTTCAACCGGGTGCTGCGGGCCAAGATGCACTCCCGTCAGGGGCCGGGCCTGCTGCAGGATTACCGGGATATCGCCAAGCTCCTGCGCCGTCAGGAGGTGAGCCCCGAGCCTGCCGGCATCATCTTCAACCTGATGCCTGCGCTGCTCATTGCCGCCCTCTTGCTGGTAGGGATGGCGCTGCCGACCCTGACTCATGAGTCCCCCTTCCCCATTGCCGGGGATCTCATCACCGATATCTATCTGTTCGCCATCTTCCGCTTCTTCTTCTCCCTCTCGGGGCTCGACAGCGGCAGCATGTTTGCAGGGATCGGCGCCCGCCGCGAGCTGACCCTCGGCATTCTGGTGGAGCCCATTCTGGTGCTCGCCTGCTTCATCATGGCGATGATGGTGGGCAGCTCGGATCTGGGCAATATCAGCAGCTATGTAGCGACCCAGCCACTGGCCGCCCCCATCGCTACCCTCTTGGCGGGTGCCGCCTGCGCCTTCGCGGTGTTTGTCGAGATGGGCAAGCTGCCCTTTGACTGCGCCGAAGCCGAGCAGGAGCTGCAAGAGGGGCCGCTCACCGAGTATTCCGGTGCGGGCCTGGCCCTGCTCAAGCTCTCCATCGGCCTCAAGCAACTGGTGGTGGTGCAGCTCTTTCTGGTCATTTTCCTGCCCTTCGGCAAGGCGGCCAACTGGAGTCTGCCTGCGCTCATCGGCGCGGCGCTGATCCTCGCCTGCAAGCTGCTGGTGGCCTTTTTGCTGGCCGGCATCATCGAAAACGCCATGGCCCGTACCCAGTTCGTGCGCACCCACAAGCTCACCCGCTACGGCTTGGGGCTGGCCCTGCTGGCGCTGCTCGCCTATCTGGTCGGGATCTGAATCATGCCCGCCAGCACAGCAACTTTTTCCGATTTCACCTTTACCGAATGCTCATTCCCGAACATTAAAGTGAGAACTGCATGACCATCGCCATTTCGGATCGCATCGGCTGCGACTACATCCAGCAGGTGCGAGCACAACTGCCCCACGCCATCGTCGACGAGGAGTGGCAAACCGCCGATCAGGCCACCATCACCGTCAAACCCACCAGTCTGGTCGAGACCGCCAGCCTGATCTTCCATCAGCTGGGGGGCTGGCTTCCGCTCTCCTTTGCCAATGACGAGCGCAGCCTCAACGGCCACTTCGCCGTCTACCACGTCTTCTCCATGGAGGGCGACCCCAAGTGCTGGATCACCGTCAAGGTGCTGGTGGATGCCGATACCCAGGAGTACCCCTCCATCACCCCGACCATTCCGGCGGCGGTGTGGGGCGAGCGGGAGATCCGCGACATGTACGGCCTGCGCGCCATCGGCCTGCCGGACGAACGCCGTCTGGTACTGCCGGATGACTGGCCGGAGGATATCCATCCACTGCGCAAGGACGCCATGGATTACCGCCAGCGCCCGATGCCCACCACCGACACCGAGACCTACCCCTTCGTCAACGAGCTGGGCAGTGATGCCAACCGCATCGTGCCGGTCGGTCCGCTGCACATCACCTCCGATGAACCGGGCCACTTTCGTCTGTTCGTCGATGGGGAAGACATCATCGATGCCGACTACCGCCTCTTCTATGTCCATCGCGGCATGGAGAAGCTGGCGGAAACCCGCATGGGCTACAACGAAGTGGCGTTTCTGACCGACCGGGTCTGCGGCATCTGCGGCTTTACCCACAGCGTCGCCTATACCACCTCGGTAGAGAACGCCATGGGTATTCCGGTGCCGGAGCGGGCGAAGATGATCCGCGCCGTGCTGCTGGAGGTGGAGCGCCTGCACAGCCATATCCTCAACATCGGCCTGTCGAGCCACTTCACCGGTTTCGACACCGGCTTTATGCAGTTCTTCCGGGTGCGGGAGAAATCCATGACCCTGGCCGAGCTGCTGACCGGCGCCCGCAAGACCTACGGCCTCAACCTGATTGGCGGGGTACGCCGCGATATCTTCAAGGAAGATCGCATCAAGGGTGCCCAGCTGGTGCGCGAGCTCCGTAATGAGCTCAACCCCCTGGTGGCCATGCTGCTGGATACCGCCAACATCTCCTCCCGCCTCATCGGTATCGGCAAGCTCGAGCCACAGATTGCCCGCGATTTCAGCTGCGTCGGCCCCATGGTGCGGGCGAGCGGCTTCAAACGTGACGTGCGCCGGGTCCACGACTTTGCCGGCTACCGCGAGCTGCCGATGGAGATCCAGACCAAGGCGGGTTGCGACGTGCAATCCCGGGTGCTGGTGCGGATCCACGAGCTCTACGACTCCCTCGACATGATTGAGTTCGGCCTTGAGCACCTGCCGGAGGGGCCGCTGTTGACCGAAGGCTTCACCTACCAGCCGGGCAAGTTTGCGCTGGGCTTTACCGAGGCGCCCCGCGGCGAGAACGTCCACTGGAGCATGACCGGGGACAACCAGAAACTGTTCCGCTGGCGCTGCCGCGCCGCCACCTACGCCAACTGGCCCGCCCTGCGCTACATGCTGCGCGGCAATACCGTGGCGGATGCACCGCTCATCATCGGCAGTCTGGATCCCTGCTACTCCTGTACCGACCGGGTCACTCTGGTCGACCCCAAGAAGGGCAAATCCACCGTGGTCTCCTACAAGGAGATCGAGCGCTACGGCATCGATCGCAAAAACTCTCCGCTGAAATAAGGGGTCATCATGATCAAGCTGTTCAAGACCATCCTCAAGGCTGGCACCCCGACCGCCAAGTACCCCTTCGCCCCTTACGAGGTAAATCGGGATTTTCGCGGCAAACCGAAATATCAGGCGGATCAGTGCATCGCCTGCTCCGCCTGCACCAAGGCCTGCCCGGCCAACGCGCTGGTGATGGAAGTGGATATGGAGACCGGCGAACGGCGCTGGGAGATCTCCATGGCGCGCTGCATCTTCTGCGGCCGCTGCGAGGAGGTCTGCCCGACCCGCGCCATCGCCCTCTCCCCCGAGTTCGAACTGGCGGTGACCAACAAGGCGGATCTTTATGAGGAGGCGCGCTTCGCGCTGGCCCCCTGCACCCTGTGCGGCACCTACTTTGCCCCGAGCAAGCTGGTGACGCTGGTGGAGGACACCCTCAAGCAGGCGGGCACACCGCTGACCAACCCGGAGCGGCTGCACCACTGCCCCGACTGCAAACGAAAGCAGAGCATGCTGAGCCAGCCTGACTCGGCCCTGATCACACCGATAGCCACACAACAGGAGTGGATGTGATGAGCAAGATCAAAGGCATAGAACCGGTTGTCGGCCATGCCCATACCCGCGCCGTGCCGCTGGCACAGGATCCCGAGATCACCAAACTCAAGAAGACCCTGCTCAAGGACATTCGCCGCTCGGCCTATGTCTACCGGGTCGATTGCGGCGGCTGCAACGCCTGCGAGATCGAGATCTTCGCCACCATCACCCCGCTGTTCGATGCCGAGCGTTTCGGCATCAAGGTGGTTGCCTCCCCCCGCCACGCCGACATCCTGCTCTTTACCGGCGCTGTGACCCGGGCAATGCGGGTACCGGCCCTGCGCGCCTACGAGGCGGCGCCCGATCCCAAGATCTGCATCGCCTACGGCGCCTGCGGCTGTGACGGCGGCATCTTCCACGACCTCTACTGCGTCTGGGGCGGCACCGACAAGATCGTGCCGGTGGATGTCTATATCCCCGGCTGCCCCCCCACACCGGCAGCCACCATCTACGGCTTTGCGGTGGCGCTCGGTCTGCTTGAGCAGAAACTCAAAGCCACCAGCCACGAGGTGCAACCGGGTGAGCGGGTCGAACTGCGCCACACCGGCATCCCCAATGAAATCCGGGTGATGATCGAACGCGAGGCGCGCCGCATGGCCGGTTACCGGCAGGGGCGGATCATCGCCGACGAGTTCATGGCCCTGCTCGAAGGGGCGACCCAGCAGGATGTGGATCTGCGCATCCAGAGCTACCTCGATCAGCACGACGATCCGCGCCTGGCGGAGATCGTCAACAACCTCGCAAACGCCTGCCTTAACCGGGCAGCCGGCAAGGGAGAGGCGGTACATGGCTGACGAGGTTTTCTTCTATCGCCTCTCGCGCAAGTTCGTCGACGAGCAGTTCGACGTCCCCGAGGAAGCAAAGGAGGTGATGTACTACAGCCTCGCCATCGGCCATCACCTCGGCATCGTCGATTGCCTGCGAGCAGACCTGGTCTGCTCGCTGACCGGTTATCGCGACTGGGTGGCCAAGCTGCCAGAGGGGAGCGAAGCGCGCCGCAAGATGGAGGGGTTTCTCACCTTTGGCGAGATCACCATCTATCGCGAGCACTGCCATATGCTGGCCTGCGCCTTCGACCGACTGCGCAAAGCCGACAATCTGCTCGATGAGCAGGAGCTGGGCTGGACCAATACCTTTATGGATCAGCTCACCGCCCTCTTTAACGACCCCCATATGTACCTGATGGTAAGGAGCCGCTGATGGGCTGCAATCTCGTGTTGACCGTGGGCAATGCCATGATGGGGGACGACGGTGCCGGCCCCTATCTCGCCGACAAACTGCAGGCCGCCCCCCTGCCCGGCTGGATCCATATCGACGGCGGCATCGCGCCGGAAAATGTGGTCTACAAGGTGCGGGAGCTGCAACCTGAGCGGGTGGTGCTGGTGGATGCCGCCGAGATCGGCGAGAAGGCGGGTACCCTGCAGGTGATCCCCCCCGAGACCATCGCCGAGATGTTTATCTTCTCGACCCACAATATGCCGCTCAATTTCCTGATCGACGAGCTCAAGACCTTTGTCCCCGAGGTGATCTTTGTCGGGGTACAACCGGCCATCGTAGCGTTCTCCTTCCCGATGACCGAGATGGTGAGCGAGGCGATGGATTATCTTTATCAGCATCTTGATGCCGCCAGTGACACCAGTCTGTTAATAGATAAACTGGATCCGTGGAATATTGCCAACGCCAAGCGGTGATTATTTATCGAGTTGTTAACGACCGTTATTGACCGACGGTTCCGGCAATGTGATCGAGGCCCGATGTTAAATTAAAAACATCGGGCTAATTGTGCTGAATTTGATATAAAACAAGGTTCTTTGATTTTTTCAAAAAATCGCTAACTCTCGCTTTTTTATGACAAAAAAAGCGTTGCCAGTCACAGAAATTTGCCACAAAATGGCGACCGTTACGGAAGTTGATGGGGTCTGGTGGCCTCCTCGGTCTTCAAAACCGATGTGAGCCGAGAAGGCTTTGGCAGGTTCGATTCCTGCCTCTTCCGCCAAATTTATCTATTGAACAAATACTCTCCCGCTGAATTTTTTGGCCTGGATGTTATTTCCATTGTTTGTTCAACATGTTTGAAGTAATACCTTAAAAAAGGTGCTTGCCGCTTGCCAATATAATCCGAACTCAGGTTATCTCGCTGGCCAAAAATTAATTTATCAGCATCGATGCAGCATTAATTTATACCCGCTCATTTATGCACCCAGTTTGCACTCATCCGCAAATCGCCAGCAGTGCCATAACCCGTCAGCTCGGCCTCTCTATCGGCAAACCGGTGCGCATCCCGAACCCACGCACTGCACTGGTAATCCCATGCCGAACTCGTCTCACGCGTCAGCCATCCCCCACCGCCAGCCCGCATCAGGTACGGCTGCCGACGATTCACTGCCAGATTCACAGCAACAGCCCGGCCAGCAACCAACGCGCCGTTTGCCGCAAGTGGAACAGCTGCTGCAGCAACCCTTTCTCGCCGGTTTTATCGAAACGCTGAGCCGCCCGCTGGTGACTCAGGCGGTGCGCGACACCCTGAGCGAGCTGCGCCAGAGCGAAGATTTTCGCCATCATGGCGTTGCCCCCGAGCAGATCGAGGCGCTGATTGCCAAGCGCTGCCGACAGCAGTTGCGCCAGCGTCAAACCCGGGTGATCAACGCCACCGGCACCCTGGTGCATACCAATCTGGGGCGCTCGCCATTAAGTCACGAGCTGTGGGACGAGGTGCGTGACCTCAACACCGGCTACAACAATCTGGAGCTGGATCTCGCCACCGGCAAGCGCGGCGGGCGCAAGGGGCTGATCGCGCCCCTGCTCCGTTGCCTCACCCAGGCCGAGGATTCGCTGGTGGTCAACAACAACGCCGCCTCGCTCTTTTTGCTGCTGCAGGAGGTGGCCAAGGGGCGCGAGGTGATCGTCTCGCGCGGCGAGCAGATCCAGATTGGCGGCGGCTTTCGCATCCCCGATATTCTGGCGCTCTCCGGCGCCAAACTGGTGGAGGTAGGCACTACCAATATCACTACCGCCAAAGATTACCTCGATGCCATCACCGATCAGACCGCGCTGGTACTGATGGTGCACAGATCCAATTTCGCCATTCGCGGCTTTACCGAATCACCCGATATCGGCGAGGTGGCCCGCGCCCTGCCCGAGCACGTGGTGCTGGCAGTGGATCAGGGCTCCGGCTTGACCAGCGAAGAGTTTGCGCCGGATGAAACCTCGGTGCGTCAGTACATCAAGGCGGGGGCAGATCTGGTCTGCTACTCCGGCGACAAGCTGCTGGGTGGCCCGCAATCAGGCATCATCAGTGGCCGCAGCGACCTTATCAAGCGGCTGGAAAAACACCCCATGATGCGCACCTTCCGCCCGAGCCGCATCGTCTACTCCCTGCTCGAACGCCTGCTCATCCACAAGCTCAACAAATCTCCCGTCGGCGAGGGTATCGCCCAGCGCACCCTGAGCAATCCGGCCGCCATGCAGGCGAGAGCCGACCAGCTGATGTCCGCCCTGCCCGGTTGTTTTGTACCCGTCCCCGCCCAGCTGGTGGTGGGCGGCGGCACATTGCCGGACGAGTTCTACCCGGCCCCTGCGCTGGAGTGCACCGACCCGCGCCCGGCCCAGCAGCTGCTCGATGATTTGCGCGAACTGCCGGTGCCGGTCATCGCCACCGTACGCCAGCAGAAGGTGCTGCTCAATATGGCCACCCTGCTGCCGGCGGAGATGGAGCTGTTGATCGCCCAACTCATGGAATTGCTGCTGCCCGCCCCGTTCAATGCAACAAATGCGACCGAGGAGCCCTGATCCCATGACCCCCTATCGCGCCGTTATCGGCCTTGCCGGCCACGTGGATCACGGCAAGACCCAGCTGATCAAGGCCCTCACCGGCATCACCACCGCCCGTGCCCACGAGCAGGCCATCGGCATGACCCAGGATCTCGGCTTTGCCCACTTCGACGACGGTCAGGGCAACACCATAGGCGTCATCGACGTGCCCGGCCACGAGCGCTATATCCGCAATATGGTGGCGGGGCTCTGGAGTCTGGATCTGGTGCTGCTGGTGATTGCCGCCGACGAGGGGTGGATGCCAATGACCGGCGATCACCTGCGCCTGCTCAAGGCGATGGGGGTGCCGCGCTTCTTGGTCTGCATCAACAAGTGCGATCTGGTCTCCCCTGACGAGCTTTTGCTGTTGGAAGAGAGCCTGCTGGAGCGGGTAATGGACGAGAGCGGCATGGTGCCCGACATCGTCAGCGTCAGCGCCAAAACCGGCGAGAATATGGCAGCCCTGCACGCCGCCATCGTGCGCCAGTTGGGGGATATGGCCGAGCATCATGTCCCCCGCGAGCAGGCCGCCCCGCGCCTCTATGTAGACAGGGTCTTTACCGCCAACGGTACCGGCACTGTGCTGACCGGCACCTTGCAGCAGGGCAGCCTCAAAGTGGGAGACAAGCTGCGCCTCTACCCCGCCGATCGGGAGGTGCAGGTGCGCTCCCTGCAGGCCTATCACCAGAGCGTCGACGAGATTGGCGCCGTCTGCCGGGTGGCGGTGGGCCTTAAAAAAGTGCCTCACAAGGAGGTGGCACGCGGTCACTGCCTCACCAGCGCCACTGGCCAGTGCGAGGCGGCAACCCACCTTATCGTGCGACTCAACGCCGAGAGCCTGAGTAGCAAGACACTGCGCCCCTCTCTGCACAACAAGGAGGTCGAGGTGGCCCTTGGCAGCTGGCATGGCCGGGCCCGTTTCGTGCCCATCAAGGATACCCGGCTGGCGCGGCTGATCTTTACCAGCCCCATCCCCTGCTTCTTCGGCCAGCCACTCGCCATCATTCGCCACGGCAGTAGCGAACTGCTGCACGGCGCCCGCATCGTCTGGTGCGGCGACATCCACCCCGCCAGACGCAAGGCGCTGCACGCCCTGCTGGGCGAGCTGCCAGATGAGCTCGAACACTACAACCCGGCCACCCTGCAACTGGGGCTCAACGGCTATGTGCTGGCCAGCCGCTTTGACCAGCGGCCAGAGCTGGTCACTCCCCTCGGTGAGTGGCTGCTGGATAACTGCTGGCTGGCCCAGAGCCGCGATCAACTGCTGGCCACGCTGGCCAGCGAACCGCTGAGTGCCGCCGAGCTGGCAACCCGCTTTGGCATCGTCCTGCCGGTCACTCAGGCCTTGCTCCAGCAGCTCAAGAGCGAGCAGCTTATTCGCCTGCACCATGACAAGTGGCAACCGGGCAACGGCGAGTCGGAAGATGATCTGGGGGAGGAGGCACAGCTGGTGCTCAAGGTGGTGCGAGATCAAGGCAAGGAGGGGTACGAGCCCGGTAAACTGGGCCCCGGCGGCGTGGAGCTGGATCCCTTTATCACCCGCAAGCTGCCCGCGGCCCTGCAGCAGGGCTTGCTGCAAAAAGGCGCGTTGCAAAAGCAGCTGCGCAATCTGGCGCGACTCAAGTATCTGGTGCAGCTCGATGGCCCCATCTACTACGACGCCGAGCTTTACAACCAGATGGTCGCCGCCGTGCTGGCGGGCCAGCAGGTGGGAGATCTGATCGACATGGCATCCCTCAAGGAGATCACCGGTTTGTCGCGTAAATACGCCATTCCGTTCTGCCTGCGCATGGAGATGGATGGCTGGGTACGGCGCGAGGAGAACGAGCGCCGGGTGCTGCGTCTGCCAGCCACTCAAGATGAGATGGAGCTGGCATGAGCGCCACCATCGCCCCCTCTGGCTCTGCCAATCCTGTGGCCAACCGGCTGCGCCGCGAATTTCATATCGACGGCATCGTTCAGGGGGTCGGCTTTCGCCCCTTCGTCTATGGGCTGGCACTGCGCCACAGCCTTGCCGGTTATGTCTTGAACGATGCCAACGGCGTCACCATTGGCGCCGAAGGATCCCCTGAGCAGCTCACAGCCTTTGCCCGCGAACTGCGGGAACTGGCGCCGCCGCTTAGCCGCATCGATCATTTCAGCGAGCGGGAGCTGCCCCTTGCTCATGATCCCGACTTTGATGGCCAATTTCATGGCCAGTTTCGAATTAAAGCGAGCCAGCAGCAGAGCGCGGCCACGGTCGCCATCTCGCCGGATCAGGGGATGTGCGAGGCGTGCGCCACGGACGTGGCCAACCCTTCGGATCGCCACCATCGCTACCCCTTTACCAACTGCACCCACTGCGGCCCGCGCTACACCATCATCCACCGCCTCCCCTACGACAGACCCCACACTGCCATGGCGGGCTTTGCCATGTGTCCGCGCTGTGCGGCGGCCTATGAAAACCCGCTGGACAGACGCTACCACGCCCAGCCGGTGAGCTGCCCCGAGTGCGGGCCCCATCTCAGCTGGCGCAGCGGCCACGGCGATGCGCTGGCCGAGCGCGAGGATGCCCTGCAAGCAGCTGCAAGCGCCCTGCAGGCGGGGGCGCTGATTGCGGTCAAGGGGATGGGGGGGTATCACCTGATATGTGATGCTCGCAATGAACAGAGTGTGGCTACATTGCGAACACTCAAGCGGCGCGCACGCAAGCCGCTGGCGGTGATGATGGGCTCCCTTGCCGAGGCCAAGCTCCATGTCACCGGCTGCGAAGACGAGTGGCAACTGCTCGCCTCTCAGGCCAGACCCATCACCTTGCTGCGCAAGCGAAAAAGCGATGATCGGCCGTCAGAATCCCAACTGACAACGGCGCCGCTGGCCGAGGGGATCGCCCCCGGCATCCCCTACCTTGGCATCATGCTCCCCTATACCCCGCTCCATCAGCTGCTGCTGGACGCCTGCGCCATGCCGCTGGTGGCCACCAGCGCCAATGGTCGTGGCAGCCCAATCCTCATCGAGTGCGAGGCGGTGGTCAGGGAACTCGGCAGCGAGATTGACGGCATCCTGGATCACAACCGCCCAATCCTGCACCCGTGCGACGACAGTCTGGTGCAGTGGGCGGGCGGGCGACGCCAGACGTTGCGCCTCGCCCGAGGCTATGCCCCCTGCACCCCCAGCCTGAAAGAGGCGGTCAGGGTGCCGCTCTTGGCGGTCGGGGCGCAGCAGAAGAACCAGCTGGCGCTCGCCTTCGGCCGCCAGCGCATCTACAGCCCCTATATCGGCGATCTGCACAGCCTGCCGATGCAGGAGCACTTCGAGCAGACCCTGGCCACCTTTCGCAATCTCTACGATCTCAAACCCGAAGTTCTGGTCTCGGATCGCCACCCCGGCTACCTCAGCCGCCAGTGGGCCAAAAGCTATTGCCAGGATCAGGGTGCGACCCACCTCGAGGTGCAGCACCATCACGCCCACCTGCTGGGGGTGATGGCCGAGCACAACATCACGGGCTCGGTGCTGGGTGTTGCCTTCGATGGCACCGGCCTTGGCGATGACGGCACCCTCTGGGGCGGCGAGCTGCTGATCGCAGACGTTAAGGGCTTCGATCGTGTTGCCCACCTCGCGCCTTTCAAGCTGATCGGCGGCGAGGCTGCCATTCGCGAGCCGGTGCGCCAGCTGCTGGGGCTGCTGTTTGAATCGCACAGCCCTGAGGAGATCAGTGCCCTCGATATTCCGTTGATCAAGCAACTGCCCCTTAAGCGGATCAGCAACCTGCACCAGCTCTGGCATCTCGGTCGCAACGCCCCCTACACCAGCTCCATCGGTCGACTGTTCGATGCGGTGGCAGCGATCTTGGGAGTGATCGACACCCCCGATTACGAGGGCGAAGCGGGGCTATTGCTGGAGGCGGCTGCCTTGCAGCTGGCCCCTGATGAACAGCCCTTACCCCTTGCCTTTGATCTCAGCCAATCAACAGAGGGGCCGCTGCAGATCGAGTGGGCCGAGCTCATCAATACCCTTGTCAGCGAGCGGCGCCAAGGCACCGCCACCGCCAGCCTGGCCGCCGGTTTTATCCGCGCCATCAGCAATCTGGTGGTTGCCCTGGCCGAGCGCCTCCCCGACTATCCGGTGGCGCTCGGGGGCGGCGTCTTTCAAAACCGGGTGCTGATGGACCAACTTGTTCCCGCTCTCGAAGCGGCCGGTCGGCAGGTATTGACCAGCGAAACCCTGCCGCTCAATGACGGTGGCATCGCCGCCGGTCAGCTCTGGTTTGCCATCCACCATCTTGCCACGCATCAGCCTGTCACCACCGGCTGTGCCACCTTGTCGGAGTCCTGAAATTCATGTGTCTATCCATCCCCTCTCAGGTGGTGCAGCTGCACCCCGAAGACAACTGCGTCACCGTCGATACCCTGGGGGTGCAGCGGCGCGTCAGCTGCATGCTGCTCGAAGAGCCTCTCAACATTGGCGACTATGTGCTGCTCCATATCGGCTTTGTGATGAGCAAGATTGACGAAGAGGAGGCGCAGGCCAGCCTCGAGAGCTTCCGCCAGATGGTGGCCCTGATGCCCAAACAGGATATCTTGCCATGCTGACCCTCAATGACCTGTTTCAGGGCTTTCGCCAGCCCGAGGTGATCCGCGCCCTCGCCGCCCAAATCACCGAACTGGCCAAAGATCTGCCCGAACCGCTGCGGGTGATGGAGGTGTGTGGCGGCCATACCCACACCATCATGAAGTACGGCCTGCACCAGCTGCTGCCGGCCAGCATTGAGTTCGTCCACGGCCCCGGCTGCCCGGTCTGCATCATGCCGAAAGAACGCATCGATCAGGCCATCGAGCTGGCGAGTCAACCGAATGTCATTCTGGTCACCCTGGGGGACATGATCCGGGTGCCGGGCTCCAAAGGCACGCTGGCCCAGCAACGGGCCAAGGGGAGCGATATCCGCCCGGTCTATGACCCCCTCGATGCCCTGCGCATCGCCCGTGAGAACCCGGACAAAACCGTGGTCTTCTTCGCCATCGGTTTCGAGACCTCTACCCCCATGACCGCCGCCTTGCTGGCTGCGGCTGAAGCTGAGGGGATTGAGAACCTGCTGTTTCATATCAACCATGTGCTGGTGCCCCCCGCCATTCATGCGGTGATGGCCGACGGGGTCGCCAAGGTGAACGCCTTTATCGGCCCCTCCCACGTCAGCGTCATCACCGGCGCCGATATCTACCTGCCTATCGTCGATCGCTATCAGGTGCCGGTGGTGGTGAGCGGTTTCGAGCCGGTGGATGTGATGGAGGCGCTCTTGATGATGGTGCGCCAGAAGGTGGAGGGTCGTTACGCGCTGGAGGTGCAATACAGCCGCGCCGTCACCGCCAGTGGCAATAAAGCCGCCCAGCGGCTGGTCGAGCGCTTTTTCGAGACCCGCGAGCACTTTCGCTGGCGAGGTCTGGGGGATATCAACGCCTCCGCCCTGCGCCTGCGCGATGCCTTCGCCAAGCGCGATGCGGAGCGTCACTTTGCGCTTAATCAGACTCCCATCGATGACCACAAGGCGTGCCAGTGCGCCGATATCCTGCGCGGCCTGGCCAAGCCAAACCAGTGCAAAGTCTTTGGCCGGGGCTGCACCCCGACCCAGCCCATGGGCAGCTGCATGGTCAGCTCCGAAGGGGCCTGCAATGCCTACTACCGATATATGGGGATCCAATGAGAGAAATTCAGTTAAGCCACGGCGGCGGCGGTGTGGAGATGAACCAGCTGATCAATCAGCTCTTCTTTCGCCACTTTGGCAACGAGATCCTGCTGCGCGGTGAAGATGCCGCCCTGCTGCCGGTAAACGGCCCCGTCGCCTTCACCACCGACAGCTTTACCGTCTCGCCGCTCTTCTTCGAGGGGGGCGATATCGGCAAGCTGGCCATCGCCGGTACGGTCAACGATCTCGCCATGATGGGGGCCAAGCCCGAGTATCTGAGCTGCAGCTTTATCATCGAGGAAGGCTTCCCCTACGCCGATCTCGCCCGCATCGTCGAGTCGATGGCGGCCGAACTTGCCAAGAGCGGTGCCCGCATAGTCTGCGGCGACACCAAGGTGGTGCCCAAGGGGGCGGCCGACAAGATCTTTATCAACACCAGCGGGGTCGGCACCTTTCCGCGGCCTGAGCAGAGCCGGGGCATCTCGGTACGCAACCTCAAAGCCGGTGACGCCATTCTTGTGTCGCGGGATATCGGCAGCCACGGCGCCTGCATCCTGATGGCCCGTGACGCCCTGCAACTGGGCTCCGATCTCAAGAGCGACTGCACCACCCTCTGGCCGCAGGTAGAAGCGTTGCTAAAAGCGGGGATTACCCCTCACGCCCTGCGCGATGCCACCCGCGGTGGCCTTGCCGCCGTGCTCAACGAGTGGAGCAGCGCCTCCGGTGTTGCCATCGAGCTGGAGGAATCAGCCATTCCGGTGTGCGATCCGGTGCGCGGCCTGTGCGAGCTCTACGGTTTCGAGCCCCATGATCTCGCCAACGAGGGAACCATGGTGCTGGCCCTGCCTGCCGAACAGGCGCAGGACGCGCTGGGCATCTTGCGGCAATTCAACCCCGCCGCCAGCCAGATCGGCGTGGTGCAGGCGAGCGATCGCCACAAGGTGATCCTCAACAACCCCTGGGGCAGCCGCCGCTATCTGGAGCTGCCGCAAGGGGAGCTGCTGCCGCGGATCTGTTGAGCGGCCATGCCGTTCTGTCAATTACAGGGAGGAGTCACTGCTCCTCCCCATATCGGTTAAGGAGTCACCATGCACGAAATGTCTCTGGCCATGGCTGCCATCGATCTGGCGGCCGAGCAGGCCACCCAGCGGGGCTTTACCAGGGTGACCGCCCTCTGGCTCGAGGTTGGCAGCTTCTCCTGCGTCGACCCGGACACCATTGCCTTCTGCTTCGAGGCAGCCGCCAAGGGCACCGCCGTCGAAGGGGCCCAACTGCACTTTCAGCACAAGGCGGCAGAGGCCTGGTGTTACGACTGCAACCAGACGGTCACCCTCACCGAGCGCGGGCAGGCCTGCCCCGGGTGTGGCGGATACAAATTACGAGTCGCGCAGGGTGATAGCCTGCGCATCACCGACATCGAGGTTAGTTGATATGTGTAGCGTATGCGGATGCGGCCAGGCGCGGATTGCCGGCCATGAGTACGATCATGAGCATCATCACGAACATGATCATAAGCACGACCATCATCATGCTCATGACGCCCATCACCATCATGATCACGAGCAGAGTGCGCCACGCACCCTGATCATTCACCACCACTACCACCATCAGGGAGATGTCCATCACCACTACCACGGGGTGCGAGCCCCCATAAGCCATGAGGGTCATGATCACCCCCGCGACCATCATCATGATCACGCCCAGTCTCATGACCACGGCCATTCCCACGCACACCCCCATGATCACAGCCATGACCATGACCATCAGCACGGTGATCTGCACTACGGCAAAGGGGAAGCGGGATTGTCGGTGCCCGGCATGGGGCAGCGTCAGCTGATCGCCATTGAGATGGATGTGCTGGCCAAGAACAATGCGCTGGCAACCCACAACCGCGAGCACTTCGACGAGGCGGCCCAGCTGGTGCTCAATCTCGTCTCTAGCCCGGGTTCAGGCAAGACCACTTTGCTGTGCGAAACCCTGCGCCAGCTGGCCGACAAGCGCCCCTGCGCGGTGATCGAAGGGGATCAGCAGACCAGTGCCGACGCGGATCGCATTCGTGCCACCGGCGTCCCTGCCGTGCAGATCAACACCGGCAAGGGCTGCCATCTGGATGCCAAGATGGTTCACGACGCCTGCCACCAGCTGCCCGCCAATGAAGGGGGCATCCTCTTTATCGAGAACGTGGGCAATCTGGTCTGCCCCGCCAGCTTCGATCTCGGCGAGAAGTACAAGGTGGCGATCCTCTCCGTCACCGAGGGGGAAGAGAAGCCCCTCAAGTACCCGGACATGTTCGCCGCCGCCCAGCTGATGGTGATCAACAAGATCGATCTGCTGCCCTACGTCAGCTTTGACGTGGCCCGCTGCATCGAGAACGCCAAACGGGTCAACCCCTATATCCAGGTGATCCAGGTCAGCGCCACCACCGGCGAAGGGATGGATGCCTGGCTTAACTGGCTGGCCACGGCCTGAACCAGAACCGGTTAAATGCCGTTACCAACGGCGGATAGCAAGAGAGGGAGGCTGATGCCTCCCTCTCTTTTATCTGTAGACCTTGTCGGTCATGCTATCCGTCCAAAATGGCCAGCATCCCACACTCGCTTCCCCTCACCCTGGCCCTCTCCCCAGGGAGAGGGAACCGGTTTGTGGATGCCGCGGCTATACGACGCCCTCAAACCCCTCAGGGGGCTTCGAGCATAACAACCAGCCATATCTTCAAACCCCAAGGTTCTCCAAACCCTAAACCCCGAGCCTGGCGAAATGGCACCTTCTGCTCCCTTCTCCCCTTGCGGGAGAAGGGCTGGGGATGAGGGGGAAGCCAATCCTCAGGCCACGCTACGGGCCATCGCCTCCTGCTCCGCAGGCGCCTCACCAAAGCGCAGCACCCGATGGCAGATCTGGCGCAGCAGCGCCTGCTGGTGGCTGAAAATCACCATGCCAAGCCCACGCTGTTCGCACTCAATCATCAACTCCTGCCAGAGCTGGCGCTGGATTTGCGGATCCAGTTGGGCGGTCACCTCGTCGGCAATCAGCAGTCGAGTGCGGGGATCGAGGGCGCGCAGCAGCGCGATGCGGGCCAGCTCGCCGCCGGAGAGCTGACCGGGTTTGCGGCCAAGCCATTCAGGCTTGACCATAAAGCGGGCCAGCATGGCCTCATCGGGGCGCCATACGTCCCACAACGCCTGCCCGGTGGTGCGATAGGGATTGAAGGTGAGCTCCGGGTGCTGGGGCACCAGCTGGATGGGGTTATAACCTTTTACCTGTTCAGGCACCGGTTGCCCATCCAGCAGGATCTGCCCGCCAGCCCCAACCGGTTGCCAACCCGCCAATACCCGTCCCAGCGTGGTTTTGCCATAACCGCTCGGGGCGGAGATGCCGAGCCGCTCCCCCGCTTTCACCGTCAGCGATAACCCCTGCCAGAGGGGACGTTCCCCCTGGGCGATAGTGAGATTTCGTACTTCAAACATCAGGAAACCTCCGGCACAGAGAAGAGCGCGTTGAACTCCGGCAGCGCCTGCCAGTGGGCGCGGAGCATCTCGCTCCCCTGCCCCTGGCGCAGATGGTGGCAACTCAAGGTATCGCTCACTTGGCCCTGATGCAGCGCCACGATGCGATCGGCAAAACGGGCCGCCAGCGCCAGATCGTGGGTCACCCAGAGGATACCGCTGCCCTGATTGGCCAATTCACGCAACTGGCCGAGCAGCAGACAGGCCAGCCCCTCGTCGAGCCAGGCGGTGATCTCGTCTGCCAGAATGTAGCGAGCACCGCCAAGGGCCGCGGTGCAGGCCAGAATGCGCTTGGCCATGCCGCCGGAGAGCTGGCGCGGGTACCTGTCCAGGGTGGTCGCGGGCAGCTGATAGCGCAGCAGCTGCTCGCCGAGCCGCTCGCGAGAACCGCTCTGGCCGCAGAGGCGCGCCGCCCGGCCCAGCTGGCGCTCCACCGTCAGCAATGGATTGAGGGCGCTTACCCCCTGTGGCACATAGCAGAGGGTGTGCCCGCGCAAACTGGCCCGGCTGGCATCGCACAGAGGAGTGCCATCGAGGGAGATGGTGCCGCGCATCCGCAGGTTGTCCGGCAGCAGGGTCAGGGCGCTTTGCAGCAACAGGCTCTTGCCCTCGCCGCTCCCCCCCACCAGCGCCACGATTTCGCCGGGCGCCAGTTGCAGGCTGATATCGGTCAGCAATGGCTGCCAACTGCGCCGTCCCAGCCAAGAGTAGTGGGCCGCCTCTATGGTCACCTGATCAAAACTCAGCATGGTTCACTCCTGTGCCACAACAGCTGTTGCAGAGCGCGGGTTGCCTGATCAAACAGCAATACCAGCAGCAGCAACATCAGCCCCGGGAAGAGGGCCAGCCACCAGCCGCCACCGGCCAGATAACGCAGCGCATCGGCCAGCAGCAGACCCAGCGAGGCCTCGTGGGCCGCTAGGCCAAAGCCGAGAAAGCTCAAAGCCGCGCTATGCAATACCGCATGGGGAAACATCAGCAAGGTGCCGATAAACCACTGGGGCAACAGGCCCGGTAGCAGGTGGGTGCGCCAGCGACGCAGCGCCCCCATCCCCTGACAGCGGGCCAGCACCACATAGTCGCTGCAGGCGATCCGCCGCGCTTCTGCGCGGAGAATGAGCGCCAGTTTGGGCCAGTGGGTGAGCGCCACCGCCAGGATCACCCCGCGCATACCGCCCCCCACGGTAAAGCAGATAAGGATCAAGAGCAGCATATGGGGCAGCGCCAGCATGGCGTCGATCACCATTCGTACCGCCGCATCACATCTGGGGTGAATGAGCGATACGCTTGCCGCCACCATGGCCAGCAACCCGCTACAGAGCGCCGTGCTGATCCCCAGCTCCAGACTGGTGAGGGTGCCCTGAAAGGCCCGCAACCAGAGATCCCGCCCCATCTGATCGGTGCCGAACCAGTGGGCCAGCGAGGGGGGCTGCTGGCGCGCCAGCAGATCCATCGGCACATCCTGATGAGAGAGGCTCCAGCCGTAAGTGGCCAGCATCGCCAATCCGAGCAGGGCAAAACCCAGCCGCAGTATGGAGGGAAGCGGATTAAACAGCATGCTCGCCCTCCCAGCCCCGATTAATGCGGGCCAACAGCACACTGGCCACCGTGTTGCCAATAAAGACCAGCAGGGTGCAGAAAAGCACGATTCCCATCAGCAGGGGAATATCCCCCCGCAGCCCCGCATCCACGGTGGCCTGGCCGAGCCCCGGATAGGAGAAGACCTTCTCGGCCAAGAGCGACCCGCCAATCAGCTCGCCAAGGGAGGCAAACTGCAGGCAGAGCGCCGGGGTCAGGGCGTGGCGCAGCACATGAAAACGCAGCATGGGCCAGCCGCCATCCCCCTGAGCGCGGGCGTAGCGGATAAAGTCACTCTCCAACACCTCGGCCACCCGACCCCGGGTGTGCAGCGCAATATTGCCAAGCCCCAGCAGGGCCAGGGTTGTGACCGGCAACGACAGATGACGCAACCGCATGGCCCAATCCGCCTCATCGGCCACAAGCCCCGGCGACCAGGCGCAGCAGACTGGCAGTAGCGGCCAGTGCACCGCAAACAGGGCGAGCAGCAAGAGGCCGACCCAGAAGGTGGGCAAGGAGGCGAGCAGGTAGGCAAAACGGCAAATCAGGCGATCGGGCCAGCGGTTGAGATAGCGACCGGCGCAGAGGCCCAGCAGAATCCCGAAAAAACCGGAGAGCAGCCAGGCGCCCGCCAGCAGCAGGAAGGAGGCGGCAAAGCGCTGGCCTATGACCTCACCCACAGGCGCGTTGTAGAGCATGGAGTAACCGAGATCCCCCTGCAGCACCTGGCTAAACCAGTGCCAGTAGCGCAGCCAGAGCGGCTGATCCAACCCCCAGCGAGCGGCGATGCGGGCGTATTGCTCTGGCGGCACATGGAGCAGATCGTTGCCGATATAGGCCTTGATGGGATCAATGGGGGAGTAACTCAGCAGCACAAAGGTGGCGACCGAGACCAGACATAACAGCCCTGCCAGACGCAGCAGGGCTTTTAGCAACAGATAACCTGAATGACTCAAGGGCGAACTTACCGGCACGTCCACCGCCAATCCTGCAGGTTGTTGAGCAGGGACCAGCTACCGTGGATTTCCGGCGCCCCCTTGCCAAGATCGATGCAACGGTTGGCGAGATAGGTGTGCTGCACATTGAGCAGCCAGGCCCAGGCGGCATCCCCCTGTACCCCGGCGCCGGTTTTGCCATCCCACTCCACCTGCTGCCAGAACGGCACGGCCGCCTGCCAGTTCGGAGCATCCAGCGCCTGCTTGAGGTGGCCATCCACAACAGGGTTGCTGTAGTAGCCCGGGTTGTAGAACTCCACGCCACCGGAGCCGCTCTGGTAGTGGTGATAGAGCTCCATGGGATCCAGACTCCCCCACCCCATCAGCACCGGATTGGCGTGCATCTCCCGCTCCACCTGCTCCCAGCTGCCGGACTTGAGGCTCACTTCGAGGCCGATGGGTTTGAGCATGGCCCGCACCGCTTCCGCCAGATCCCGGCGGGTGCTGTCGCCACTGGTGTACCAGAGGGTAAAGGCGGCTCTCAGGTCGCCCTTGTGGCGAATGCCGTCACTGCCCATCTTCCAACCCGCCTCGTCGAGCAGGGCGTTGGCGTGGGCGGCATCTCCATCCTTGAAGGCGGTGGCTTTGTTTAGCCAGGGCAAGCCTTCTACCGCGCTGTAGGCGGGGATAGCGTGCCCTTCCAGCAGTTGATCGGCCAGCAGCTTGCGGTCGATGGCGTAGTTGATGGCGCGGCGCACCGCCACATCCGAGGTCACGTCGTTGCCGATGGGATAACCCTTGGCATCTTTTTTACCAGCAGCAGGAATGGGGAAGACGATGCCGCGGTTCTCTACACTCGGCCGCACCCACAGCTTGAGGGAAGCAGGCACGGTGGGCGCCAGCGACGGGGCAATGCGCACCACATCGAGCTGGCTGCTCTGGGCGGCAGCATAGGCGCTCTCTTCATCGATAAAGACAAAGACCAGCCGTTTGAAGTCATTGTTGCCACCAGCGTAATAGGGGTTCGCCTCCACCACCAGTTGCTGCCCGGGCAGGAAGCTCACCAACCGGTAGGGGCCGGCACCGACCGGCTTTTGGGCATAGGCTTTTGCGTCGTAATCCCGCTTCGACACTATCCCCAAAGATCCCAGCACGTTGACGAAGGTGCTCTGAGGGGCGCTAAGAGTGATGGCCACCTCGGTGGGCGAGAGCACCTTGGCCGAGACAAAGTTGCCCATGTCGATCTTGCCGCCACCCTTGGCGGCGCTGTTGTAGGTAAAGGCCACATCCTCGGCGGTGAGCGGCGCGCCGTTGGAGAATTTCAGGTCAGGCTTGAGGGTAATGAGCCACTCCTTGCCATCCTTGCTCGGGGTCACCGATTGGGTGAGCACATTCTGCCAGCTGAGATCGGCGTTCTGCTTGAGCAACGGGCTGTGCAGCAGCAGGTAGCTGCCGTGGCTCCAGCCAAGCAGAGGGTCAAACCCTTCGGTGGGTTCGGCTCCGATGGCGAGCTTGAGCTCGGCAGGCACAGATTGGGCGGCGGCCAGCACCGCGTGAGAAGCGGTGCCCAGCAGCAGGGTCAACAGAGCGGTAGCGCTGGATCTGGCGTAATGGCGAAGAGAATTGCGTGGAACAGTCATGGGGATCCTTCTTGTTTTGTACCACTCACGGATCATCACTCAAAAAAGAGGTGGAATGCGTGTCTGAACATGGGAGTGAGGGGCCAAAATGGCCCCCTATTCTAAACTTGATTTCGCGTGAAACCTAGCGACTATGCCGGTTGACCGCGCCGGGCACCGAATAGCCGTCTGCGGCCCAGATCCACGCCGACAGCCCCTTGTTGTACCGGCAAGGAGAGCAGCATTTTGAGGGTGCTGCTCACCAGTGCTCGCCCCTCCCCGGTAACGAGATGGGGATCGAGCGGCGACATCAGGGAGCAAGCCAGCAGCTGTCCCGTCTCGGGCAATTCACCCACCATAAAGGTCATGTTGCCGCAGGGGAGCTGCAGGGCGAGCCGATCGCTGCTGCTGCGCACCGGCCAAAGCTGATCCGGCCCCGGCAGCACCACCACGCTCAGCATCCAGGGGGTGAGCACGCAGCCAAGCCACTGGTCTTCAAACAACACGCACTCCGCAACGATTGGCATGTCCGGGTGATAGAAGGGCAACGCCTGCATCTCTTCGCGAGCGATCCGCTCGTACTGGGCTACCAGCAGAGGCGCGGGATTGCTGGCAAAACCGGCAAACTCCTGCGCTGTCTCCGGTACTCTCTCCAGCACTCTCTCAGCCTCGCTTAAATAGGACTGCGCCATAGGCCCTCCCGTGCTTGTTCAGCTTTCTCCTGCTCAGAGAGCGCAATCGCGGGCGCGCCAACGGCAGCCAGCAGGGTCAAAATCCGATCCGTCGCCTCCCCCATGGCAGCCGCCACCACGGGGGTGAGGCCGATACGGGGCTCGAGGGATTCGGGCTCGACCCCGATCAGGGTGAGCCGCTTGGGCGACTCCCCTGTCATGTGCAGCGCCGAGAGCACGTCCGCCAGCCCCAGTTGGTGCGGGGAGATCTTGCGGCCAAACAGGGTCGGGATCTCCTCATCCTTCAGAGTCACCACTGTGCCCGGCGGATTACCGCTGCGCACCGCATCAACCAGAATGATGTGATCGCGACTGGCCATCGCTTCGAGCAACTCCATGCCGGCGGTACCGCCGTCGAGCAGCTCGATGCCGGGGGCGAAACGGTAGTTGCGCCCCAGCCCCTCAACGATGCGCACGCCGACGGCCTCGTCACTCAAGAGCAGGTTGCCCACGCCCAGGATCAAGGTGTTCATCACAGCACCTTCACCTGAGTCGTTTCGCCATTTTGGGTATCCACCACATGCACAGCGCAGGACATGCAGGGGTCGAACGAGTGGATGGTGCGCACCACTTCCAGCGGCTTGGCCGGATCGGCTACGGGGGTGCCTACCAGCGATTGCTCGTAGGGGCCGGGTTCATCGTTGAAGTTGCGCGGGCCCGAGTTCCAGGTCGATGGTACCACCGCCTGATAGTTCTCGATCTTGCCGCCCTTGATGACGATCCAGTGGGAGAGCATGCCGCGCGGCGCCTCTTCAAAGCCCACTCCGCGAAACTCTTTATCCGCCGGGATCTCCGCCTTGATATAGGCGGTGGTATCCCCCTTGCCGATGTTGTCCACCAGCGCCTTCCACTGGTGCGCCAGGGTTTCTTTGAGCACGCAGCAGCGCACCGCGCGACCGATAATGCGACCCATGGTGGAGTGCAGCTGCTCGGTCTTGATGGCAGAGCCGGTGAGCGCCTTGTAGATGCCGTTCAGCTGATCGAAGTGCGCTACCGTCTCCGGGTGTTTGGCGGCCAGCTTGACCAAGAGGTCTGCAAGCGGCCCCACCTCCACCACCTTGCCGTAGAAGGTGGGGGATTTGACCCAGGAGTATTTGCCGTCATCCTGCCAGCCGGTGTAATCGGGCTCGGTCTTGCCCTCCCAGGGCTTGAGGGGGGCGTCATCCTTGTACCAGGCGTGCTTGTTGCTCTCGGCGATGCCATCCATCAGCCAAGCATCCTGATGACTCTCGATGGGGCGATAACCTGCCAGATTGCCATTCTCGATATAGCCGCCCGGCATCAGGAAGCTGCCGCCGTTGGCGTCGGTGGGGAGCTCCGGCACGCTCAGGTAGTGCTTGGCCCCCTGCCCCAGGTTCAGCCACTCGGGGTAGTGGGCAGCGATGATGGCAGCATCCACCTTGTAGACCTGCTCGATAAACTCGCCAAGCCGGTCGATAAAGCTCTTCACATAGAGCAGCCGCTCCAGGTTGAGCACGCTCGGTGCATCCAGATTGATGGGATTGGCCACGCCGCCCACCGCCAGATTCTGGATGTGCGGGCTCTTGCCACCGAGGATGGCGACAATACGGTTGGCATCGCGCTGACACTCCAGTGCCTGCAGGTAGTGGGCCACGGCGATGAGGTTTACCTCCGGGCTCAGCTTCATCTCCTTGTGACCCCAGTAACCGTTGGCAAAGATGCCAAGCTGGCCGCTCGCCACCAGCACGCGGATCTTGTCCTGCACCTTGGTCAACTCGTCGGCACTGTTGAGAGACCAGGTCGATATCCCCTTGAGCATGTCCGCCGCTTTTTGCGGATTGGCTTCAAGGGCCGCGGTGATGTCCACCCAGTCCAGCGCGGAGAGCTGATAGAAGTGGACGATGTGATCGTGGATGTTGTGGGCCGCGATGATGAGGTTGCGGATAAACTGGGCGTTGACCGGCACCTTGGCGCCAATGGCGTTCTCCACCGCCCGCACCGAGGCGATGGCGTGAATGGAGGTACATACCCCGCAGATGCGCTGCACAATCATCCAGGCATCGCGCGGGTCGTTGCCCTTGACGATCTCCTCCATCCCGCGCCACATGGTGCCGGACGACCAGGCTTTGGTCACTTTACCGCCTTCGATTTCGCAGTCGATACGCAGGTGCCCCTCAATGCGGGTGATGGGGTCTATGGTGATACGTTGGCTCATACGTTGGCTTTCCCTCGGGCCTGATAATCTTGGTGAACACGTTCAAGTGATGGCAGTACCGGCAAGAGCCGGATCAACAGCAAATAGGCACACACCTCGATGGCAACAAAGCCCAGAGAGATCAGCACCTCCTCCGCAGAGGGGAAGTAGTGGTAGCCATTGCCGGGGTTGAAGGCGAGCAGGGAGTAATCCAGTCGCCAGAGGGCGGCGCCCAGCAGCATGCTGAGGGCCCCCAGGAACAACATGCGCGAGTCCCTGCGGCTCTTGTCCCAGTGGAACACCAGCAGCGGGAAGATCATCAGCGCGATCTCGCTCCAGAACAGAATGGAGTAGCGGTTGAACTCGGAGAGGTATTCCGACTTGTCGTGGATGACGATCTCGGCAAAGCGCAGCGCCACAAACAGGATCAGGAAGATGTCGATCACCTGGGTCAGTTTGTAGAAGAGCGACTTCTCGTTGGGGCCCCGTCCCGCCAATCCGGCCTGCACCAAGGAGCCCTCAAATACCACGATGGAGAAGCCCATGATAAATGCGGTCAGCAGCGAAAAGACCGGCAGCAACTCGTAGCTTTGCCAGAGCGGATGGATCTTCTCCCCCGCGACGATCATCAACGAGCCCATGGAGGATTGGTGCATGGTGGGCAGCAGAGCCCCCAGCGCCAGCACGAAGAACATGATCTTGTTGAGGCGAATGAGTGACGCCTTCCAGCCGAACTTCTCCAGCAGCACGGGAGCAAACTCCAGCGCCATCACCCCGATATAGATGGTCATGCAGACCGCCGTCTCGAACAGCACTGAGGAGGTGTTGAAGTGACCGGGCAGGTAGAAGTACGGAAGGTTCCAGTAACGCCCCACGTCGATGGTGATGGAGAGGCCGCCCAGCGAGTAGCCGAACAGGCTCGCCAACAGGGCCGGTCGCACCAGCGGGTGATACTCGCCCCGGTTGAACACATAGACCGCCCAGGCCAGTGCCCAGCCGCCGCAGGCGAAACCGGTACCGATCAATAGATCGAACGAGATCCAGAGTCCCCAGGGATAACCGCCATTCAGATCGGTGACCGAACCCAGACCGAAGACGAGGCGTTTTAAAATCAACATGCCGCACAGCACGGCAAAGGGGGCCAGCACCAGCACAGGCCAGCTGACCAGCTTGCCGCCGAGGGGATACGCCTTGTGGTTACTCATGATCCTTGCCTCCCTTTGTGGTGCCCTGATCCTTGATCTGCGCACTCCCCTGATCATGGCCATCATCGTGATGGTGATCGTGACCATTCTTGGTGTTGCGGCGAATGAGCACCGAAAGGCCGGTCAGCACCACCATGGGCAGCACCATCCCCTTGTAGAGGGTGTGCTGGATATGCTCGGAGCGGGCACCGGATGAGAGCTCCGGCAGATCGGGCATGTCGAGCTTGGTATAGGGCACCCCGGCCAGCACCAGCACCTGGGTGCCGCCCCCCTCCTTCTCGCCATAGACGTAAGGCTGGTAGTTGGGCACCTCGTGCAGGTAGGGGTCGTTGGCAGAGAGGGTCTGGCGCGGATAGGCATATTCGCTGCCCGGAGTCGCCAGCAGACGATGCTTGGCTTCAGCCATCAGCTCCTCGCGGGTACCGAAGATCACGGCACCGGTGGGGCACACCTCGACACAGCCGGGCAACTTGCCCTGATCAATTCGCTCAAGCCCCTTCTGGTTGCAGAGCTCGCACTTGTGGATCGCCCCCAGCGGATTGTCATAGTCATATTTGGGTACATCGAACGGGCAACCCACCATGCAGTAGCGGCAACCGGTGCAGACGCTCGGGTCGTAGTGAACGATGCCGGTCTTGGGATCTTTTTTAAGAGCCTGCACCGGACAGACAGAGACGCAGTTGGGATCGACGCAGTGCATGCACTGCTTCTTGATGTAGGCATAGCCATCCACCAGCTGATCCTTGTGCTCGCCAGTGCCGCTCTTCCACACCTGAATGATGTTGTTGGTGTAGGGGGTCAGCTTATCGTTGTTGGACCAGGTTTGCGCCCCGGCTGGATTGGCCGGGTTGCCGTTGAGGCGCTGACACTCCGCCACACAGGCCTGACAGCCGACGCAGAGGGTAGAGTCATACAACATGCCGAGTGCGCCGGGAATGGGCGGCTTGTTCTTGGCCGCCGCCAGTGCGGTGTCGGGTACGGCTGTGCCCGCCGCCAGCGCGCCGACGGAGGCAAATTTGAGGAAGTTGCGTCTGTTCACGGTTACTCCTCCCGTGATGGGGACTGCCCGGCTTCGTGGCGTTTCTGCTGGCGACCGAGTTCACGCACCGTCATCAGACTCACCCCCACCAGCACCCCGAGGGCGCCACCGATAAGGCCGGTCGCGGTGGGCGAGGTATAGCCCCCCTCCTGGATCTTCACATCTGGTTTATCCACCCTCGGAGTCGGGTTCTCGACCTTGGCGAGCTGGAAGATCCCCTTGCTAAAACCGACCCCCTGCTCGTTGCAGCCATAACAGGGGTGACCGATGCCGACCGGCCAGATGCCGCCGCCCACATCGCAGAACTCCAGGGTCGAGCAGTTGCCGTAGGTCTCCGGCCCCTTGCAGCCCAGATGGTAGAGACACCAGCCCTGCCGGTGGCCCTCATCGCCAAACTCCTTGGCAAAACGGCCTGCGTCGAAGTGCGGACGACGCTCGCAGTTCTCGTGGATGAGCCGCTCATAGGCAAACAGCGGACGCTTCTTGCTATCCAGCGCCGGCAGCTTGCCGTAGGTGATGTAGTAGGCAACCGTGGTGAGGAAGTTGTGGGGATTGGGTGGGCAACCCGGGATATTGATGATGGGGGTGCCGATATTGCCGAGCGCCTCTTCCAGACTGACGGCACCGGTCGGGTTGCCGCCGCTGGCAGGCACACCGCCCCAGGCGGCGCAGGAGCCGATGGCGATGACCGCAGCCGCGTCACTGGCAGCACGGCGAATATGGTCGACGATGGGTTCACCGGCCACCATGCAGTAGACGCCACCATCTTTGAGCGGAATGGAGCCATCCACCACCAGCACATACTTGCCTTTATAGCGCTTGATGGCGTTGTGCTTGTTCTCTTCCGCCTGATGACCAAAGGCCGCCGAGAGTACCTCGTGGTACTCCAGCGAAATGGTGTTGAGGATCAGGTTCTCGATGGTGGGGTGAGTGGCCCGCAGCAGTGACTCGGTACAGCCGGTGCACTCCTGCGCCCCAATCCAGATCACCGGCGGCCGTTCGGGGCTGGTGAGCGCAGTGGCCATCTTGGCGACGGCATGCTGACTTAATCCCAGGGTTGCGGCCATCCCGGCACACAATTTCATAAAATCACGGCGATTAATCCCATGAGCCGATAAAAAATTATCCTCGACCATTCTTCTTATTCCCGTAGTGAGCACTTGTTTGATAAATGCTTAATAGCGGAAATGCTAAGGACTCACCCACCCTGCAGTATTGATCTCTATCAATTTCGACCGGCTTACCCCTATTTTCATAGCGAGCCACATCACAAATTAAATTAATTACCCCCAAAGAGATATTTGGCATCCCCGTAAATTTTATGAACTTAATTGGATATTAAATAATTAATCACCGCATATCCTCTCTTTCACTGTGAGCCAAATTAACATGATTGAAATCTTGGCTATACCGCTCATTTCACAATACTGATACCCACCAATAAATGATCCATTGAATATATCTTTACTCATCTCATTGCATATTCCATACAGTCATCCACGGGACAACCTCCTGACTTGCCTCCCCACACCAGAACTGTCTCACGGCCAGCAGCCACCGGTAGCAAGCACGGCCTGCACGGCACGATTTACCTGCATGTCGCTTGGTTTCAGTTTGCATTTAGCCTGCACTGGACGGCGATGATTGCTTCTGCTAACCCACACAGTACAACCCCGCTTGGCCTCCCTGATGTTTAACACAGCTTAGTGAAAAGATGCCGCCGAGGTATGCATATCAGTATGACCTCCCCCATTCTTTATTGTCTTGGATGCTGGTGAGTAAAATATCGCGATCACGGATATGTTTACGCATCATCGTGAATCTGCATTCAAATTAATGGTAAGAGAAAAGACAAGGTGGAAGACTGCCTGCAACATAGACATCATATTTAACTCGCGATGCATTCGCTCATCCGGTTACAGATGTTACCGTCCACCTTCATACTATTTACCTTCACGTCACCCTGCGTAATTAACCAGAGCGTAAATATCCATTCCCATCGATATAGATGATAATTATTCTTGTTCAATGGCAACCCCAAAAAATGAGTTGGGATGACGATAAACATGACAAACGATAAGGGTGTTAACCATCACCCAAGCAGTGGTGCCAGCAACTGCAGCGCCTTATCGAACTCGAACTCGTTGACCGCCCGGCTCACCTCTTGAAATGCAGCACGCAGCGGCAATGCACTGCCAGCCAGATCAGCCTCAATCTGCTGACAAAGCGCCAACGCCTGGGCATCGCTCTGTGCCAGCAAGGCCCCCAACTGCTGGAGTTGCGCCGCCAGCATCCCGGCATCGATGCCTCGGGAAGCGCCCATCGTCACAGGGGACACTGCCAGCGCGGCTTCCAGCCCAGACAGCAGGGGCTTCAGCTCGGCCATCAGGGATGGCAAGCGGGTTGCGACCCCTGCATCATCTCCCTCTTCACAGGCTTGCTCGAGCAGCGCCGCCTGATCCGCCACACCGGTAGCCCCTATGGTGCTGGCACTGCCCTTGAGGGTGTGAGCCAGACGCCGAGCCGTGACTTTGTCATCCGATACCCACACCGAGTGGAAACTGGCTTCAAACCCCTGCTGCCCGTTACAGAAGCGCTGCAACATATTGCGGTAGAGCGCACTGTCGCCCCCCATCACGGCCATGCCCCGCGGCACGTCAAGGCCGGGCACTTCTTGCCAAGGGGCCACATCGTCAGTCACCTGCAACTTACTGGCGGCAGCCAGTGGTCTGGCAGGCTTGATCCAGTGCGAGAGGGTCGCCAGCAACAGCGGCATATTCAAGGGTTTGGCGATGTGGTCATTCATGCCTGCCGCCAGCGCCTTCTCTTTATCCCCGGCCATGGTGCTGGCGGTCATGGCGATAATGGGGATCCGGGCCAGCGCTGGATCGGCGCGGATCAACCGGGTCGCGGTGTACCCGTCCATCACCGGCATCTGGCAATCCATCAGGATACCGTCAAACCCGCGATCTTGCGCAAGCAGGGCGAGCGCCTGTGCCCCATCGCAAGCACAGACCAGGGAGATCTGCTCCTTGCCCAGCAGGGCCAGCGCCACCTCCCGGTTCATGTCGTTATCATCCACCAACAGCAGACGAGCCCCCGCCAGCCCATGAGCGGGCAGCGCAACCTGATGATGGGGGCTTGCATCCGATAACGCCTCTCGTCCCACGGCATCGCCCCCATGCGCCTTACACAATGCCTGACACAGTGCCTGCGGGGTAAACGGATGGGCCAGCACATCACACGGCGCCAACCCCAGCGCAGCAACATAGCTGGCAAGCGGTGCGGGATCGCCCGAGGTGATCAGCAAGATCGCGGGCGGCGCTGCCAGCGTGCCAACCTCCTGCAGCACCTCTGACAACCAGCTCTCCCCCTCCAGCCAGCCCAGCACAACTCGATCACAGGGCTTGCACGCCGCGATGCCTTGATGCAGCAGTGCCAGCAGCGCGGCGGGCTCGTCCGCGCAGACAAGCTCAACAGGCAGCGCCGCCAACTGGTGGAGAATGGCCGCTCGCGAAGCAGGACACGACTCCAGCAACAGCAGACGCTGCGGCGCCAGCGGCATGGCTACACGTTGCTCTTTCTCCTTACCCTGATCCGCCAGGGTGGCGAGACAGATACGGAAGTGGAACTCGCTGCCCTGCCCCGGGGCGCTCTCCACCCGGATCTCACCGTCCATCAGTTGCACCAGATTGTGCGTGATGGCCAAACCAAGACCGGTGCCACCATATTTGCGGGTGGTCGAGCTGTCAGCCTGTTCAAAGGAGTGGAAGAGACGCTGGCACTGCTCGGCCGTCATGCCGATACCGCTATCCTGCACACTGCCCTGCAGCCAAATCTTGCCATCTCGCTCGTTACTGCGTGCCAGCCGGACAATCACCTCTCCCTGCTCGGTGAACTTGATGGCATTGCTGGTCAGGTTGAGCAGGATCTGGCCAAGTCGCAGGGGATCACCGCGTAAACGGTCAGGCAGATCACCGGCCAGATCGAACAGCAGCGCCAGCCCCTTTTCCCGCGCCCGAAACGCCGTAAGATCCGCCAGCCACTCGAACACCTCGTTGAGCCGGAAATCCACCTGTTCCAGTTGCAGCTTGCCCGCCTCCATCTTGGAGAAGTCAAGGATGTCGTTGAGGATCCCGAGCAGGTTGTTCGCCGCTCTGTCTATCTTGCTCACATAGTTGTGCTGCTCGGGGGAGAGGCTGGTTTGCAGCACCAGATGGGCCATGCCGATGATGGCATTCATTGGCGTGCGGATCTCATGGCTCATGTTGGCCAAAAATTCGCTCTTGGTTCGGGTGGCATCTTCGGCGATCTGCCTAGCTTCTAGCATGGTGGCCTCAGCCTGCTTGCGGTCGCTGAAATCGAAGATGATCCCGTCCAGATAGATGGCCTTACCCTCGGCATCATAGGTGGCGAGTCCGATGGAGTAGACCCAGCGGAGCTGACCCCAGCGATCGAAGATGCGGTACTCGTTGATGTATTGCCGATGTTCGGCAATGGCATCGATGGTGTTGCGGTTGCTCAGTTCAAGGTCATCAGGATGGATCAAGTCACCAAAATCGCGGCTGTTATCGACAAAATCGCTGGCGGGATAGCCGGTTAATTTTTCCGCCTCGTCGCTGACGAACAACATGGTCCAGGGATGATGAGGCAAGCAGCGATAGACCATACCCGGTACGTTGCGCACCATGGACTGGATCCGCTGCTCGCTCTCGTGCAGCCGCTGGCGATCTGCCGCTATCCGGTCATGAGCCTCCCGCATGGCCTGCTCGGCAGCACGGATCGGGGTGATGTCGACCAGGCTGCCGACCGCACCGCTTCGCTCGCTCTCGGCAAGCTCGATCCCCGAGAGAAAATAGAGCATGTCCAGAGGACGGCCATCCGGCGAAAACAGGCGCACCTCATGCTGCGTTCTGGCCTGGCTGCCAGCCACCCTTTGCAAGGTGTTACCCTCATCCACCGCATCCAGTCCGGCCAGTTGCGGCAACTCCGCCAGCCGCTTGCCTTCGACCGGCCGGGCGCCACCAAATGCGCTGGTAAAGGCGCGATTCACCCCCAGCAGGCGCCCCTGATTGTCGGTATAGAAGAGAGGATGTGGCAGGGTATCGATCAACGCCTGCTGGAAGGCAAACTGCTCGTTGCGCTCGCGAATGCTGCGGCGACGCAACATCCGCCCCTGCCAGAGCAGGGCCGAGCTCAGACATATCAACAGGGCGGTGCCGAACAAGGCCACTCGCCGCCATCCTGACACGGCCTGTTCCACATTGCCCAACAGCAGCAGCGTCCACAGCCCTTTGGCATCGTGCCACTCGATATGCATGCGGCTCACCAGATAGCTATCTTTCCCTATCCGAACTTCACTGCCATCGAGTGCAGGCAGGATCACCGGTTTGCGATCCGGGGCAAAGTAGTGTCCATATAGGCGAGAGGCAAAGAGCTGCTGTTGCCTGGCGGCAGAGTTCGGTCCCACCACCGCCATTTGCCAATCGCTCTTGTTGCTGGCCATCACCACTCCATCTGGCGAGACCAGCAAACCGATGGTATCGCCCCACCCGGCCAGAAAGGTATCGAGCAGCGCCATCTCGTAACGCGCTACCACCACCCCGGTAATGTCGCTTCCTTGCGCCCGATCGTGAGAGACTGGCGCCGCCACATAGATCATCCTCTTGCCGGTATTGAGGCTAACCCCGGCATCTACTGTTTCCAGCCCCTTGAGCCCTTGCCTGAAGTAAGAGCGAAACGACACATCCTGCCCGACGACATGGCGGCCAAGCGCATCCCAATCACGGACAATCACCCCTGCTTTATTGGTAACAAAGGCATGATTGGCCTTCACCCCCTGCGCCAACACCTGCAGAGCTTCGCTCGGGCTCAGCTCCCCCCGCTCGAGCAGTGACGATTGCTGGATCTCGCGGTTGAGGCGGCCAGCCAGTTGCACCGCCCCCATCCCCTTGCTTGAGAGGGTCAGTTGCTGCAGATTGTCGCCCTCGCGCTGAATGCGGGTATCCAGCGACTGGCGATACTCCTGCCGCTCCAGCTCCAGATAGAAGGCATCGACCAGCGTGGCCAACATCAGGGAGAGCAACAGCACGGCAGTAATGTGCCAGAGACGCGATTTCATGGTTGACAGCATGCTCCATCGTTCTGCCTGACCATCATCAGCACCGCCTCACAGGAGAAGACGTGCAATAAAAGGCACTCACCGAGCAGCGCATTCATCAAATTGTGGCAGCCACTCTTATCATCAACCAGCAGCACCATAGGATGAGCCGCGCTCGGGGCAAGATGTTCCATATCTCGTGATTCTCCCTGCCAAGATGGAGGATGGCGACCCCTGCCAACCTTTCTCACACCATAACGGATCCCCCGACAGGCAGCCATGACAACCCGGTTGAAATGTGCGCACAACCCGACAGGAGCCAGCAACTCACAAGGGATAAATCGGATACAAGAAAAAAGTGGATATGGGGTAATGGCGGTTGTACACCATCAGAAGATGGGTCAGCACCAACGGTATGATGATATCGGATTGCTCTCTTTATCACGTTGGGTGATGAGCCCGCTTGCAGATTTATATTTCCAGCGCAAGGTAGCAGAGGTATCGGTTGACCAGGGTCATGCACCCTATATTATCATGCTCAAAATGAGCTGGCAGGATACAGCGACAGATGGGCACATCAGATAGCCATATGGACATAGCAAAAATAATTTCCGGGCCCACGCTGGTACTGGAAAAAGATAATGTGCACAGCGATGCGCTATGCAATCAGTTACGAGCCATTGGCATAAGCCAGATTACGGTGGTGGAGAGTGTCGAGGCGCTGGAACGTTGCTTGTCTGATGGCCCTGCCGCCATGATCATCTGCAATATCGATCTCGATTCGGCAAACTTGCTCACGCTGCTGAAAAATATTCGCAGTAGGGCACCTCATCACACACTGCCATTTTTGACCCTGACCTCAGGGACAGATCGCCCATTGATCGAACAATTTGTCCAGGCGAAAGTCTCTGACATTATCTTGACCCCGCTCAAGCCCGATACCCTTAAAACCAGGATCACTCGGCTGCTGTTGGCAACCAGCCAATCGCAACCCCCACTCTCGCAATTCGAATTCGGTCGTTTGCACCGTTTTTCCAACAGCGATCTGGTCGCCAGCAATCAGGACAGCCCCACCATTCTGGTGGTTGACGATGTTCCAGATAATTTGATGCTGATCACCTCGGTATTTCGCAAAGAGTTTCATCTCAAGTTGGTCAAGGATGGCGAAAAAGCGATCAGGATCTGCCAATCGGATAATCCACCCGATCTGGTGCTGCTCGATATCATGATGCCCAACCTGAACGGATTCGATGTCGCCAGAATTTTGCGTGAACATCCCCACTCAGAGCACATCCCCATCGTCTTTATGACGGCACTGGATGATATCTATTCCCGTAAACGGGCGATGAAACTGGGAGCCGTCGATTTTATCACCAAGCCGATCGACATCGAGATGCTGCGTTTTCGCATTGCCAATCTGATGCGGCTGGTGCATGCCAGAAGAGATCTGCAAAAAGAGTTCGATCAGATGCTTGAGCTCAATACGCTCAAAGAGAGCCTCGAGTTCAATATCCGCTATGAAATTCGGGAGCCCCTGCTCAACGCGCTACACCTGCTGGAAGAGCTGGCGGCCGACTCATCGCTCAACATGCTCCAAAAAACCCAGCTATCCATCACCAGAAAATCTGTAGGCGATGCACTGGCATTGACCCGGCTGGCCAGCGAGATTTACCAGATTGAAACCGGCACCTTTGTTTTGAAAGCGGGTAAAGTCCAGCTCTTTAATATTTTCAACCGGCTTTCGGTGCAATTCAAAAATCTCTATGCCGAGAAAAAGCTCGATATCAAGCTGACCAAACCCAAAAATTACCTCTATGACGAGCTATTCATCGCAGGTGACGAATTTCTCTGTTATTCCGCGTTTCAAATATTGACACGGCTCGCTTGTGAGCATGCGGCAACCTCCTCCTGCGTGGAAATTGTCTGTCTGAAATACCCCGACAGCATTATTTTAAATATTGATAGCTCGACCTTGCTGGATATCAACAATGTCCTCTCTCTGTTCGACAGATTCCCATCCTCTAATAACAACAAAGAAGCACACAGTCACAATGGCTATCATGGCAAAATCATGCTGGAAGCCCATGGCGCCACCGTTACTGTGTCGCTGGATGAAGAAACCAGGCTGCTGAATATCTCGGCGCACTTCCCGCAAAAAGAGGGTTTCAATCCATATCCAGAGTGAAAAGAATCACGATCACAGAACTCTGCGGTAACATCGCCGTGGATCATTTTTGGCTACTACGATGGGTGAATAAAAAAAGGATTTATCACCCCTTTCCATTTATCGTCATCTGGTGGTTTACGCAACGGGGTCTCTTTAATGCAAGCAGCAAGGGCGAACACCATGAAGCTACCCATTATCCTGTTGGGTTATCTCATTTATACCCCACTCAACAAACCCATCCATTTAAGGAGATAACATGAGTCTCATTCGCCGCGTTATCCCCTTGTATGTTCATATTGCCCATCTGTTTCTGGGTTTATTGCTGGTGTTTGCCTTGATCACTCTTGGTCACCAATATCGGCAAACCAAAACCATGCTGATGAAAGAGGCTGAAGACAGATTCACCCTGATTGACCAAATCACCACTCAGGCTTTAGAAGGGCTGTTCAGCACCTCAGCTTTAAGCGTCAATCTGCTCGCCCAACAGCGCCTGACCGAAGCCAAGACCCTGTCAGAGCGAATGGCCAGCCTTCCCTACATGACAACCCTGCTCAAAGGACAACCTTCTGCCAACGCGGTGTATGCCGGTTACAACAACGGCGATCTATTCTGGCTCATGCGCTGGCCTGCCGACACCGAGGTACAACACCTAACGCCGCCCGCCAATACCCGCTGGATCGTGAAGAGCATCCGGCATCAAGAGGCAACCACTCTTACGGAGACCTTCGCGCTGGCCGACAATCTCACCATCATTGAACGGCAAGAGGAATCAGGACAATTTTTTGATCCAATAGAGCATCCATGGTTTATTCAGGCCAAGCAGAGTGGACAGTTGGTGCAATCTCCTCTCTATATCTCGCACGATACTCAGGAGATGTACCTGAGTTTTGCCGAACCAATGCAAAATGGGGCTGGCGTCATAGGGATGAGCCTGAACCTCCGAGCTATCGAGCGCCTGCTCAAATCCGCCAAGATAACCCCCAATATGCGTCTAGCCATCGTCAATGAGCAGGGCGAGCTAATGACAAGTCATAAAGGTGGGATGCTGATTCATGAACATGGCGCTTATCGACTTGCAAGAGTGACCGAAGCCGACCTGCCTATGATCCAACACTTGATGAATGCCAGTCAGAATCAGAAGGCAGATAGTCTTTCCTTTGAGTCAGAGGGCAATGATTGGCAAGGAATGCGTATCACTTTACCGGAAGCCGATGGGTCAAAATTAACCCTCTGGATTGCAGCACCTGTCGATGAGTTGCTGGCCACCGCCTTCACCATTCGCAATCAGACCTTCCTTCTGTCGGGCATCTTCCTGATCTTTGCCCTGTTCGCGGCCATCAAGCTGGCCAGAACCGCCGCCAGGCCCCTTGATGCCCTGACGCAAGAGACGGAGAAAATTGCCAGCTTCGACTTCAACGACCCGGTCAGGGTCAACACCTATATTGCCGAAATCATCGATCTCTCCCGAGCCATGGGCGACATGAAATCGACCATCCAGCGCTTTTTGCAGCTTTCCACCTCCCTCTCCAGCGAGACCAGTTTCCCCCGCTTGCTGGTGCGGCTGCTCACCGAAATGCAGCAACTGACCGGTGCAACAGGCTGCATGCTCTACCTCTCCGATAGCGGCAACAAGACGCTGGATCTGGCAGGGTTGTGCTGGAATGGCGAGGTGCAGGAGCAAACGCCGATCCACAGTATCGGAACGCTCAATCAGCCAAAACATCCACTGTTCCAGAGCTTGCAAGGAGTAGAACTGGAACCCGTTGCGTTGGTCACCAGCGAATTGCAGATCCTGTTTCCCTACATTGAGGAGAGCGACACGCCGCTGACCTTCTGGCCGATTGCCCTGAAAAACCGTGATGGCCAACTGCTCGGCACCCTGGTTTTTCTGATCGATGAACGGAAGAAGTCCCTGACCCCGCAGCGGATGGCATTTGTCAACGCGCTCTCTTCCACCGCCGCCGTGGCACTCACCACCCAGCGGCTGCTGGAGGAGCAGCGCAATCTGCTGGAGGCCTTTATCCAGCTCATCGCAGGGGCCATCGATGCCAAGAGCCCCTATACCGGTGGCCACTGTCAGCGAGTTCCCGAACTGACCAAGATGCTGGCAGAAGCGGCATGTGAGGCCAAGGAGGGCCCCTTCCAACACTTTTCGCTCGATGAAAAACAGTGGGAAGCAATACATATCGCGGCTTGGCTGCACGATTGCGGCAAAGTCACCACTCCGGAGTTTGTGGTCGACAAGGCCACCAAGCTGGAAACCCTGTGCGATCGCATTCACGAGGTCAGGATGCGCTTTGAAGTGCTGAAACGGGATGCCGAGATTGCCTACTGGCAGGCACGTCTCCATGGGGGTGATGAGGCCACGTTACAGGCCACGCTGCAACAGCAGTGGCAACAGCTGGATGAGGAGTTTGCCTTTATCGCCCGTTGCAACGAAGGGGGCGAATTTATGGCCACAGAGGATATTGCAAGGCTGCTGCAGATCGCGGGCCGCACCTGGCAGCGCACGCTCTCCGATCGGATTGGGATCTCTCAGGATGAACTGGCGCGCAAACAGCGGGCCGCGGAGTCACCGCTGCCGGTCACCGAACCCTTGTTGGCCGATCGCCCGGATCACCTCTTCACCCGCAGCAACCGCGACCGCCTTGCCCCTGACAACCCTTGGGGATTTCAGGTCAACACCCCTGAATACCTCTATAACCGCGGCGAGCTCTACAACCTCGCCATCCGCCGGGGCACCCTCACAGATGAGGAGCGCTACAAGATCAACGAGCACATGATCCAGACCATCATCATGCTCGAAAAACTCCCCTTCCCCGCCAACCTGAAACAGGTGCCGGAAATCGCAGGGGGACACCATGAGAAGATGGATGGCACTGGTTATCCCAAGCGGCTGAAACGGGACGAGATGAGCATCCCTGCCCGGATGATGGCCATCGCCGATATCTTCGAGGCGCTGACCGCCGGCGATCGCCCCTACAAGAAAGCCAAATCTCTCTCGGAGGCCATCCGCATCATGGGATTCATGCAACAGGATCACCATATCGACCCCGAGCTGTTTGCGCTCTTTCTCCGCTCTGGCGTCTTCCTGCGCTATGCCAAGCGTTACATGAGCCCGGAGCTCATTGACGAGGTGGATATCAGCCCCTATCTCGCCAGCCATTGATCGCCGCGAGGCACTCTGGGTTACCTGATGCCTGCAGTCTGGGGATCTGCATGCAGACCCGCCGTCTTGTCACCGGTGGTCACCCCGATGCGTAATAGAGATGGGGAGGATATGCACCGGACAGCCATGCTAATCCTCTCCATGGCACCTTGTTCTGACTGACCTTACGGACACTTGCCAATAACGGTGATCGAACAAAAAAACGAGAAAAATCAAGATAGATAGCCAATTAAAATGACATAATTGACTATAGTTCAATCGAACGTTTGAAAAACGTGACCACTTCACATGGGCCCAGCGCAATGACCACTGAACGGGAACAGTTGATCCGCTCACTGTTTGATGAGTACATCGAGATGTATTCATCACGGGATGATCGGCTCACCACGCGGTTTAGCGACAATTTCAGCGGTTTTGCCGGCAGCAGTGATGTTCTGGTTACCGATAGGGATGAGTGGATCCGGATAACCCGCCGCGATTTTGCCCAGATCCCGAACGAGATCCGCCTGGAAACACTCGATGTAACCCTGCAAGATCTGGCCGCTGATGTGGTAGCAGTCACCGCCTTCTTTCATATCCATCTACCGAAATCAGAACCTATCCTCTCCCGCAGAACCGCCAGACTGGTATTGATTTTTCGACACGAAGCCATGGCGTGGAAAATTGCGCACAGCAGTATCTCCATCCCTTACAGTGCGGCTCGGGAAAGCGAAATTTACCCGATGACCAGTCTGGAGGAGCGCCAACATGAGCTGGAGCTCATTATCGAGCTCAGAACCAAGGAGCTGGCGGAAGCGAACCGGAAACTGGAAGCGCTCAGCAATACCGACGGGCTAACCAATATCGGCAACCGTCGTCTGTTCGACAACTCATTGAACCAGGCCTGGAAGCGCTGCATTCAGACAGAGATGCCGATTGCGCTCATCATGCTCGACATCGATCATTTCAAGCAGTTCAACGACCTCTATGGCCACGTTGCCGGTGACGAGTGCCTTCGATTGCTGGCCCATACCCTGGCGCAATCCGGGCGCCGCTCGGAGGAGTTGGTGGCCCGCTACGGCGGAGAGGAATTTGTCATCCTGCTGCCACATGTCGAGCGTCAATCCGCCTATGAAATTGCCCAACATATCCAGCGGCTGATTTTTGCACTGGCGCAGCCACACGCACAAAATGCCAACGGTCTGGTGACAGTTAGCATGGGTGTTGCCTGCCTCAGACCATCGAGTCACTGGCAGCCATCTGAACTGGTCAAACTGGCTGATGCTGCGCTCTACACCGCCAAATCATCCGGCCGTAACTGCATCAGAGTGGCGGAGTCACCCAGCCTCCCGCAACCAGTCTGACCATAAGTCCCTCATACGCCACCATCCTTCCCGTGGGGAATCACTGCGCGCTAACCATGCACGGCAAGGCTCAACGCATCCCATCGCAACATGCCTTCCCACTGATCCAGTGTGCTTTGATAGGTATCTGCCGCGTTGTAATGGACCATGGCATGCAGGCGGGCATGATGGCCAAGTCGCTTGACCACGTCGGGCATGGTGTTGAGGCTGGCCAGCACCTGCGCCAGATCGCCGGGATCGTTTGGCTGATATTTGCGGCAATTCACGTCATCGGTGAGGTGTCGATCCCACCAGGCCCCATCGGCCGGGATCACTACGCATAATCCTGCCGCCATGGCCTCCAGAATGGAGAGGCCAAAGGGCTCCTGATGACTGGTGGAGACAAAAATGCCGCATTGAGCTCGGATCTCGTCAAGATTGGCGGGGTTGGCATACCAATAGGTGTCTGGCAGTTGTGGCTGGGGCTGGCTGCAGGGTTGCAGTGTGCCCTTGGGCTGCAGATAGCACACCATCAGCTCGGGGCGAGCGTCAGGGATCAGTTGATGGGCGGCCAGCATGGTCTCCAGTCCCTTCCAGCGCAGCAACGAGGCCGCCCACAAAATACGAGGCCCCCCCAGAGTCGCTTTGGGCCAATCAATCTCGCTCAAACCATTGGTAAATGGCTGCCAGTGTGACGGGAACTCGGTCTCGCCAAGCCGGGCCAGCAATGCCGCCAGGGAGCTGCGGGTTGATTCCAGATAAAACACAAAACTCGCCCGTTGCAATGCTCTGGCAGAGAGCCCCGAGCACCCCACAGGGCCATGGATCAGCTGAACCACCCGGCACCGCAACCAGCGGGCCGCCCAGTAACAACAGAGATCCACCCCAGGCCCTGACGCCGCCACCAGGCACTTCACCTCCCCCAGACGCAACACCAGCCAGAGGATCAGCAAGGTTTGCCACCCCTGTTTGAGCAGATAGCCGATGCCGGACTCCCGCCCCTTCAATATGTGGGGCAGCCAAAGGGAATGATGCTCACAGCGGGGCCAGGAGTCGGGATCCTGGGTCAACACATGGCATGTGAGCCCGGGCATCCGCTTGGCCAACTCATCGAGCAGCACTTCGGTCGCAACCTTGGAGCCACCGCGAAACGGGATGGGATCCACGACGATGATCTTTCCAAACACCGGCTCAGTTTGCATGCTCATCTTGCTGCTCCCTTACTCTGGCACCTTGCGGCGACCAAACCCCAGTTGCACTCTTTGCGCCACTTTTGCCATCCCACTCGCCAGCATATTGCGACCTCTGGCAAGGAGTCGTTGCCCCGCCCAGTGAATGAGCGGTCGGAAGGGTGTGGGGGCCGTGGCGTGCCAACGACCAGCCAGCGCGGCGTCCCACACCGCCGTGACCCCGTCAACGTAGCGCGCCACCGTGAACAACTGTGCGGCATGCAGCTGAGCTGCCCGCCCCATCGCACATCGGGGTTGAGGATTACTCAATTGCCGCCAGTGATCAGCCATCTCGGCCCAATCCCCCGGGGTTGCCAGCAAGCCGGTCACCCCCTCCTCCACTACTTCGGGGATACCGCCCACTCGGTAGGCACTGACCGGGAGCCCCAACATGCCCGCCTCCGCCAACGTCAGACCAAACACCTCCTCACGGGCTCCGGAGACCAGCAGATCCACCCCGCCCCGCAAGATAGCGGCACTGTCTGGTCGCTCGCCGAGAAAGTGGACCTGCTCGGCCACCCCGAGCTCGACAGCCAACGCCATCAATGCTTCCCGCTCCGGACCGCTGCCAATAATCAGCAACTGAGCCTCCTCCCCCGATGCCATCAGGGCAGCCAGCGAGCGGATCAGCAGATCAATCCCCTTGCGTTTGATCAATGAGCCGACGGTGGCGATGATCATATCCCCCGGGGGTAAGCCCAACATGCCGACGACCGGCCAGTGAGCACCGCCATTCAGGCGAGCGGCATCCACCCCGTTGGGTACCCGGATCAACCGCTCGGCCGCGCAGCCATCCTGGCGCCAACCGGTCAACACCGGCTCGCTCACCCCGATCAGCACGCTTGCCTGATGAACCCGCAGGCTGAATCTGTCTCTGGGCTGATAACGGGCATGGAGGTGGCACACCAGCGGTACCTGCAACACTCGACAGACACCCACCAGCCACTGACAAGGGGCCGCGCTGTTTGCATGTACCAGCCCAATCTGCCGCTCGGTGATGAGCTCTCTGGCTCGCCCGGAGAGGCGCCGATGGGCTGCAAGATCAAAACGGGGCGCCTGCCATCCCAGCAGCAGGCTGAACGGCTCGACCATGGTTTCTACCCCGAGGGTGGCCGCCTCTGCCGCCAGCGTCGGGCTATTGCACCAGAGCAGGGGCGTAAACCGGCTGCGATCGAGGTGGGCCAGCAGATCCAGCAGGCAGCGTTCGCTGCCGCGGATCCAGTCCTCTCCGTAGTGAACCAGCAAAACAGGGGTTGCGTTCATCCTCTTGCTCCCTTTGGTGGCACTGCCGGCAACCGGGTTGCCTCCTGATGATCCGCAGCGGTGGCCTTCACCTCTGTGGCCGCCTGCTGCACGTACTTGATGGCGGCGACGGCCAGCGCCAGCTCCAGATAGATGGGCCAGGTAAAGCCCTGGGTCAGGAAGGATCCCGAAATCACAAACCCCACCATGCTGGCCATCACCCCCTGCATAGCCGTGATCACTGCAGGAGGCATGCCAGCAAGCTGGCAACGCCAGCAACTGCGCAGGGTCACCGTCACCATGCCGATAAACAGCGCCAGCCCGACAAAACCGGTTTCAGCCAGCACCCCGAACCAGGTGGAGTGCACCGCATGATTGAGCCCGTCCCAATGGGGGCTGTAGAAGAAGTAGTTGTAATAGAAATTGGACAAGCCCACCCCCACCAGCGGATGGCCCAGCGCCATGCCCCAGGCCGCTTGCCAGGCGTAGATCCGCCCCATGGCCGAGGCATCGACCCCGCTCTCGGCGGCGCCGCCAGATGCCCGATCGCTGATCCCGGCGGCGGCAAACAGCACCACCAGCGCGACCATCCCCATCGAGATCAACAGGGTTTTCGACTTCACCCGCTGCCAGGCAAACAGGCCGCTGACCGCACACACGCCAAGCAAGCCACCGCGGCTCTGGGTGGCGATAATGGCGGCCGCAGTCAGCGCAAAGCCGAGCCCCCCCAGTAAACGCCCCCCCACCCCATTGCCCTGATTGAGCAGCAAGCTCAGCGAAAAGCCGGCAGGAAAGAGCAGCACCAGCGCCAGATCGTTGGGATCCCCCAGCACAGAGCCCAGCTCGCGCCCTATGGTTACCCGGGTCCCCTCCACCAGCCCAATTCCGCTCGCCTTGTTGTAGAGGGCCACCAGCGCCACCAGACAGCCCGCCACCACGAAGGTGCGCACCGCCAGCGCAAAATCCCCCGGAGTGCGCACCAGCCAGGCGGTGGCCAGGGTCATCAGATAGATCTTGCTGTAGCTGCCGGTCCAGGTGGCGATCGCCTCGCCCCGGTTGCTGGCAAACAGCACACCGATGGAGACCATCACAAAGAAGGCCGTCAGCCAGCTCAGGGCTGGACTCCAGTAGGGCTTGATCCGGCCGGTCAGCAAAATGTGCCAGACCAGCGCGCCGATGGCGGCCAGCGAGAAGAGCAGCGGGATCTTGAGGGGATAGAGCTGGGGGAACACTTCATGCAGCCGAAAGAAGGAGAAAGTAACAAACCCCAGCACCATCAAGAAGGGCCAGCGCAGGGCAAACCAGATGGCGGGAATGGCAAGGCCGAGCACCGGTAGCAGCAAGGGATGGGGCAGCCGCCACCAGAGCAGGGCCAGCACCAGACAGATGGCGCTTGCCCAGATGGCTGGCGTTAGACGAGCCATGATCCTGCCCACCATTGGCCGAGCCAGACCATCGCCAGCGCCCCAAGCGAACTGGCCCAGAGGGTCGAGAGGCGATACGGCAGCGGCAGCAACCGCTGGCTCACCAGATAAAAGGCCAGCGCCCGCACCAGATAGACCAGCAGCAGGGTCCAGATCACCCCGGCAACCCCGAAGGGGGGGATGGCGAGCAGAAAGCCTGCGACCCCAAGGGCGCTGCAGCCCAGATTGATCACCATCTGGGCATTGCTCTTCTCGCCGCTAAAGCAGCCGACATTGAGCAAGTCCGAGACATTACGTACCGCCATGCCCAGCACCAGCAGCGGAATATAGGCGATCGCCCCGTGATAGCTCTCCGGGGTCAGCCAGCGAATAAGCAAGGGAGCAGTGAGCCCAACAATCCCCGCGGTGACAAACCCCAGTACCGACCCCATCACGCTGTAGTGGGCATTGAGCCGCAGTCCATCCGGCTCACGCAGCAGCATGAAACGGCGGGGATACCACCAGAGGGCAAAGGGTTGCAGCAACAACCCCACCGCCAGCGCCAGCTTGCCCGCAACGGCGTAGTAGGCAAGCAGCGCCTCCCCCACCACATCGGCCAGCAACCAGCGATCCAGTCCGCTCAGGGCAAAGCCTGCCAGCCCGCTCACCACCAGGGGCAATCCATAGCGCAGCAGCGGCCGATAGTGTTGCCAGTCAAAGCGGATCCCGCTATCTCGCCACTGCCAGAGACTCAGCAGCAGCGCCAGTGCAACGCAGGTCAGGGTGCCGGAGGCCAGCACCCCGCTCACGCCCCAACCGAGCCAGAGCCACCAGCCGGTCAGCACCGACTGGATCACCGCCTTGCCTGCGGTCGCCACGAAAAAGAGCCGGGCCTGATTGCGCATCCGCAGCCATGCCAGCGGCACGCCGATCACCCCTTCAAACGGCAGGGCGCAGAGCACCCAGCGCACATCCGCAAGGCGGGTTTCAACCGGCAGCCAGGCTTGCACCACAGGCGCCAGCAGCCAGAGCAGCACCAGACTGGCCAGGGCGATCATCCAGACCAGACCAAACATGCGGGCCACCACCTGCTGGCGCTCCTGCTCATCTTTCGCCAATCCGGCAAAGCGGTAGAGGGCATCCACCAGCCCGAAGCCCAAAATAAGGGAACCCAGATTGATGAGGGTCAGCAGCACCTCCAGCTGGCCGTATTCGCGAGGCAGCAGCTGATGGGTCAACACCGGCAGCATCAGCAGGGAGATCCCCTTCATCAGGAGCAAGCCACCGGCGTAATAGAGCATGGCAATCTGGTTCACACCAAGTTTCATAGGGCCTCCCAGCCTCCCGAAGCATCCCGCTTCGGGTCAGCTACCGCTAATGCAAAGCCCACGCCACTCACTCCCGCCCAGAAGCGATAGCCCCTCTGCGCGGCTTAACCGGTCTGAACAAGCCCAGAATGAGACTGGCATTTGCGTTTTGCACAACGCGGGCTGCAAATTGCACCGACCGGCGCAATCTGCCCCTCCTCTTAGCCCCATTTAGCTCGTTCTAACAGGGGTCGTCCTGTTGGCCCGATCCCTGCTTTCTGCTTAGCGAGCAACGGACTGCACCAGAGGGAGAGGTCGCCATGAACACCATCAACCTGCACCGGATGAAAAGCTGGGCCAAACAGGGGGAAACGCCACTGGCCCGCCGGGTATGGAGCCTGGCCAAAAGTGCCCGCCACTGGTCATTCCCCGTGATCCCTCCCCTGCATCGGCTGCTTTATCGGCTCTATCTGCTGATCAGCAACGCGCTGGCGACCCTGACCCGCACCCTCTGGTGGACCCCCTTGTTTCAATCTCGCCTCACGGCCCCCGCCCCGCGCCTCTACCTCTATGGCGGCATCCCCTATATCAGCGGTCCGGTCACCATCGAGATCGGCGCCGACTGCCGTCTCAGCGCCGCCATGACCATAAGCGGCCGGGCATCGAGCCAGACACCAAGGCTGGTCATTGGCCGCAATGTCGGGATTGGCTGGCAGACCACCCTGGCGGTGGGAAGCAAGATAGTGCTGGGGGATAACGTCAGGATTGCAGGGCGTGCCTTTCTGGCGGGCTACCCGGGGCACCCGGTAAATGCCCGCGATCGCGCCCGGGGCCTGCCGGATCGCGATGAACAGGTGGGGGCCATTATGCTGGAGCAGGATGTCTGGCTTGGCACAGGGGTGATGGTGATGGCCGGCGTCACCATAGGCGCTGGCACCATTGTCGCCGCTGGCAGTGTCGTCACCCGGGATCTGCCCGCCGGCGTGCTGGCAGCGGGTGTACCGGCCACCGTACTGCGCCCCTTGCAGCCACAAGATCACCGCGACCCCGCACACGCTTCGGAGACCTTTGCATGAAACCACACACACTGCCGCAACTGGTGGTGCTGGGCGAGGATTGGGGCCAGCACCCCTCCAGCACCCAACACTTGATCAAACGTCTGTTGCCCGATTATCAAGTGCTCTGGGTCAACTCCATCGGCATGCGTTGCCCCCGCTTTACCCTTCATGATCTCACCCGTATCGTCCGCAAACTGGGGGCCGTGCTGCGCGGTGCGCGCCATGCTGGCGGCCAGTCGGTTGCGCCATCAGAGGTCAGCAGCCCCCGGGTTCTGCCGCCGCTCGCCTTGCCGCTGCCGGGCAGTCGGCTGGCGGGCAAGATCAATGGCCACTGGCTGGCGGCGCAGATCCGGCGCCAGTTGCCCGAGCTGGATCGCCCCTTGCTCTGGATCTCCCTGCCCAGCGCCGTCGATCTGATTGGCAAGCTCGAAGAGCGGGCGGTGATCTACTACTGCGGCGATGACTTCTCGGCGCTGGCGGGGGTGGATCATCAGGCCATCGCCCACTGCGAGGCCCGACTGGTGGAAAAAGCGGATCTCATTCTGGCCGCCAGCCCCGCGTTGGCCAGCCGCTTCCCCCCCCATAAAACCCGGCTCCTCAGCCACGGCGTGGATCTCGAACTGTTTATGCCCCCCAGAGAGCGGCCAGCGGATCTCCCCTCCGGCCGCCCCATTGCCGGATTTTACGGCAGCCTGAGCGACTGGATTGATATCCCCCTGCTGGCAGAGACGGCCGCCGCCCTGCCCCATTGGGATCTGGTGCTGATTGGCCCGGTCCAGACCGATATCTCCCCCCTCAAGGGGCTCCCCAATATCCATCTGCTGGGGCCCCGTCCCCATCACACGCTGGCGGCCTATGCCCAGCACTGGCAGGTGAGTCTGCTGCCCTTTGTCGACAACGCCCAGATCCGTGCCTGCAATCCATTGAAATTGCGCGAGTATCTGGCCGCAGGGCGACCCATCGTCAGCACCGATTTTCCGGCCCTCGATGGCTATCGGGATCAGATCCAGCTCCCCCACGATGGGGAGAGCCTGGCCCAGGCCATCAATCGGGCCGCCTTTGATCAATCCAATCCGGGCTGGTTTCAGGAGAGTGGCTGGGAGGGGCTCACCCGCAGCGAAGGGCGCCACACGCGCCAACAGCAGGTGGCCCTGCAAAGCTGGGATCACAAGGCTGCCGAGCTGAACAACTGGTTGAAGGGGCTGGCCGGATGAGCAGAGGGCTCTGGCTGGTTACCCTGCTCTGCGCCAATGCAGCAATGGCCACTACCCGGCTGGAGGGGCAGACCCCGCTGCCCCTGACAGGCAACCAGACACCCCAGCGGCTCGATCTGAGCACCCACAACTGGCCAATAGGCAGCGATGATGAACTGGTGATCGAGGGCCATAACCCCAGCGCCCACCCGCAAACCCTGATCCTGCGTATCGACGACGAGGCCTCGGTCAACTACCGCAGCCGGGTCAATCTGGAGCGGATTGTCGCACCCGGCCCCTTCACCCAGCGCTTTGCCTTGAGCGAGTGGCGCACCAGCCAACCCAGAGCGCTGGCGTTGGACAAACTCACCAAGCTCTATCTCTTTATGGCCGATAACGCCCCCTCCATGACCATTCACCGCTGGTACTGGGTGCCCGGTCTGACCCTGCCTAAGGGCACCATTGCGCTGGATCTGGGGGCCTCCACCGCCCCCCGCTTTACCGGCTTTGAGCCCCTGAGCCCGGGGGATCCCCGGCTGATTGGCCATCCCACCCCCATCTTGCGCCCCTCCGGCGATGCCCTGGTTCGCGATGGACTGCGCAATCTGGATGGCGTACGGCTGGAGGTCGCCAAGGGTCGCTACCAGCTCACCCTCTGGCTGGATGACCCAGGTGAATGGGAGTACCTGCCCCATCCCTTCGAGCGCAGCGTGCTGGTCAATGGCGAGCCCATCTGGGCCGAACAGTGGCAACCACAGGAGTGGCTCACGCAGCGCTATCTGGCGGGACAATCCCGCGAGGCACTGCCAAATCCGGATCCCTGGCAGCTGTTCGGGGCGCGTCAAGGCGGCCCGGTCCATGTCACCCTGAACCACCCCGGCGGCTCGCTCACTATTACACTGGTGGGCCACTCACCGGATGCCAAATACCTGGCAGGGCTGCTGCTTGCCCCCTCTCCGGCCCCCACCAGCAAAGAGGCTCTCCCGAATAGTGGAAAAGATCTCTCCGTATTGGCTGACGCTACCGCACTCGTGCTGACCAAGCAGCGCCAGCTGTTTTTGGAAAAGTGGACTCTGGCCCCCTATTCCCCCACCCCAGCCCCAGCTGCGCAGCAACTGAGCCTCACGCCGATTACGGATGCCGCCCCAACCCTGCAGATCGCCCCGGCATCTGCGGTCGATGCGTTGAAGCAGGCTGCTCAACCGGTGCTGGCCGCCCGTGGCAGCCAGCTGCTGCTGGAATTTGCCATCCACGCCGCCACCGACGATCCGGCCCCCTTGCTGGTGATCCAGCCCCCCGAGCAGGCAGGATCGCCGCTGGCGCTGACCCCCTATTACGGCAAGTGGCATCTGGTTCGCCCGCAGGCGAGCGGCACCCTGCTGGCGCCCTCGGATCAGGAGCTGGTCGAGGGGATCGCCGGGCTCACTCTGCTGGCAGACGTACCTCGGCGTCTGGTGTTGCAGATCACCATCCCCCGCGATGCGCCGGCGGGGCGCTATCTGGGCAATATTCAGCTGCTTAGCCAACAGCAACTGGTGCAGTTGCCACTGACTATCGAGGTGCTGCCGCTGACTCTGCCCGCGGCCAGCAAGCCGGTCGGCATCTATGTCGAAGCGCCCCCTTATCTGAATTGGCTGAGCCCCAATCCCGAGGCGTTAAAAGAGCAGATCGCCGAGGCCAGTCGCTGCGATCTGCAGCGGCTCGCCAAGCTCGGGATCAGCGGCCTCTCGCCTGCCCTGCCACAGGATGAAGCGGGGATGCGGGAGATCATGGGAGAAGCGGCCGGGCTCGGCTTTGTGCCGCCCCTGCTGGCCTATACCCCGCTCAAACGCTGGGGGGGCGACCCTGCCAGCCAGCTCGAACAGTGGCAGGCGCGGCAACAGGGGCTGACCGCCAGCGGCTTGCCCCCGCTGGCATGGAGCCTGTTTGATGAGCCGGATCTCGCCACCCTGCCCGCCATCACCACCCTGGCGCGGGAGATGAAACGGCGGGATCCGGCGGTGATCCGCGCGGGCCACTTCAATCATCCGGGTCAGGTTGGTCTGTTGGCAGAGGTGGAGATTGCCCTGATCAACGCAGGCTTTGGCGCCGACAAAACCGATGTGGCGCGAGTGCGCCAGCACAAGGTCACCCCCTGGTTTTACAATCTGGGCACCCCGAGAGCCGCCGGGTTCTATCTGTGGCAAAGCGGCGCCGAAGGCTATTTGCAGTGGCATGGCCGCATGCCCACCGCCCTGCCCTATGACCCCACCGACGGGCGGGAGAGCGACTTTATGCTGCTCGGCCCGCAAGCCTGCGAGGCGCACCGCCTCTCTCACGATCTGCTGCTGTTGCAGCAAGCCATCGAAGATCTGCGCTGGCTCGCCTGGCTGGAGCAGGAGGCCCGCTATCAGGTGGAGGCCGCCCTGCTGCTGGAGCGCCTGCGCGATCAGCTGCCGACCCGCTGGCAGGTGGCAGAGCAACTGCCCTCTGCCGCCTGGATCCAGTGGCGCCGCGAGATTGAACAACTGGCCAAGGGATTGAAAACATTGCAAACTGGTGCCAACTCATCCTCCTGAAGTGACTGCGTATGGCCAACCAGACTCCCCGCTCCACAGCCAAAGACAGCGCCCTACGCCGCCTGTTGCCCCTTATGTTGCCGCTGCTGATCCTCACCGGTTGCGCCCGTCAGGAGCCGGTCAATGAGACCCTGCCAATCCTCAACCAGTTGCGGGAACAGCAAATGGCCGAACAGCCCCAGCTGCAACTGCAGTACCAGCAAGCGGAGACACAACTGCCAGCGGATCAGGAGCAGCTGCTGCATCAGTTTTTAGGACGCAAGGATCCGGCCCGAATTGCGCTGGTAAGCGGCCCCGGGCTGCAAACCGACATGCTGGAGAGTGCGCGGATGGCGAGCGTGCGACTGACAGCCCTCACCCGCTTGCTGGGAGCTCGCGCCATTGAACTGGAGCCCCGCTATGACCCCATGCTGGCCCCCAATACCTTGCTGATCCGCATTCTGCCAAACGGTGAATCGGGGTCGGTCACCCCAGCGGCGGCGCAATAATGTCAACGCAAGAAGTCGGCAAGGCCACCCGATAGAGGGGATAAGGTGCCAGCCCCCACAATTTGCGCCAACCCTGGGTCAGACGGTACGAGATCAGCGGCGGACTCTGGTGCAGCTCGCCTAAAAACATCACCCCCTGACTCATCCCTTCACCCGCCAGCGTCACTGACATCGCCTCGCTATCCGGCGCCACCAGCATGGCCTGCAGCAGACCATCACAGCGGGGATGGGCCAGCTGATAGCTGACATAGGTGCCGCCCAATACCGGCGTAGCCACCCGCAAGCGCCAGCCCATCTGGACCAGCTCCCGCAGCATCGGCTTGGCTCCCTCGTTAACTGCCCGGTTCTGATAACGCCAGCCCATGGCGGCAGCACTGAGCAGCGCCACCAGCAACAGCAACAGATATCCCCTAGATAGACGCATCATGGCGCCCCCTTAGAAACAGGATGGTCATCACCAGCAGCATCATATTGACCACCCGGCTCTGATAACGCCACCAACCGTAGATATCCCCTAGATAGACGTATCACGGCGCCCCCGGATAAAGAGAATGGTCATCACCAGCAGCATGATGGCCCACTGGTAGAGCTGGGCCAGCGAGCCGGTATGCAGCCAGCCATACCAGCGCAGATCCAGGCTCATCAGCACCAGCCGCAGCTGATTGGCCCCGATATAGAGCAGGCAAACCAGCAGCAACATGGGCCACTGCCGGTAGAGGGGCCGATCCGGCGCCAGCCAGCAGCAGGAGACCAGCCAGGAGAGCACCACCAGATAGAGTTGAGAAAACGAGGAGCACCCCTTGAGCACAATCAGGGCATGGCCCCCCAACCGCTCGATGCGATTGCCATCAAGGCGAGTCTCCCAGCCCAGCAGCTGCAACCACTGGCCTACCCCCCAGGCATCGAGGGCCAGCACAGGGCCAGAGAGCAGGGCAAACACCTGCTGCCCCCACAACACCGCCACGGTAAAGGCGAGCACAATCTGCAACACCGCCCGCTCATCGCCACTCTGATGACGGCGCCATAGCGAGGCCACCAACTGCAGACAGGCCAGCGCCTTGCAACTGGCGCTGGGGATCAGGATCAGCAGGATAAAGAGGGCGAGCGCCAGTGGATGCGGGCGCCAGCTCGGTGCAACCCGCAATGCAATTTGCCACCAGATAGCAATCAGCAACACCACCAGCAGGTTGAAGTGACCCATATTGAGCCACACCATGCCCCACTGATTGGCCAAACCAAGTAGCAGCCAGTTGGGTGCCCACTGCCAGGGACGGATCTCCATCGCAACTCCTGCCGGTTATCAGCGCTTTTGACCGCTGACGCAAGTTCTCGCAAGTTCCATGCCTGCCCAACCTCACCCGGATCAAGCCAAGTCAGAGGATTCGCCAAAGCTGGCACGCTTTATTCATTCCCCCTGCTGGCACTAGCGCCAGGGAGAAGGAGTGAGCAATGAAACTCAAACCGTTGGCAGGGCTGCTGGGGATGTTGTTGGTAACCTCCCCCGCATACGCCTTGACCGAAGTCGATACCGAACTGCAACTGCTGATGGATGTGTCGGGCAGCGTCAGTTCATCGGAATTCAATCTGCAATTACAGGGGTATGTGGACGCCTTTTACAGTCAGGATGTACAAAGCGCCATCCTCGACACCAGTGGCGGCAAACTCGGGTCCATCGCCGTACAGATGATCATGTGGAGCAGCAGCAACCAGCAGAGCGTGATGACCGACTGGTTCCACCTCTACGACATGACCTCCATCAACAACTTCGCCGCCACCCTGGATGCCCTGGTTCGCCCCTATGCGGGGATGACGGCCCCCGGTTCGGCCATGGCCTTTGGTGCCCAGCAGTTTGATACCAACAACTTCACCGCCGCCCGCCAGGTGATGGATGTGTCGGGTGACGGGATCCAGAACGCAGGGCTGGATACCGCCACCGTGCGGGATCAACTGCTCGCCTCCGGCATCGATACCATCAACGGCATCACCATAGGTCAGGACTATGCCGATGGGGTGCTGCAAGAGTGGTATGTGGAGAACGTGGCGGGCGGTCAGGATGCATTTGTCATCAATGCCACCACCTTTGCCGACTTTGGCAATGCGCTGGAGCTCAAACTGGCTGCCGAAATTGAGGGGGGCATTATTCCGGAAGGTGCACTGGCCGCCCCCATAGAGGAGATCCCGCTGGCCGCCCAGCTGCTGCTCGGTATGCCGCTACTGCTGGCCTGGCGCTATCAGCGCCGTAACCAAGGACGCCTGCTGCAAGCCAACTGGCAACAGACCCCCGCCATCGGCTGATTTATCACCCCGTGTGTCGCGATTAGGGAGCTATAGCTCCCTGATTTTTTTGTGGCGGTGATGACCTGAATACAGCGCGAAAAGGCTAGTCGCCCTGACGAAATTAGCCCGATTGACCAATATGCCAAGTCTGACCATATGGATGCTGCGCCGCTTGTTCTTCTGAGGGCAACAACGATAACGCCTCCTGAGTGGATGCAATAAGTTCACTCTTGCCAAGAGCCCGGCGTAGAGAGAGCGCCTCTGAGAGCACGGCGCGAGCGTTATCATAGGCGCCGGTCTGTACGAGAGCCTTGCCAAGATGATGCAATGCGAAATGCAGCATAAGGGAGTTTGGTTGCAACCGTTCAACTACTTGGGAGGCCAAGCTGACAGCTTCGTCCAAACGGTCGAGCCGCTGCAAAACCTGCACCAGGCGTAGTTCTGAGCTAACGCGAGCAACATCGTCCTCTGAAACCATCTGCGCGGAGATCACCTCTCGGAGAATGGCTTCTGCCTGAGCGGCTCGTCCCACACATAGCAACATAAAGGCGGCAGCGCTCCGAGCTTTTGAAGCATCTTGTGATAATGCAGCATAGGGATGCAGGGCGAGGGACTGATTGGCAACTGCCAGCATAGCTATTGGGTCTACCGCTTCGGGGAGCAGATAGGGAGCGCACAAGCGGTATTCCGTACCGGTGCCTGCGATGCAAAACGTGTAACCATCAGTGAGCGCCATGGGTTGATTCATCGATCCTCACGTTTAAAATAAGCTGCCTTGCAGCATTCGATATTTTCCGGAAGCAAGGGCTGTAGGTTCGATTAGCGAAGCGTAATCGGACGTTCGCGGTCTTTTTACAATATTTCTATTAAACTCATCAAAACCCTCCCAGGTTGCCACTTCGCCCCTCCCCAAAAACACTTACTCTCGAACTGGCTCCGGTCGTGACGTTATTGCCATATTGACATGTAATTTCACCACTCTTAAACAGTTTGTTATGTGAATTTAAACCCATATGCTTTGATCGAAATATTCTTAATTTTACTTTCACCGATACATCTTTTTAAATTTGAGTACACTTTTAGTGCTTCACTGTAAAATTGCTCATATTCAGGATCATCAGAAGCACAATCGACAGCCTTTGCAAAACATTTGGTGGCAGAGAACAGCTTGGAAATACAGATAATCATCAACATATGCTTCAAAGCGAGGCTTTCGTTACGAGTGTCCGGTAATGGGATAACTGCAAACTCTCCTTTATGATTCAAGGCAGACCTTGTCTCATCTGCTACCTGTTGTAACGTAGGGTGCTTCATTTTGCACAATAGCTTGTAGTTGTGATAACACATTTTCCAAGCCGTATTAAATTCATCATTATTTGGAAATTCATCCGGAACGCTCCCGTATAAATCTTTGTATGCTGCCATTTTGCAAAGTTTTTGAGCCCCCCAAGGAACATCACCATTCTTGTTAAGTAGAACTTCATCAGCCAAGTCTTGACACTCAACAAGGCAATTAACAACAAGTGCATTTTCATAAAGCGAAGCAGCGACACATGCAGCTTGGTAAGGATAACCCCAATTAATCAATAACCACGCACCTCTAAAATCACTCATGGTACGCTTCAAAAATGCAGCAGAAAGTTTGATGGATTTTGAACCTGAGTTTTTACCTTTGAGAAATGGAGCTTTAATAGCTAAGTTCATACAATCTTCAGCTAAAGAATCCCAAGGCTTTAAGTCTTCAAAACTTCGGTCGATTGCACTGACTTCGAGGCGAGCCAGATAGTTCCAATAGTGATCTTGCCAGTTGTCTTCAGAAATCATATTTCAATCTCTTACGTAGGATTCCAATAATTCACATAACAGTAATTAGATGGAAAGCGCTATTAATGTGTTAGTAACGCCTTCCATCTAACTCCGCTCTACCACTCGTCATCACAACCAATAGATAATATTAAAATCACTGTATTACCAACCAGCGACTAATTTATGAGTCCATTATCAATAGATTTGAGTCGGCTCCACTTGTACCACTGGGTAAAACCACCGTCAAGAAACGCAAACAGAAAATGAAGTCTATCTCCTCTTTTATGGGGCTTGCCGCGATGTTTACTCCGCTATTTGCATGATATAAAAAAGGCCTCATTAAGAGGCCTAATCAGAAATATTCAGATTCCGGCTGATAGCCAGCTTTTGTGGCAATCAACCCGGTTCTGGTGACAAGGGCAGCACCTGCCCATCGAGCGCCTGATCACTGTGGGATGGATAGTCCGGCACCGGCTCGCAGTAGGGAATGCGGCTTAGCACCGGCGCCTTGACCAGGGCGGCCAGTTGATCGGAGCGGCGCAGGCTGGCATCCGCCAATTCGGCCACCAGTGCCAGACCGCAGCCGAGCCCCAGCCCGCCAACAATGCCTGCCAACAGAAACAGCCAGAGCGGGTAGTTGCTCGGCTTGCTGGGGGCAAAGGGTTTGTCGATCACCTTGATCCGCTCTCCCTGCTCGAAGTTGCCCAGATCGCCGGTCACCTTGGCCTTTTCATAGCGCAGCAGCAAATCCTGATAGAGGGTGCGCTTGACCGCCAGATCCCGTTCCAGCTCGGCGAGCTGGCGCTCGGTATCGCCCTGGGAGTCGACCACCTTGTCCAGCCCATCGAGCTGGTTCTTCAGGCCGGCGGCGTTTTGCTCCGCCTCCGTCAGCTGCGTCTGGGCCAGTTGCCACTCGGGCCCGCGGGCCATATCCGGTTGGGATTTGAGCTGCTCGAACTCCTGCTGCAACTGATCAATCTGATAGCGCAGACTCTGCACCTTGCTATGCTCGTCGCTGTAGCGGGCTCGCAGCAACACCAGCTCGGTGCGCATCAGTTGCAGCTTCTCATCCAGTTGGCGGGCCAGCTGGCTCTCCTGCCCCAGCGATAGCTGATCTACCCGGGCCTTGGCCTGCTGCAAGGTGATCAGGCTCTCGGCATAGCGCTCCTGCAAACCATAAAGACGGGCGACGTTGGTACTCTGCTGCTGGGGTAAGGCGCTGGCATGCTCCCGTTTGAAGTCGGCGAGCAGCTGCTCGGCCTCTTGCAGTTCGCTGCGGCGGCTGTCGAGCTGGCTTTGCAAGAAACGTTCGGACGATTCCGCCGACTGGCGCCCCTTGCTGAGCAGGTTGAAGAAAAAGCGCCGTGAAATGGCTTCGAGCAAACCGGCGCTGTTGGCCGCCGAATCCGCTTTTACCTTTATCTCGATCACCTCATCGCCGATCAGCCGCAGCGAGACGGCACTCGAGAGCCAGTCCATGATGGCATCGCGCTGAGCTGGGGGGGTCTCGTCATTGACCAGGCCACGATCCCGCGCTACCCCGTCCAGCACATAACGGCTGCGCAGCAGGGCTTCGAGCACCGCAAAGCGATCTTTCAGGCTCTCCTGAGTGATCAGATCCTTGAGGGTCGGGGTCTGGTTGGCATCTTGCGGCACCATAAAGGTGGTGCGGCTCTCATACTCCTTGGGGGTGAGCAGGCCGACCGTCACGCCCACCAGCGGCATCACCAGCACCGGGATCACCAGCAGATAACGACGGCGCCAGGCGGCAAAGAGAATGATGTAGAGGTTGTAATAGAACTGGACAGGCATGGCATCACTCCCTGAGAAAAGCCCTCCCCCCGCACGATGCAAAGGCAGTGCCACCAGAGGAGATGATCGCCTCTGTGGGCAGATCGCAAGAGTGGTACAAGATTCGCATTCTCCCGCTATCCGGGGTGTCACCCCTTCCCTTGCCGGAGCGCGAACCATGTTGTCATCAACCCCGTCGCACAGAGCCCATCCCCACAGGGGCGCCAGCGCCCAGCCTATCGTTCAGCCTGTCATGCAACCTGTCGTACAAATCGTGCAGCACCTGCACCCCGGCGGGCTGGAGACCATGGTGCTCAACCTCACTCAGGCAAGCCCTGCCGATCAACCGGTGCATATCATCTCCCTCGAAGGGCGCAAAGGGGATGTGCTAAGGGCGTGGCCCGCCCTGCATCCCTTTGCTGGCAATATTCACTGTCTGGAAAAGCCCGCGGGCTGGTCGCTGGCAACCCTCTGGCGGCTCACTCGGCTGCTGCGCCAACTCAAGCCCGCCGCGGTACATACCCACCATCTGGGGCCCATGCTCTATGGCGGTCTGGCCAGTCGGCTGGCCTGGGTGCCCACCCTGGTACACACAGAGCACGATGCCTGGTATCTCGATGATCCCCATCAGCGCACGCTGGCCCTGTGGGGGCTGCGCGCCTTCAAACCCATTCTGGTGGCCGATGCCACGCCGGTGGCCAACCAGCTGCTGGCCAAGCTGGGCCAGCTGTCGCCAACCGTGATCCCCAACGGCATCGATGAGCAGCGCTTTGCCCCGGGCGCCGCCGCCCTCGCCCGTCAGGAGATGGGATTGCCGCAAGGGGTCAAACTGATTGGCTGCGCCGCCCGCCTTGAGTCGGTCAAGGGTCACACCTTGCTACTGGAGGCGATCCGCGCCCTGCCGCAGGAGGTGCATCTTGCGTTGGCAGGGGTCGGCAGTTTGCAAAATGCGTTGCAACAACAGTGTCAGCAGCTGGGGATCGCCCATCGGGTCCATTTTCTGGGGCTGGTCGAAAACATGCCGCGCTTCTATCAGGGGCTGGATCTCTTCTGCCTCCCCTCACTGGCGGAGGGGATGCCGCTTTGCGTGCTGGAAGCACAGGCGTGCGGGGTGCCGGTGGTGATGAGCGACGTGGGGGCGGCAAGAGAGATCGTCTGTCAGGCCAGCGGCCATATCCTGTCGGAGCGGGATCCCGGCCGCCTTGCCCAGCTTCTGGCACAAGGGTTGCTGCAGTGCCATAGCCTGCGTGCCGTCACCCGTGAGTTTGTGTGCCAGCAAAGCAGCTTGAGCCGGATGGCTCAGGCCTATCAGCAGCTTTACAGCCGCTGATCAAGCGACCCGATGACCAGAGGAGCATCCCATGGAATGGATCATGATCGTGTTCTGGCTGTGTGCTGTACTGGTGGTCTACCACCATGTCGGCTATCCCCTGCTGCTCAAATTCGGTGGTCGGCAGGCACGCAAGGTAGCCAATCCGCCCCGCCCTCTGGATCGGGGATTCAAAGCAGAGGCCGCCGATGAGGCGCTGCCGACCATCACTTTGCTGATGCCGGTCTACAACGAGGCGGCGACCATCGCGGCCAAGCTGCAAAACCTCGCCAGCCTCGATTACCCCGCCGACAAGCTGTGGGTGCATGTGCATTTCGACGGCTGCAGCGACAACAGTTACCCCATAGCGCTAAGTCAGCTCGGTGATCCCGCCCTGCAGCAGTTGCAGATCAGGCTGTTTGATCACCCCCGCAATCGCGGCAAGGTCGCCGTGCTCAACGAGGCCATGACCCGGGTGCACAGCGATCTGGTGGCCCTCACCGATGTCTCGGCCCTGCTGCCCATCGACAGCCTGCTGCTGGCGGTCGCCCATTTTGCCGATCCCAAGGTAGGGGTGGTCGGGGAAGCATACCGCTTCTGGCAACCGGGCTCTCAGGGCGAGGAGAGTTACTGGCACTATCAAAGCCAGATCAAACTCTGCGAGTCGGCCCTTGGCGGCATGCTGGGGGCTCACGGGGCCTTTTACATGATGCGCCGGGAGTGCCTCACCCCGCTGGCTGCCGATACCATCAACGACGATTTCATCTTGCCGATGCAGGCCATCGCCAAGGGGTATCGCGCTGTCTATGACAATCGCTGCGCCGCACTGGAGCTGGAAATTTCGGATGCCGCGCTGGAGGCGACACGGCGCAAGCGGATCGGGGCCGGCAACACCCAGCAGCTGCTGCGGTTGCTGCCCCTGCTGCACCCCAAGTTCGGCTGGGTTGCCTTCAACTTTGCCAGTGGCAAGGGGCTGCGGGTGTTGATGCCGCTCTGCCTGACCCTGCTGTGGCTCTGCGCCATCCCGCTGGCCACCCAATCCCTGCTGTTTCAGTTGCTGCTGGGGCTGCAACTGCTGGGGTATCTGCTGGTCATCCTGATCCAGCTGACCCCTGTGCACCCCTGGCCCAATCTGTTTCGCAAGATCCACTATCTGGTACTCGGACACTGGTACAACGGCATGGGCACCCTGCGCTACTGCCTGCGCGCCCCCATACGTTTCATGTCACAGGAGAAAGCCGTATGACACACCCCATTCCAAGATTGACCCTGGTGGTCAAACGCAGCATGGATCTGCTCGGCGCCGCTCTTGGCCTGCTGCTGACGCTGCCACTGTGGCCGCTGATCATGCTGGCCATCCGGCTCGATAGCCCGGGGCCTGTGTTCTTTCGTCAGCTGCGGATCGGGCGCAGCCACGCCACCCATACCGAGCTCTTTTTCATGATCAAGTTTCGCACCATGCGCGCCGACGCCGAGGCGGCTACCGGGCCGGTCTGGTGTGGCAAGGGGGACAGCCGGATCACCCGCAGCGGCGACTTTCTGCGCAAAACCCGGCTCGATGAGCTGCCGCAGTTTATCAATGTGCTCAAAGGGGAGATGTCGCTGATCGGCCCCCGCCCGGAGCGACCCGGGATCGCCAACCGGCTGGAAGATGCGGTGCCGTACTTTATCGAACGCACCTATGAAGTGGCCCCCGGCATTACCGGTCTGGCGCAGGTCAATCAGGGTTACGACGAGTCGCTCGATGATGTGCGCAGCAAGTTGGCGTTCGACCTGGCCTACTCGGTCGCCCTGCTCCACCCCTGGCGCTGGCTGGTGCAGGATGTGCATATCATCGGCAAGACGATCGCCATCATGGTTGGCAAGAAGGGGCGCTAATCCCGCCGCACCAACCTCAATCACATCTCAACGCCCATCAGGCCATTGTCACTGCAATGGCCTTTTTTATGGCGCATCTTTGTGGCACATCAATTGTGATCACAGAAGCAATCCGCCCCCTGCTCCCCCTAACACCGGCACATAAAAAAACGAGTAGCCAGCGGCCACTCGTTTTTGGCGGGTTTCCCCTTGGGGATTCAGGCGCCGTAGACAGCCAGAATATCGGTCACTCTGTTGCTCACGCTGTACCCGCGGGCTATGGTGTTGCGGGCCGCCTGACTCATTTTGCTGCGCACCACCCCATCGCTGCGCAGCCAGTAATTGACCAGCTCCGCCATATCCCGCACATGGCCGGGCTCCACCAGCCAGCCATTGGATTTATGGTCGATCAGATTGACCAGGCCCCCCACCGCAAAGGTACAAACCGGTATACCGTGAGCCATCGCCTCCAGGGCCACCAGCGGCAACCCTTCAAAGCGGGAGGTGATGCAGAGCAGGTCGATGTTGTGCCACTCATTGGCCATGTTCTGGAAACCATGAAGCTGGACGCGATCACCATACTGCTGCAACAAGGCACTTTTCATGGGGCCATCCCCGTAGAGATGAAACGCCCCATCCGGGCAGAAGGCGGCCAGCTGGCAGAACGCCTCCGGCCCCTTTTCCGGCGAGAGGCGGCCGACAAAGGCAATCCGGTTGCCAGTTACCGCTGCCGACGTCGCAGGCATGGGGACAAAGTTGCTGATCACCGTGCTTGGCACAGGCAATTTGCGAGCGATGGGCTCGCTTACTGCAATACACTTCGCAAAACGCGCTGTGGTGCGATCCAGCCAGCTGTAAAACTTCAGCAATCCCTCCCCGTCATCCCCGCTGTGAAAAGTCGAGACCACCGATTTACCGGTGAACCAGGCTGTCAGCCGCCCCAGCACCCCGGCCTTGTAGCCGTGGGTATGGATCAGCACAGAGGCTGGCTGGCGGGCCAGACGGCGCATAAAATCGCGGCTGTTTTGGCACACCTCGTAGGGCAAGCCCTGTTGTTTGAGCAGGGTCGTAAAGGGGGTCATACCGTGGTTGCTCACCAGCACTATGGTGGGGCGAAATCCCCTGGCCAGCAGATCGTTGGCCAAGTGGATAATGTGAACTTCTATTCCACCGACCTGACGCGCATCGATGGCCAGCCAGATCTGCTGCATGGGTAACATAGGCACCTCCTCCCGTGGCTCCATGCCACCTGAAATGAGGCGCTGCATAGAGCGGGCCAGTCAGGCAAAGAGGGGCTGGATCAGGTGCCGGGACAGGCGACCAGCAGGAGGGTCATGTCATCGAGGGCGGCATCATTGACGCGCTCATCAAACCAGCGGGCGATGCGATGAGCCAGTTGCTCAAGACCGGGCCCCGAAGTCAGGCAGATCGCCTTGAGCTGCGACTCCCAGCGCTGGCGCTCTGCGGCATCACGGCTATCGAGCAGGCCGTCGGTCCAGAACAGCAGGATCTCGCCGGGCTTGAGCTGACGCTCATTGGTCACGAAGTGGGGATCCGGGCGCAAACCAGGCAAGGGGCCGGTCACGCCGACCTGACGGATGGTGCCGGGCCCAACCAGCCAGGGCGCCGGGTGGCCCGCGCTGGCCCACTGCACCCGCCCCTCGTTGCCGAGCTCAATACAGAGGGTGGTGAGCAGGGTAGCACCAAGGAGCGGATCACTGTGAACCGCATTGGACAAGATGGTCAGCAAACGGGCGGGGGCGCGCTCCAGATCGTGCGCCGTCAGCAAACCGCGCAGATAACCGGCATAGGCATGGGCAAAGAACTTGGCTTCCGCATCGTGGCCCATCACATCCCCGAGCCACAGCACCCGATCCTTGACCAGCAGAAAGTCCCCGCCCCCCACGGTGGCCGCGCGGGTTTGCAACGCCAGCTGGTATCCCCCTATGGAGGTGGCGGGCAATAACGGGCGCAGCGCCGAGGTCATGCGCTGATCCAGCTGTTCGCCCCATTGCGACTTGAGCTGCTCCGAGCGTTGCAGCACCCGCGAAACCGCCAGCAACAGGTCCTGCTTGGTGATGGGCTTGACCAGAAAGTCATCGATCCCCAGCGCCCCCGCCCGACTCTGGGTCCACTGATCCTGATGACCGGTCAGGAAGATAAAGGACACCCCCTTCATCTTGGGATCCTTCATCAACTGCTGGCGCAGCCCAAAGCCATCGATCCCCTCCATCTCGATATCGGAGAGCACCAGCGCGGGGGGCTGCTTTCCAAGCGCCAGCAGGGCGGCATGGGAGTCGGCATAACTTTCAACCCGGTAGTGCTCATGGAGATAGGCGGTGAGCAGGGCACGCATCACCTTGTCATCGTCGATCACCGCGATCACCGGCAGCTGGTTGACCGGGCCCTGCTGGCGAAGGGTCACGCGATTGCGATCATTGTCGCGAGAGAAGTGCACCTCGGCAAACAGCTGGTGCACCAGCGCCAGCCCGTATCCCCCCTCCTGCAGCTCATCGGGTAACGGCGCGCTGGCAAGACCGGGTTGCGGGCCGCCATCATCCTCCAGTATCAAACTCAAGCCCGTTTCATCCTCTTTCAGAGTGAGCCAGAGCCGGGTCGCGGGAGGCGCTGTGTGTTTGACGCTATTGGTGGCCAGCTCACTGAAACAGAGCAGCCAGTTGGCTTGATCCTTTGGGGAGACCTGAAACAGGGAGAGTCCCTGCGCCAGCCGGTTGCGCAGTTCGCGCACCGACTGCAGGGTTGCCGGAGCAGATCGCAACCAGTCATCCATATCGGGCCTCCATCAGCGGGCGATCAGATCCGGAAATTGAGCAAGGCACTGCGCCGGCACCAGCGCTTGAGCCATTCGGTCACCCGGTTGCTGGGCAGCCGGTTGAGCTCGCGCAGGATCTCGCTGGCCAGCCCCGGGTTGAGTTTGTCGTTATAGACTGCGCCAATCAGATTGGCCTCGGCACGGGTCAGTTTATCCACCGCACTTTGTACCACGGTCGTCGGGGTCACTCCCGCCAGCACCACCAGCAGTGCCCCTTCACAGGCCCCACACACCTGATCGGCCGGAATATTGCCCCGATTGAGGGCGGTGAGCGGCGAGGTATCGAAGATCACCACATCGTAATGCTCCAGCCAACGAACCAGCAATTGGCGCAAGGTATCCTTGTTGCGAAAAGCCATCAGATCCTTGCCCGGCGCCGGGAGCAAGGACAAGGAGCGGCCAGTGGCCACAGGCTCGGGCACATCATTGGGACCCCAGGCAACCGCCGTGGCGCGGCCGGGGTGATAGAGATTGAGATCCACCAGCAGGGTGCGCAGCCCATCCGCCTCCGAGCGCCTTGCCAGCGCATCGCAGATGGAGCTCACCCCCTCTCCCCCTTCCGACGAGGTGACCGCCAGCGAGCGGATCCCCCGGGCGACCGTCGCCGCGTAGAGGGATTCGAGCTCCAGATATTGAATGGGGATGCTCATATCAAAGCGTCCCGACCAGGGCCACCACCGAGATCGTGGTCAGAATGTCGCGCATGCCATCCATGAAAATGGCCCAGTTGCTGCTTTTGCTATCAGGGATAAAGACGGTGTCCCCTGCGCGCAGCACCGGTAACTGGCTAAAGTCGGGCTCTTTGGCAAAGCCGTCGAGATCGAAGCTGCGGGCCTGATCCCCCTGACCACTGGTAGCCATGTTGATCACCACAATCTTCTTGATATAGGCGCTGCTGGTCGGGCCCCCCGCCTCGGCCAGCAGATCCAGCAGGGTCATGGAGGAGTCAAAACGGTAGCGACCGGGGCGGGCGATCGCCCCCAGCACCCGAATGGTGTTCTCCTTCGGCTCGTCGAGCCAGGGGCGATTCTTCTCCGGCAGGTAGATGGAGTCGCCGGGCAGCACCTTGGGCAGCAAGGTTTCATCGCCGGTTTCAAAGTAGAGGGCAAGGTCGAGCTTGCTGACCCGCGCGGTGCTGCCACTGCGATGGGCGATGCGCACATTGCGCAGATCCGCCGCCGCAGTCGGACCATCGGCAGCCGACAGGATGTCGATAAAGCCCATCTGCTCATTGAAGGCATAGCGACCGGGGGCCCCGACCTGACCGAAGATATAGATGGAACTGTCCGGTGACTGGCGCACCCACTGGGACTTGTTGTCACTGGGATCGGTGGGCAGCTCGGGGATCATGATGGTGAATCCGGCCCGGATCTTTGGCAGGCTGGCGAGCGCCCCCCCCTGATGGAGAAACTTGTCGAGATCAAACAGGGTCGGCGTGGCCTGCCCCCCTTCGGCGGTCAGGATCTGCACCTTGGCGATATCGGCCCGCTCGTTGGGGCCACCGGCGTGGGCGATCAGATCCAGCAGCGACATTTCGTCAGACCATTCATAGCGGCCCGGGATCCGCACCGCCCCCATCACCATCACCGCCCGCCCGGGTGCCACTTTCAACCAGGACTTCTCGTTGATATCGGTTTTTTCCGGCACAAAGATGGCGTCACCGGGTTTGACTTGGGGCAGCGCCTTTTGCATCCCTTCGGTATAGGCCTGCAAGTCGATGGGTTCGATCGTGCCATCGGTGCGCAGCAAACGGATCTGGCGACTCTCGGCATAGCGGGTCGGGCCACCGGCATTGGCCAGAATATCGAGGAAGGAGTCCCCTTCCCGCCCCTCATAGGCGCCGGGTTTGAACACCTCGCCCATGATGTAGATGGTGCGTGCCCCCCGTTTTATCTGCTCTTCATCCTTGGGCACGAAGATGGTGGCGCCCGGCGCCAGATTGGGCAGCAGCTTGTTGTTGCCGGAGTCGAGATAGGCTTTGAGATCGAACAGCTCGGGGGCATCACCATTGATCACCCGGATCCGCTCCACCCCGGCAAAACGGGTCACCCCACCGGCTCGCATCAGCAGATCCACGATGGAGTTGCCGCTCTTGAAACTGAAAGCGCCCGGGCTGTTGACCTCGCCAAACACCTTGATCGCCTTGCCGGTATCGCCATCCCCGCCTGCCGCCAGGGTTGCCGCATCAAAATCTATTTGCACGTTGCCGATCAGCGGAGAGGCGGGTACGAACACCACATCGAGGGATTGCAATGGCGGCAACACGCTGGCATCGCCGGTATCGAGATAACGCTTGTAGTCGAAGCTAGATACCGTGCTGCCGCGCCGCACCTGCATGTTGTTGAGCTGGGCACCGGGCACCAACCCGCCAGCGGCATCGAGGGCCATCTGCACGTTGCCATCGGGCGCCAGATCATAACTGCCGGGTTTTTTGACATAGCCCATCACGCTGATCAGCAGCCGCTTCTCCAGCAAGGTGACGGTCAATTGAGAGAGGTTGTTGTAAACAGGTTTGAGGGCGGTGCGGATCAGCTCATCCGCCTGTTGCAGGGTCTTCCCCCCCACCACGACGTTTCCAACTTCAGGCAGTGCAATCTCCCCCTGCTTGTTGATCTGGAAAGGCTGATCAAAAGCAGGCTCACCGGGTTGCACTATGGCCAACCGATCACCGGGAGCCAACAAGGTGGAGGCCAGTAACGGGCAGGTGAACAACAGCAAGAGAACACAGATCAATCCTTCGAGAGCGCCCCGTTTCATAGACATCCTTTTCGTCTGTTACGTCTGCCCCCATTGGCGTAAGGGGAGCCCTGACCAATCAGCACGACAGCCATCCGCTGTTGTCTGTTGCAGCCGCAAACGTACTTGTTGTAGTGATTGTGCCAACACGGTCTGACGCCAGGCTACATCCGACCAGAGCCGTCCGTGCATATCCCGTTCGATATCAATACGTTGAGATTGTAGTCGTTTCAACTCGGCAGGCATACACCCCTGCAGACTCGCTTGCTTTAATTCCGTCAGCTGCAAGTCGAGTTCCTTCTGACGCTCATCATAACGAGACCAGACCCGCCGTTCATCCTCATTGACCGGAATACGGGTGGGTCTTGCCTCGGCCATGCCGCCATATCCCTCCGGCGGCCACTGCGCGCAACCCGACAGCAGAATGGACGAGAGCAGGATACCAAAGCGTTTCATGATGCAGCGGCCATCATGCCACGTGAACGCATATAGGCCTTGATGCTCTCATGGCAGGGGATCACCCGGTCGATATGCAACATCTCCAGCAGGTCATGAGGTTGACCGGGTCCACAGACAAGGGCCATCTGATGCCCGTTCATAATCAATCTTTTATAGAGAAATACCAAGGCTCCGATCCCCGACGAGTCGATAAAATGAACATCGCTGATATCGGCCAGGATATCTCCCGGGTGGGTCGAGAGGGTTTCAAACAACGGGCGGAGCTCACTGACGGCCATCGCGTCAAACTCATTTTCCAGTACCACTACCTGGATATCATTAAGGGTGTAAGTCATGCTTTCCATCGCTAGCTCCTTGTCGATTCTCAGACTATTTGCTGTCACGGCATTCAGCACGCTGCAAATGTTATGCCGGGCAGTGCCACGGCACTTGTTCCCCAAATGATACTCTTTGCGCCTTATTCGCCGACACCCACTCCTCGTTTTGATTGCCAAATTGCAATTAACCTCCCCCACTCATTGCAAACTGCAATTCACCTTGGCCGAGATCGCCCGATAACAGGCTAAATGACTGATAATTCAAGCCCATTAGACCGGGCCCGATTATTGCTTGCCCTTGGACACAGTTCACAAGCCACCGTTGGCTCGGCCCCCATGCCGCCATTTTCCAGGAAGGAGAGATCATGAAAGCAGGCCTTTACATCGCACCACTACTAGCAGCCCTTTGCGGCACCGCATACGCAGCCCCCTCCCCTGACAGCGCCGTGTTGAAGGTTGAAGGCGCCATCAGCAGCCCCACTCATCAGGCTCTGGCCCTGTGGGACAGCGCTATGCTGGATCAACTGCCGGTACACGAAATCAAAACCCATACCCCTTGGTATGACGAAGCCAAGACCTTTCGCGGCCCGCTGCTGCAAGATGTATTGGCCAAGGTCGGGGCAACCGGCAAACAGCTCACCATTACCGCGCTCAATGACTACTCGGTACAGGTGCCGACAAGCGATGCCGAGCAGTATCGGGTCATCCTCGCCCGCACGATCAATGGCAAGCCACTGTCGGTGCGTGACAAAGGGCCGCTGTTCCTTGTCTATCCGTTCGATCAATATCCCGAACTGCAAAACAAGCTCTATTACGGTCGGGCTATCTGGCAGATCAGTGCGATAAAAGTGGAGTAGATCCCATCATGCGTTCCATGGCGGCCAGTCAACGTTTCTTGTTTGTGGTGCTTTGTGTGTTGCTCCTAGCCTTTGCCGGTATTGGTACCATCCAGTACCGGCAATTTCAGGATCTGCAGCGCAGTACCAGTCAGGGCGAAGACAACGTGATGTGGAACTATTTCCAGCTCTATAACGAAGCGCTGCGTTTTCAAAGCTCGCTGCTCCATGAGTCGCAACCGACCTTCCAGCTCAGATACGATATTCTGGTCAGCCGCATGGATCTGGTGCTGGAGAGCAAGGATCGCAGCCTGCTTCAGCAAACAGAGATCTACCAGCAGGCAAGCAAAGCCATTCGCTCCTACATCTCTCTGGCGGATATCTGGCTCGGCCCGGAAGCCACCAAGCCGCTGGACAATCTTGCCCATCAGGAGCTGCGCCAACAGCTCGCCTCCCTGCTTCCCCTGCTCCATCAGCTGACTCTGGAGGTGAACCAGCAGGCAACCCTGTTTGATGTGGCACGCCGCGACAGCGTGAGGGAGCAGATCATCACGACGACACTCATCGCAACCCTGCAATTTGCGCTGCTCTTTGTGCTCGCCCTGCTGATCTGGCGGCAAATGAATATCTCGTTTCTGCAGCACAAACTGATGCAGCAGCTCAATGACAAACTGCTGCGGGCAAATCAGGCGGCAGAGGCCGGCACAAGAGCCAAAAGCAGCTTTTTGGCCAACATGAGCCATGAAATTCGCACCCCCATGAATGGCATTCTCGGCATGCTCTCACTGCTGGCCGACCGGGATATGGACCCGAGGGAGCGAGACTATCTGGAGACGGCACGCGAATCGGCAAACCATCTGCTCGGTCTGCTCAACGACATTCTGGATGTATCCAAGCTGGAAGAGGGCAAGATCGAGCTGCAACTGGCCCCCCATCACTTGCCCCAGCTGCTGGAGGATATCCGGGCCCTGATGCAGAGCAACTGCGATGCAAAAGGGATCAAGCTGACCCTGACTGTTGCCCCCGATACGCCGGAGTGGTTGATGATCGACCCGCTGAGAGTGCGCCAGATCCTCTTCAATCTGGTGAGCAATGCCATCAAGTTCACCCATCAGGGGGAAGTAAAGATCCATGTTGATAGCACCCTGTTGGAGCAGGATCGCCACTCGATACGCATCTCGATCCAGGACACCGGGATCGGCATGAGCAAAAGTCAGCTGAAAAACCTGTTTCAACGTTTCGCCCAGGCAGATGTCTCGATCACCCGCCAATATGGCGGATCGGGCCTGGGTCTTGAAATATCACGTAACCTCGCACGCCTGATGGGTGGCGATATCTCGGTAGAGAGCAGCGAGGGACATGGCAGTACTTTTACCTACATCTGGCCCGCCAGAGCCACGACCCCCTCGATTGTTTGCCTGCCGTCCAAGCCGCTGGATCAGGAGAGCTATCGCATCTTGCTGGTTGATGACAATGCCACCAACCGCAAGGTGATCGGCGCCATGCTCGACTCCGTGGGCCATCAGGTCACATTGGCCGTTCAGGGAGAAGAGGCGCTGGAGAAACTGGGGCACACCGAATTTGATCTGGTGTTGATGGATGTCCAGATGCCAGTGATGGATGGCCTGGTGGCCACCACCCGGATCCGCACCTCCCAGATGCCTTGGGCAGATATCCCCATCATCGCCCTGACGGCGGATGCGATGCCGGAATCCAAGCAATACTATCTTTCCCATGGCATGAACGGGTATATCACCAAGCCCATCAATAAAGAGACGCTACTGAGCGAGATAAACAGACATATTTCCCATGGGCGGCTCAAATACAACGCCACCCTGCGTGTCACCAAGCAATAATCGCCCCCCTGATTCCGGGCTACTGATTGCTCATGTGGGGCAACATTGACGTCTGCAGGCAACTGAATGGGCTTGGGTCTCGAACGCACGCAGTTTCACAACAGCTGCACGGGCCGTCTGCTTGTCTCGGGGACGCAGGGATTTATTGATCTCTTTACGACGACCACAGGGGAGCGTGGTGACTTGCCGGTAATACCAGATGCCGTGGGGACTGAGCCAGAGATTCATCGATGAGCTCCTCGTCGTCCACACAAAGTGGATTACCAAGAGGTCTGAAGGGGGAAATTAGCTGTAACTTATTGAATGGCAGAAACAAGTGGTGGCCCTACCAGCCACATCCCGGCACTCGAGTCCCCCGCCTTGGCTGCTACCTTCCGGTCCTGACCAGGTCGACGGGTTATCAATGCGAGCCCAAATAAATCAGGCACTTAGGGATGGAACTGATTGCCATCACAGTGTTCTGAAACCTCAACAAGCGAGAATCCGCCGGAAGTACGGTCATCCACATCAAGTGGACATGCTTAAATTGGTAACAAACAGGCCAATCCTACTCGCCCTCTCCCGTACACTGCAAGCACCTCATTACAGGCCCCATCCCCTCCCTCAATAGCTCAACAATCAACCCAATATTGGGCAAAATGAAATCTAACGGCAGCTTTGGGTCTCACTTAAACCCGAGGTTACATATGGCTACGAACACAGGCAAAGGCTATCGACAAGGTTCCGTCAACGACCGTACCCAAGTTCAGAACCCGGTTAATGGGAACTGGACGAAACGCGATACGGATAGCGGCAAGTTTATCGAGCAGAAACAAGGTGGGGAGCCATTCAAAGGGGTAGCCAAAGAAATCGACAACCGCCGTAAGTGAACAAGCTAGTAATCAACCAAAACTGTGGAGTCAGAACTCAGGGTTAAATCGGTGCCAGCTCATTTGCTGGCACCTGTTCAGTTTTCTAAATAGATGTCACTCTTGCAGACGAAGTACAGGAAGCTCATCCCAAATCAAAGGGTCTTGCTCAGTTCCGCCCGAAAAATTCCAAAGACCAAATGTTGGCTGCAAGGGACGATAAGTACTTGATAGACCATCCAAATCCCACGTTGTTACATAGAATGCAATACCATCTAGGGAATCAGGCCGCCCCAACGAAGCACTGGGAAAATCCAAGTTTATAGTGCGAGATGCCTTGTCAACCATGATAGTCGGTGCAGGCGTCACAGCATCACCATAACGAGTGGCAGTCGCTCCCTTGCTGCTATAGAGACTATTCTGCCAACCGAACACCAACAATTGTCGTTCCCAAGTTTGTCCATCTGGCATGGTGGCATTTAGCTTCGGTAATACTTGCAAGCCATCTTTGAGACCAGGAAGATGGATGAAAATACTGAAACCAACATGATCGAAGCCCAGTGTAGGCAACCAGGTATCCGTCACACTAGCCATCTGCAGGCTTAGACGAACATTGCTACCAACCTGGTAAACACTCGCCTTCTCGATCGCCATCTGCGGTGCGGCTTTTTCATAGCTAGCATCACCAGGTAAAGCATATCCCCCGTTTGGACCACCGTTTCCATCCATGGCATCACCACTGTCATCCAGTGTCTGACTAGGTACTGAAGGGAAGCTGAGAAGGCTCTTGAAATGGATATCGGCGGTCGAGTTACCTGTTCGCTCCTCAAAAAGCGCCAAACGGTGACTTTGCTCACCCACTTGGAAATGACGAACACTCAGCTGCCCTTGCCACTGCCCAGCTTCATCAACTGTGACACGCGACGCAGTATCTAACTGCCCATCAATTACTAGCTGGAGTTGAGTCCCAGGTGTACCTGTCCCGTTCAAAGATAAATCGGCATTCAGCACACTCCCCTCAAGCGGCGTAGTCAATGTCATAACATGCTCCTGAGGAGGAACTGCGGCTGTCCCATCGGCAATGACCATAACAGCAGACTTGGGAGGCAAGGCTTGAGTCAAAGTTCCATCTTCAGCGATCACAATTTCATGTTGTTCAGACACATTGAGAGCACTTAGGATACGTAGACGTGTGCCAGCAGGCAGCCCTGTGCTCATTTTGTTGAGAAGAATCTGGTCGGGAGCTGTGTTAAGGATAACGAGTAAATCGCTTCCTTCCATATGACGACGGTACGCAAATGCACCCGCTCCGCTTTTCTCCTCAGCTAATATGCTTAGGTCACCTCTGGATAAAACCTTGTTCTGTTTACGTAGATTTGTCAGAGTCTGAATAAATCGATACATGTCAGAATCAGGGTTGAACGAATCGATTTGACGGCCATCTTCTCGATATCCCCCCTCAAACATGGCATCACGGTGAGCGCTAAAAGCTTGCTCGGTTCCCTGATAAAGTACGGGAATACCAGGGAGAGTTAACATAGTGAATAGTGCTTGTTTTAAGTCGTCCAAATTGCCCTGAGCGAGGAAGCGAGCCATATCGTGATTCTCGATAAAATTACCAAGACGATAGGGGTTGGGATACATTTCCATCATTTTACGCAGCCGAAAACCTAGCTCCGCAGTAGGACGGCCACCAGCAAATACCTGAGTCATGGTCGCTTGTAACGGAAAGTTGAGCAGTGATTCTAGCTCTGGCTTCTCTTTTGTACCAAGATAGGAGATCAACTTTTCCTCCCCCTCGGTCTTGTAAGGGCTAGAGCTCTCAAAAATCTCACCCAAGCTTAGAAAATCATCACGGCCTGTTTCTTTGGCTTGATTCAAGATGCCATCCTGAGCGTGAAAGAAATCATGATAAAAATCATGCTCAACAAATTTGACAGTATCAACTCGAAAAGCATCTACCCCTACCTTGTCAATCCAGTAGCGATAACTTTGCTTGAGGTAATCACGAACTGCAGGGGTAGATGTATTGAGATCATCAAGGTCAGAAAGCTGGTAAGTCAGCTGTTGTTCCTGCTCATTGTGATCGATGATCTGGGGAGTCCAGTGATATATAGCAGCCTGCTGTGCCTCAGAAGAATTACAGTCATTAAGCGCCAAAGGCGATGGTAGCGATTGCCCCGCAGCTAATGCCCCAGGTATCAGCTCGAAGCCCTCACAAGGTTTAGATGGATCATAAGTTCCTGAGTATGTGAAAAAGTTGCCAACATGATTGACTACTATGTCTTGGATTAGATACATCCCTCGCTTATGCAGATCCTCTGCAAGAGCCTGATAGGTCGCCAAATCTCCGAAGTGCTCATCGATCTTCTGCATATCACGAGCCCAATAGCCATGATAACCCCCGTAGTTCTGGGCTGGATCCCACCATTGATTAGCCACTGGAGGTGTCATCCATACAGCCGTGGCCCCAAGTTCAGATATGTAATCCAACTTCTCACGGACACCACTGATATCTCCCCCACTAAACCTCTTATCACTGGTGGGATCAAATTCACCGGTTCCTTGGTCATTGTTGGACGGATCCCCATCATTAAAACGGTCTATCATTAGGAAATAGACTATTTGATCACGCCAGTCCGGTGAAGAAACATGACGATATGAAGATGATTCGCTGCTTTCGTTACTGCTGAAGCAACCGGTTATGGCGAAAGAAATCGCAGTAGCCAGCAGCCCCAGGCGGGCTTTTTTTATCTTATTCATTTTATTTCTGTTCTCAGTTAAAAACCGTCAGCATTGTTACCAACTCATCCTTGTGTAGAATTATCATTTGGTGCCAAAATCATAGCTCTCCACGCCAAATTACAACTCTGTGACTAACTTCACGCTCCCGATGCATAGGCCCGGCATCTGCCGGGCTGCGTTTTTATTTTCCTACAGTTGCCATATAAACCTCAGCAAAGCGATGAGACCAAGATATTTCATCATGCAGTCCTCCCGAAATGACTTTGCAAGTTATATCTTTATGCCCAGCTGTTTTTACACTTTCGCATAGCTTCTGCATACCATCGATTAGCATTTCAGGTTCTGGTGCATAACCTAGCCGTTCTTGACCACCCATATCCATGTATATCCGCTGCGGATAAATATCTGGATCAGCTTGCTGAATCAAGTAATCCCTAAGCATATATCCTCTCATTGGATCATCTTGTGCAACCGGAGAAAAAGCCATCAAATTAAATATTTTCTCCTTGAGGCGAGTACCAACATAGAGAGTCATATAACCACCCATAGAGCTCCCCGACAACGATGTATTCTCTCTGGAAGTATCGACACGATAATTGTTCTCTATATATGGCATTACTTGATTTGCAATGAAATCACTTGTTTTATCGCCAAGAGATTTTATTTCCCCCTCTCCAGGTAAGGTCCAATCCCATGCTGTATATTCTCGATAACGAGCTGTATTCTTATTTTTACTAAAATCCGAATCACTGTCTGTATCATCCCACAGATTTGGTGAGTCAATCCCAACGACGATGGATCCTTTAGCTCTTCCCTCACGAATGAGTCGCTGCATAGATTCATCAATTTGCCACTCCATACCAAACTCTGAAGTGGTCTCATCAAACAATTTTTGCCCATCAAACATATAGAGAACAGGATAAAGCTTGTTGCTATCTTGATACCCCTCAGGCAAGTAGACTCGAATTGTTCGGCTGGCTGTGGTCAATTGTGGCGTAGGGAATACATGAGTCTCAACAATACCGACTTGAGTTGAAGGCTTTGGCTTAGCTCCGCCTTCTAAGTCTTTCCACTTTTTGACGGAGAAATGCAGGGTTTTCGACTGCCCCTCATAAGTGACTCTACGTGTATGAATCGTGTAGCCCTCATCATCCAACTCTTCGGAATCCCAACTTCCGCGAGTAAATTTGAATTGGTGAACATCTCCAACACGATTAAAGTTAACATCGATAAAATAGGGACAAGCAGCATCACCGCGAACTAATGGCATTGGTGGTTTATTCTGAAGATCGCTGCTGTCATCACCACCATTCCAGCTATTCATTGTACCAGCTAAATAAGGGAGATCGCCGCTAGGTGTATTGTCTGGCAAAGAGTCAATACAAAACCTCATCTTTCTGAGTTGGTTCTCATAATTAGGCTGTGATGTATTATCATTCAAACAACCTGTCAATAACACCGATAAAGACAAGAGTATTGCTCGTTTCATCATTTTCCCTCTGTGATATTATTAAAATACTCGTCCGCAGTTATACACACTGGGAGCCTCATTAAGTATTTCAGAGTACAAAACAAAGGGTGCTAGCATTACACGCCACAAAACTAGCATGTAATGCCAAACATAAATTTTGTGATATAGCTCAAATCACAATCTTTTTGGGAAAAAACCTACTCCAGCATTATCGAATATTAGGCGGTGGCCATTGCTACTTTCGAACTCAAAGCTCATTGGTTTATTCCCATCAGACCAATTGATAAGTCCTTGCCATTCCCAGCCATGAGGATGCTCTAGACCAACTAGAGATTGAGTGGGCAATCCGACTACTCTCACTCGATCCCAACCTGATCGGCTAAACAAACGAACCAAAACACATGCATCCCCATTAGGGGCCACAACACTAATTAGTTGATGGCACACAACTTGGTGCAAACCGAGTAATATTGGACCATCAAGGCAATAGCCCTTACCGCCGTTGTTATCAACATACGTCTGTCCGTCCACCCGATAATTTATGTAGAAGCGAAAAGGATCATGCACTGGCAAGCATGAAGTAGACCATATTTCAAAACCATCCCCTAAGGTTCGTTCGAAGGTCGCTTCATAGGGCCGCCATACCCCATCCTTATCCTCCCCGTGAATGGTTACCAACTTTCCAAAGGCAAGGTTTTTCAGGCAAATCCACACTCTGCTTCCTTGACTATGGTGTTGTACTCTCATGTCTGAATGACTGATTGCGTAGTAGAGGCTAACGGCATGCTGTTCCTGAATTAGGGAGAGCGGCTCATAATAACACTGACGATAGTGACCCGGAGTAACCCCAAACCACTTTCTAAACACTCGTTGAAAACTGGGGGCATCCTTATAACCTAAGCGCAGGCTTATTTCGCTCGTAGTAAGTCGCCTGTCCGAGAGCAAGCTCTGAGCTTGGCTACGCCGAACTTCTTCGAGCAACTGGTTATAGGTAGTGCCTTGGTCCCCCAATTGCCGTTGCAACGTTCTGACTGGGGTTTGACGAACCCTGGCTAACTCGGCAAGAGGAAGAGGATAAGGTAGAGACTGAAGCAGCTGACTCTTGACCTGCTCTAACATTCCCTGTGGTTTGGTCGTAAAATGTGACAGACGATGAAGCATATATCTCAACGCCCCCTTCATTGCCATTAATGGCCCAGAAGGCATGCGATTCACCTGTACAGTATCAATGTGTAATGTAGGTGTTCGGTGATAACGGCAAGAAAGAAGAAACGAAGGAAGTTCTTGAGATATACCACGGACTTTCGGCCAGAGTAAGCGCCACTCAAGATCGGGATAACAATATCGAAGACTCAAATACCATAGCTGGATCAACCACCATAAAGATCCATGATTTGGTTCCTCACTGAGCGGGAGAAAGTTGATCGTAAGCCCGAGGTCAGATACGTGCCACTGAGCACACCAATCTAGTCCCAGCAGTGAAAGGCTTTCCCCCCACAACTGCAGTGATGCACTGCTATCCTCCGCACACAGCGCCGCCCCCTCGACTAGCCTAAGCAAGTCATCACATAACCAGTTGAAATCCCCCAAAATGATGACATCACTCCCCATAGAGAGAGTCAGTTGCTGTACCACCCAACGCCACTCTTGATCGGCCACCACCATGCCTCCTGTTTAAAAATCGCCAGCGTAGTTGAATCAAGAGAGCAAGTGTTAGTTAAACACGCAAACAGTATCGACTTGTGAGAGTTAAAGCAAAAAAGGAGCCCATTTTGAACTCCTTTTATTCGATGCCTTAGGCCAGAATCGCCACTGCCGGAAACAGCAGAAGCAAATGGAACACCAACAGGATCGGAGTAGGATAGCCCTGTGCCTTCCCTAGCGCCTCTTTCGCCTCTTCTGCAAGGTTATCGCTGTTGCGGTAACTGGGAATCAGGAAGAGCAAAGCCAAGCCAATGTAGACCATCACTTGGCCTGCCAATATCCATGAATCGTAACCCATTGAGGACAGCTGCTCTGCTGTCTTGGCTTTCACATCAAAGCCCCGCCCATAGACCTCTGCATTAATTCTCGAATGTTCGGCAAACATTGTGAACCACGCTGACCGCTCAATGCTTAGGAACCACCCAAGGATCACCCCTGCAGCTGTCATCGCTACGATCGCTACACCAATCAAGCGGCTCAGTGGGTCTGTGAGTGCGGCTGCCTGGAGGCGTTTCTCGTAGCCAATAAAGACCAGAATGGCCCAGTGCAATGTCCCAACGACAACTGTGCTCATGATGAGCCATAGCCCTGCTTTGTAGTTAATGCTTAATCCCATTCGAGGCAGTAGAAACTGCCAAGCGAGCACGAGAAGTGCCGTCAGCCACAACCCCCACAGGTGAGCCCTCAGCATGCCCGAGAGATAGGCGTTATAACTGCAGATCCCGCCCCGCAGATAAGGGTTGTTGTTGACCTCGCTTGAATTGGACGGAAGTTCTAGTCGCACAGATTGCTTTAGCCAATCGCGATAGCGGGCCCACTTACCTGCGACCTGTGCCGATGCAGTTTCCCGCTGCTCGAAGAACCGGCCGGACTCTTGTTTCGTCTTCTCTTGTTCCATGTTGTTTTCCTTGTTGTCAAAACTATTCATTCGCCAGACAGTCCTCGCAAGATCCGCTGCACACTGGAGAGACTGATCCCCGTTCGACGTGCGATTTCGGCCTTGGCTAGTCCCCGTTCAGCGAGTGACAGCACCTCCTCCCCTTTAGCCATGGCGGTCGGCTTGCGACCTTTGTAGACCCCACGCTGTTTTGCCATAGCAATCCCTTCTGCCTGACGCTCCAGCATCAGCTCCCGCTCAAACGTGGCGATGGCACCGATCATGGTTAACATCAGTTTTCCGGTAGGTGTCGAGGTATCGATACCCAGATTCAAAATCCTCAGAGCAACCCGCTTAGCGTGTAGGTACTCCGAGATCTCCAACAGGTGGCGAGTGTTGCGAGCCAAGCGATCCAGCTTGGTCACCATCACTACGTCTCCCTCACGAACAAAATCCAGCATCAACGCGAGCTGCGGGCGATCATCCTTGGCCCCGCTCACCTTCTCCTGAAAAATCTTGCTGCACTCGGCCAGCGCCTGAAGCTGGGCATCCAGGCTCTGCCCCACAGTGCTGACACGTGCATATCCCACCAGTGCCATGGTCTCCTCCTGGTCAATAGGGCAAGGTACACTGACGCGACCGGTCAGAAGGTCGAAAGGAACCCATATGACCGGCAAAAAGTGGCACTTTCGCTCGCGTCACACGGGCTTGGTCTATTGACCTGTGCCAGTGATACAAATGAAAACGGGCCGCTCCGCGATGGAGGGCCCGCAAGGGTTTTTAGATGCCCATAAAGGGCCAGAGATAATCTGTTTACTACATATGTTAAAGCTACTCGTCGAGGAGCCTAATGACAAAGGGACTCGTTTTTATCTGAATGGTACATATGTACCATGCAGGTCGCTTCACACCATCATGACGAATTAACAGACTCGTTATGATCTGAATGGTACATATGTACCATGCAGGTAGCCTCATACCATCCTGACGACCTAACGGACTCGTTATGATCTGAATGGTACATATGTACCATGCAGGTAGCCTCGCCCCATCCTGACGAATTAACGGACTCGTTATGATCTGAATGGTACATATGTACCATGCAGGTAACCCCACCCCATTCTGTCAGCATGACGGACTCATAATTATCCGAATAGTACATATGTAGGTTGCAGGTTCGACTTAATGATGTGTTGTACTACCAGGCATCCGCAATACCTTAGCCAATTCAGCCTTCTTGACCTTACGTTGCTGGTAAATAAACAGAGTGCCACTGGTCAATACTGCCAGGGCCAAGGAACTCAGGATCATCTTCTTCATTGGTATTCATCTCCATTCATGTCGTAGAAGTGTGGTGGCATATAGCGAGCCATCATCGCGTTGACGATGACCGATGCAAATGCCGTCAATGCCGCTTTCAAGGCATCGAGCAGCAGGGCTTTCGTGAAGTCGTTCATAACAGTCACTCTTGGGAAATATCCAAGCGGTAAACCTCCATCCGGTAATAGGTGAGAAAGTTCCTCTCCCAGAGCCGGTAGAGGTCCATGGTTGTGGCCAACGGCCGTTCTCCACACCAGGGGTCGTAGAACACCCCAGCGGCGAAGTCGAAATCCAGCGACTTAGTCAGCTCATCGGTGACATAGCAGAACTCCGTCACATAGAGGAGCCCCCAACTCCCAGCCCGTTTCTCCAAACGGATTTCGACAGGACGGTAACCACCTGTGTCGGCGGTGTAATCGGGACTGCGGAAGTTGAGGGTCAGGGCGGTAGCATCGGGGTAGCTACCGATGATCTTGTCGAACAGAGCCTGTAGTTGTTTGGATGAGGTCATAGCAGCCCCCTATCGGCAAACGAGACGATGTCGTGCTGTCCCACCACAAAGTGGTCTAGCACTCGCACGTCAACCATCTCGAGCAACTCCTTGAGACGAGCTGTGACAGCCTTGTCGGCATCCGAGGGATCGACCATACCAGAGGGATGGTTATGGGCCAGAATGACCGCTGCGGCGTTTTTGTTGAGAGCCGCCTTGACCACCTCACGGGGGTGAACGGTGCCAGCATTGATAGTGCCAAAGAACAGCTCTTGGTAATCGAGTAGCCGATGCTGATTGTCGAGCAGCATGACGGCGAACACTTCCCGCTCGTATTCACCCATCTTGAGCCGAAGGAAGTCTGCTGCCGCTTTGGGCTGAGTGAAGGCATGGCCCAGATGCCGCTGTCGGCTCTCCAGAATGGCCAAAGCTTGATTGATGATGTGATCGCCCTGTCCGGGGTGATCATCATAGTGGTGTGTCATAACAGTAACCTCGCGTCGTTTGGGTACACGAGTTACTTATGCCAAGAACACTCCGCATTATTGATAAATTAAATACTGGACATTCAGGTATAAGCCCAGTGATGACTGACCCAGCCCCCTCTTGTCAATATACCTCAAGCAATGTTACTAATTACTTGGGTTGATAATTCCAGGTAAACAGGGATCTGTTTAATCCACATGGTGTTTGGCAACACATTCGACTTACGGCAATCGATATAAGCCAAACGAAACCAACCATGAGGAAACACCTATGCGTTATCAACACGAAGCACACAGCAGCTATTTGTTAATGAGTCGCACACTGGCGCAAAGTTTGCCCGGCCAACACAAGCTGAATATTCTTTTTTCAGATTGTGACCATGCTGGCACACAAGCATTGTGGATTGTGCCTTGTGATGAAAATCCGATTCAGGGCCGTCTATTCGGTGAATTAAACGTAACACCGCAGCAGATTGCCAAAATCCATGAAATCATGGATTTTTATGGCGTTGATGGCGGTGTTGCCCAGAATACGATGGCTACCGATATGGCTCCATTACCGGTATTGAGATGCGTTGCAGATACTATCTATCATTGCGTCAGATAACGCCAAATTACTTGAGCTGCTTGCTATAACCCCAAGGGGTCCTTCGGGACCCCTTGTTCATTCAACAGTTAAGATTACCCAACCGATTGCAACACCAAGCGAGGTAATTAATCTGCCGATTTCTATGCATTAATACGATCTTCTCTATGCTACCGATGATAAGAAAAGTTCATAGATATGCCTCAAAATCGGCAGTTGACCATAATCACCTCTTCCCCCTCCTGTTATTAGGCTGGGGAACAATGGTGCCAATTAACCCCACTTAATTCTGATGGCTCAATCCCCCCTGCAAGCCTTTGAGCAAGATATCCAGGAGTAGGCTCTGGATACGGTTGGCCGCCTCGGGCCGAGAGAGATAGTCCAGCGACATGCCGTTCTGGATATCCATCCGCTCGATCACGGCCGCATCAACCGCCTTGGGATAGTCACCCAGCATGATGGCGTCGCGGGGATTATTTCGCACCTGGTCCATCAAGGGCTGGTTTTCCGCAATCTTGCTGGCCATCCCCTGTAGCCAATCCAGCTTGTCCCCATCAGTCACCTCTGTACCAAACAGATCGTTCAACTGCTCCAGGATGTGAGAGAGGAAGTCTTTCTTCTCCTCTTTTGCTTTAGCACTGCCAAGCGCCGAAATGCCCTGCAAGCCATTGCCGCTTGCATCAGCTTTGAGCTTGAGATCCTGAGTTCGCTTGGCCTTGAGGTTGTAATGGCTCAGCAACACCTGGGAGAGGTCAATCTCATCCTCCTCCAGCACCTCCTGACGCAGCATCGGCAGCAGGTGGCGGGCGAACACGCAGAGCCGCTCCAATGATTCGTCATCAAAGGCGGTGATCTGGGAGACAAACTCATAGAACCGCACATAGCTGTTGAGATCTTTCTTGAAGAGATCAAGCTCGCCCCTGGCTTCGGTCGCTTCTTTGACCCGCCGTTCGGCATTTACCTTGTCAGTCGCAGACCCGCCCTCCCGCTCGATGCGTTTAAGCATCTGTCGACACTCCCTCACAGCTTCACTGGCCAGCTTGTAACGTTTGGTGAACCGTTCGACAGCCGGTTTGATATAACCGGGCAAGGCTTCGGCCCCACGTTTGGGATCGAAATAGGCATCGCTAAACGCCTCCACCTCGCTCCAAGTAAAGATGCCCGTCGCTTTCAGCTTGTGGAACAGGTCATAGACCAGATTGGGATCGGAGACGGTATCGAGGGTGGCTGTCTCAAAATATTTTTGGAACTCCTCCAGCACATCCTGCGGATCATTCACGAAATCGAGCACAAAGGTGCTCTCCTTGCCTAGATAGGTGCGGTTGAGGCGAGAAAGGGTCTGGATGCAATCCACTCCTGTCAGCTTCTTGTCCACATACATGGCACACAGCTTGGGCTGATCGAAACCGGTCTGAAACTTGTTGGCCACCAGCATCACCTGATAGTCCTGGGTATCGAATGCCTTACGCATGTCCCGCCCATTAAGCTCGGGGTTCATGTTCCGCTCGTTAAAGCTCTGCCCTTCCTCTTCGATGTCGCCAGAGAACGCCACCATGGCACGAATAGCACCATAGCCTTGCTCTGTTACATACTTATCGAACGCCAGCTTGTAGCGAACAGCCTCCAGCCGGCTCGACGTCACAACCATTGCCTTGGCCTGCCCTCCCAGGAGATTGGCCACGTTGGTGCGGAAATGCTCAACGATGATCGCCACTTTCTGGCCGATATTGTGCGGGTGTAGCCGCACCCACTTGGATAGCCGGATGCGAGCCTTCTTGGCATCCACTTCCTTATCCGCCTCTTCTGCCTTCATGGCGAGTTTGTAGGCAAGCGAATAGTTGGTGTAGTTCTTCAGCACGTCGAGGATAAAACCCTCCTCGATCGCCTGACGCATGGAGTAAACATGAAATGGCTTGGGCTTGTTATCCGGGCCAAGCGGCATCGCCGGGTTCGCTGGGCGGCCAAACAGCTCCAGCGTTTTACCCTTCGGGGTTGCCGTAAAGGCGAAATAGCTGATGTTCTGGCTGCCGCCACGAGCGGCCAGCGTCATGTTCATCACATCTTCGCCGCTGAGTTCCTCTTCCCCATCTAACTGCTCGGCCATCAAGACTTCACGCAACTGACGAGCCGTGCTGCCGGTCTGGCTTGAATGCGCCTCATCGGCAACCACCGCAAAGCGAGAGCCTTTCAGCGTGGTCGACTCCTGAATGGCCTTGAGTACGTGCGGGAAGGTTTGAATGGTGACGATGATGATGGGCGTGCCACTGGCCAGTGCCTCGGTCAGCTGTGCCGACTTGCTGCCATCCCCCTCTTCCCGGTTGATACGGCTCACTACCCCATCAGCATGGTCAAACTGGGCGATAGTCTCTTGCAACTGGCTGTCGAGCACCGTTCTATCGGTAATCACGATCACCGAATTGAACAGCTTCTCCCCTTTATCCAGGTAGAGTGAGGCCAGCTGATGGGTCAGCCAGGCAATCGAGTTGGATTTGCCAGACCCCGCCGAATGCTGGATCAGATACTTCTGACCAGCCCCTTCCTGTCCCACCGAGGCCAACAAATTCTGAACCACTTTCCACTGGTGATAGCGAGGGAAGATCATCGTCTCTTTCTTCTTCTGCCGCCCCAGCTCATCCTCTTCCACCTTGACCTCAAGGTGCAGATAGCGGCTCAGTATCCGCAGGAAGTTATCCGGCTGCAGGATCTCTTGCCACAGATAACCGGTAGCAATGCCCTCCTCACCATTCACTGGCAATGGCTGATCATTGCCCGCACCACCCTCACGGGTGCCCTGATTGAATGGCAGGAAGAAAGTCGAGTCGCCCGCCAACTTGGTGGTCATCGCCACTTCGAACTGATTCACTGCAAAGTGCACCAGCGCCCCGCGGCGAAAACTCAGCAGTGGTTCATCACGCCCATGGGTCTTGGGCAAGCGATCTTCTCGATACTGCTTCTTGGCATTCTCCAGCGACTGCTTGAAGCAAGATTTGAGTTCCAGTGTCGCTACCGGGATGCCGTTCAAAAAGAGGGTCAGATCGATGCGGCCATCATAGCCATGGGGGCTATAGACCAACTCGGGTACCACCCGCAACCGGTTGGCTTGATAACGAGCCAGCAACTCGGGATTCAAGTCATGATCCGGCTTGAAGCTGGCCACCTTGAGTCGATGGCCGCGATCTTCAATCTGATTACGCAGCAGCCACAGGGTTCCCCCTTCACTGCGTTTCAACTGGCGCACTGCACCATCCAGCAGATGACGTTGTGGTTGCTCGCCATAGGTCTTGCAGAACTTCTGCCACCCCTCAGGCTGGCTCTGTTGCACAAAGGCGATCAAATCTTCCGGGTAGAGAGCTCGCTCTTTGTCGTAATGAGCCGACTCACCCACCAGCCAACCCGAAGCGGCCAGCTGCGCGATGATATGGTCTTGAAATGCCTTTTCCCGTGCTTTGTTATCCATTGTTATCGCCATCCTCGCTACAAGGTCTCAATCGCCTTGTCCATGGTCTCTTTCAGCAGGGGCCAGTCGTGCGACCAGAAATGCTGTAGCTTCTTGTCGATCTGTTTTTTGCACGCCTCTTCGTCAGGCTCATCGACAGTGTGTTTTTTATCGAGCAGACGCAGTGAGTAGACCTGGCTCCATTGCGGGCTTTGCCGCAGTTTTCGTGTCGACAGCGCAGCAACACCACTTTGATCCACACGGCTAAACAGATGGTCACGCAATGAAGCATCACTGCTAGGGCCAATCAGCAGTTTCAGCTCCAGCTTGTCGGTATTGCTCTGGATTTCAAACAGTACAACGCGGCCACTTTTGGTCCAGTTTGAAGAACGCATCCCCTTCCCGTCATCCCACGGTAAATGGGCGTAGCGAACCATTGTTCTTGTCTCACTGTCGATCTCCCAACCGTGCTGCTCTGCAACAAGAGCGATCACATCTTTCGCCCAATCCCGGCGCTCGGTCCGGCCATCGCCATCCGCAGGTCTGTGCTCAAAAATCAGATCCAGAGCTTTCTGGTGCTTTTTGTAAATGCGGCGGCAGAGCTCCGCAATCTCGGTATCTTCCATAAAATATCGCTTGAATAGGGTGATGTAGTGCTCAATGCCGATACGGGCTGATGACGGGATCTGATGGCCATAATCAGTGACCAGTTCGCTCAGGCATTCAATTACCTGGGCATAGCTCAGGTTTAACCAGCCATCGCGACTGGCCTCGCTGCCGTCAAGAGTCAAGAAGACAAAGACCTTGCGATGATTGGGGTAGCGGCGCTGAACGGTCTGCTCATACCGCTCCAGCTGATTGCCGTGCTCACCGGCATCAATCTTGTTCTCGATAACAAAGACCTGACAGTTTTGCTCGCTCACCAGCAGCAGATCGATACGATCTTGCTCGCGAAAAACCTGCAGGTCGTCGTAATCGCAGAGATCGATATCGAGCAGAGATACTTCGCCACTACGCCGATCAGGCAAGTCATAGAGCAACCTTGAAAGCAGCGACTCAAAAAAGTGAGAGCCCAAGCCATGGGGCTCACGGGGATTAAAGAGGGTTCCGAGAAAATGGGAGTGGCGGATCTCCTGACGCACCATTCCCATCGCTTCAAACAGGTTGAACTCGGAGACCATGCCCCCCAGCTTATCGAGCTCCTTGCTATCGAAGATCAGCTCGGTCAGCCAGCGGTACTGCTCGTCATTGCTGGCTGGTGCGATAGCATCAGTCGCCTCGGTTGGCGGCATTGAGCTCATGCAGTTGCCTCTTCTGCTGACGGTGTCCAGCCACGCAGATCGATCTTGCCGGTTACTGCAGCGGAAATTAGAGCTGTGCGGCGTTCTTGTAATAGAGTAATCGCATCTGATGCTCGCTGTTCAAGCTGATCAAACTTATCCAGCCTCCGACCTAGAGCTGCAATGATGCTCCTCGCCTCCTCTTCCGGTGGAAAAAGCATCAAGGAATTTGCCAAATATTCATGCTCAATGCTCTCTACCGTTGCACCTTGCTTCCTCCAATCCAGAAGCAAAGAATCCTCATAGCCTTTAATAAAGAATGAAAGCCACTCGGCATATACAGCCGATGAAAATCTTATTGCCTTCATATCCTGATTCATAGTTACAGGAATAGTATTAATACCGACCGGGATCGTTCTCTGTAATATTCCAGAACGAACTACCATCAAAACCGCTCCAGGCTGAACCAATTTCGTTGATGACTCTTTGATCGCCTGCTCGGTGATTTTGTCTTCAGCATCAGTGATCCAAAATGATTTCATATCCTTAGGTGATACCCAAGGAATCGATCCATTCCAATACTCAAGATTATCCTTAGAGGGTGTTCCGCCACCTGAAAACTCACACTTGTATTTCAATGGTGATACAACCCAATGCTTCGGCACTTGGCCAAGCCACTCGATGCCGGAGTCTTTCATGGGGGCATCGGGGTTGAGGCCCTTGGTCACAGCGTGGGAGATCACCGCCTGCCGCTTCTCTTTCAGTAGCTCTATCAGCCGCTGCTGCTGGGTAATCAGCAGATCAATCCGGGCAGTTTCATAGTCGAGGAAGGCGGCAATAGTGCGTTGCTCTTCACATGAGGGGACAGGAAAAACCATCTCATTAAATTCATCGGTTGCTAGACGCCATCTTCCCAAGTGAGATGCTCCTTGCCCCATATGGAAAAATAATCTCAGCTGATATCCCATTTGGAATATATATAGAAAATATTTAGCGAAATAGTCAGTATTATCTAACGTAAACACTCGGTAATCTGGACTAGTAACTCCATCATAATCTGAAATATCCACGTAACCAGTTAATAGGTCCATGTGGTTCATAGCAAAATCACCAGGCTTCACTCGCTGGTATTTTGAGTAATCCATCGAAAGTTGTCCTTCCCCACTTTCGATATCCTTTACTACTATTCCACGTTGGGTAACAGACAGAATGTCATATCCCAGCTCACCAGCAATTCGCTTCCGAACGGTGAACATGTGCTTAACCCGTTTTAGAGTCCAAACAGCAGGCATTTCACCTATCCAATCGACACCTGAATTACGATAGGTAGAGTAATTTCTATATTTCCCCACCAGCGACTGCCGTTCCAGCTTACTCATGAATGTACCTCCGCCAGCAGTTGCATAATCTCTTTGGCCACCGCATCCAGATCGGCGTCGATAGCTGCCAGATCGCGGGGCGGCTGGTACTGATAGAAATGGCGGTTAAAGGGGATCTCGTAGCCAACGATGCCTACCTGACCATCAAGTGGGTCGGTTTTACTGGTATCAATCCAAGCATCCGGCACATGGGGCAGTACCTCACGCTTGAGGTAGTCATAAATACCCTCCCCCAACGGCACATTCTCGTTATCCCGCAAATCGGTATTGGCTTCCGGCTCACCCTTGGCTTTACATACCTCAGCGGCATCGTCTTGTTCACCCAAGTGGCTCACCAACAACTTAAAGGCCGGAGCAGGCAGCTTTACCTCACCCAGCAGCTTGGCCAGTTGCTTTTTGAAGGTGTCGCGTGAGAGCAGTTTGGCCTCAGAGAACTGGCCCAAGGCAGTCAGAATGGCGGATTGCAGGGAGCCATCGAGCTTGGCCCACCCTTTATCGGCAGTTAGGCTGGCAAGGCGCTCGGCATCCTGCGGGTAGAATGCCAGTTTCAGCGGCCGCTCGATGGTCAGACGACGATAGCCAAAGGCGGTGGTAGGGAAGATCTTGGCGATCGGGCTCTCTTCGTAGCGACTGTAGAGGCTGACGATCTCACTTAACGCTTCATCGCTCAGCTGCTTGCGCTTGGACCCTAGCGATTTACGCATCGGGCTGTGCATATCGCTGGCGTTAATGAGCAGCACCTTACCTTTACGCTCGGCCGGTTTGTGGTTGGAGAGCACCCAAATATAGGTGGCAATGCCGGTGTTGTAGAACATATCGGTGGGCAGGGCCACCAGTGCATCCAGCAGGTCGTGCTCGAGGATATAACGGCGGATCTCACTCTCGCCACTGCCAGCCCCACCGGTAAAGAGCGGTGAGCCGTTGAGGATAATCCCGATCTTGGAGCCCGCACAGTCGGCCGAGGGTTGCTGCATCTTGGCGATGAGGTGCATCAAAAATAGCAAGGAGCCGTCAGATACACGTGGCAAGCCGGGACCAAAGCGACCGTTAAAACCCAGCTTGGTTGCTTCATCCCGCACCTGCTTTTCGACCTTCTTCCAGTCCACACCGAAAGGCGGGTTGGAAAGACAATAATCGAAGGTCTTGTAGGGCAACTGGTCATCAGACAGGGTATTACCCAGCTTGATGTTGCTGATCTCCTGCCCTTTGATCAGCATGTCGGCTTTACAGATGGCGTAGGACTCGGGGTTGAGCTCCTGGCCGAATGTGGCCAGCCGTGCGGCGGGATTCAGCTCGTACAGATACTCCATGCCGCAAGAGAGAAAACCACCAGTCCCCGCGGTGGGGTCATAGATGGAACGCACAATACCCGGCTTGCCGAGCGCCTCGTCATCACCGGCAAACACCAGGGAGGTGGTGAGCCGCACGATATCGCGAGGGGTAAAGTGTTCACCGGCGGTTTCGTTGGAGCTTTCCGCAAAGCGGCGGATCAGCTCTTCAAACACCAGACCCATGTGATAGTTGTCTACCGCCTCTGGGGAGAGATCAACGTTGGCAAAGGAGCGAACCACCTTGTAGAGCAGGTCGGCATCTTCCAACAGGTTGATGCTGGCATCGAAGTTGAAGTGCTCGAAGATCTCACGAGCATCCTTGGAGAAGGCCCGTACGTAGGCATCCAGGTTATCACCCACATGGGTTTCACCCAGCTTGGCCAGATCCAGCGGCGAACTGTTGTAGAAGGTGTGGCCGCTGGCATTGAGCAGCAGCTTCTCTTTGGCCAGCTCCGGCATGGCTTTGGTGGTATCCACCATGGCCAGCACCTGGGCCTTGCTAGGAGCCAGCACACACTCAAGACGACGCAGCACAGTAAAGGGCAGGATGATGCGGCCATACTGGGACTGTTTGAAATCACCGCGAAGCAGGTCGGCAACCGACCAGATCAGGCTAGCCAGGGAAGAGATATTGGTGGTCATTGGGATTCTCAAAAGATGGGGAACTGCCGAGGCATATTCAGGACCAAACGGAAATGCGGGGGAGTTTACCACAGGGGACTTGCTATGGGCGTGATCCCAACCGTTATCCTCAACCCTTTCTTCCCCACTTTGGCCACCAAACCGAATACCCTGCCGTATTTTCATACTGACACGCCGATTTTGTGCTGACCTACATCCCCATTAACAAAGCGAAATCAGCCTTAAAAGACATACCCTCTGCCGATTTTCGGGCTGATTAAGAGAACCTTTCATTTAGTTAACCACATGAAAAAGTTAAGAAATATGCTTAAGAACTGGCACGTGAACCTGAGGGCTTACATCTCGCTTTGGCAAGGTGAAAGTGTCGAATAGATGGAAAAAGCAGAAGGGACTCATAGGTGTAAGTTGAGGGGCTTCTACGGCTAAACCCTTACCCTAACTAGAACGCTGCATCTCGTTTTTGTATATGCAGCTTTTTTGAAGCCGAGCGAAGAAGGCTAGGATTATCAAATCTGACCTCAAATTGCAAACCTTCCGTTTCGGATGTTTGATCTCAAAAACAGTATAAAGGCAGTAAAAGCAATACTTTCACTCTTGTTGTGTATCCATCCCTGAGTATATTTCGACCTTGTGTTGGGTAATTTACGTCCCCGTGGCCATGAAGCCAGCTCCCATGATGGATTCCTGGTGGCCACTACCTCAGCATCTGGCAACCCTTTGTTCGAACGTAGACGGACCGCCGATCAGCCTTTGAGATGGCAGATCTAGCCAGTCAAACAATGAGTTATTAATTGATTGTCAAACTGGAGAGAAATCATGTCTCAACATACAAATTGCGATCTCGAGTTCGCTTTGGCCGAAGCTGGCTACCCGCTCAACTTCGAACTTGCCGATATCAAGGCTAAATTCTCTATTCTTGATGTCACTTCAGCCCTTACAGGGCAAGACGTAGAACAACTTGGTGAGATCTATCGACTGGATGATCGCAGTTGCCCACTGTGCGGACATAACGATTGTTTCACCTTATATCCTGCAACAAATAGCTTTCACTGTTTTAGCTGTGAAGAGAATGGTGATGTCCTCGACCTCATCGTCAAATACAAGCAAGCCCCAAATGTCTACGATGCTGCTCGCCTGCTGCTACTGGGAGAACTGGAGGCTAGTCCCACTACACCCAAGGTCGTACCTTTGGAACAACCGGTCTACACAGCTCCACCAGCTCGCCTGCAGGAGCTATTCAATCTGGCTGCCCGCCACTATCAAACTCGTCTGGACATTGAGGAGCTGGTGGAACTCCGTGGCCATTCTGAGGAGGTGCTAGTAGGGCTGGACATCGGTTTCTCCGGTGGCCTGAACAAAGCGTTGCGGGATGCTGGCTTTTCCCAAGAAGAACGGCTGGCATCCGGTCTGGTCAAGCCCCGCAAGAATGCCCCTGACCAACTTCATGACTTCTTTCCGAGCGGTGTCTATGTGTTCCCGCACTTCGACCGCAACGGACAAGTCAGTCGCTTCACCTTCAAGGACCCAAACAAGCAGCACCAGTTCCAACTGCCGAGCCGAAACTGGCTTAACGGGGTTCAGTTCTACGGGGAAGAGAGTCTAAATGCCCCCGGCCCTGTCGCCCTGGTCGAGGGAGAGAATGACCGGCTGTCGCTGGTGGATGCCGGTTGGCCAGGTCCCGCACTAGCAACCATCGGGACACTGTCACAGGCCCAGTTGGAGTGGCTTGGACGTGAACTGGCCGACCGAGATGTCATGACCTTCTTCGACACTGACGAAGCTGGCGACAAGTACCGCACCAAGGTGGCTCGGCTCGGCCTCAAACTGACTCAGGTCAAACTGCCAGATAGTGTGAAGGACATCGACGAGTATCTGCACGGCGACAATCCACTCCCTCTGCAGGAGCTGGTAGCAGCATTTACTCTGAGAGAACTTGTAGTTGAAGCCACGGGGACACAAGATGATGATCTGCAACCAGAATCCGTCACAATAGTCCCCCGTCAGTCCATCTTGGCAGTCGAGTTCCACGACAGCCGAAACGCTGAACGGCTTGTTGAGCTATGCGGCCATGACCTCAAGTATGTGCCCGAGTTTGGCAGTTTCCTCTGCTTCAATGGGACCTACTGGGAACTGGACAACCAAACCCCGTTGCTGATGGCCAAACAAGTAGGAGAAGAACTCCACCAGATTGCAAAGCAGCTACTCGATACGGCCAAAGAGAAGGATGACGAGAAGGCCATGGAATGGGGCAAGATGGTTCGCAGCTATGGCACCCGTTGCCTCAGTCGGGCGAGCATCCAGAACATGCTGGAGTTAGCTAAACCGATGCTGCAGATAAAACTCGTCGAGCTCAACGCCAACCCCATGCTACTTGGTGTCGGTAACGGGGTTATCGATCTGAACTCTGGATGTTTCCTTGCTGCTCGCAGAGCCCATTTGCTGACCAGTGCCAGCCCTGCTGTCTATATCTCGGGGGCTACTTGTCCACGCTGGGAGCAATTCATCAGTGAAATCACCTGTGGAGATACCGAACTGGCCACCTTCCTGCAACGCTGTGTGGGCTACTGGATAACGGGCCGCACCGACGAGCAATTGTTGTTCTTCCTCTATGGTAATGGCTGTAATGGTAAGAGCACCTTCATGTCGGTCATTCAGCAACTGCTCGGGGACTATAGTCGGCAGATCAACAGTAACGTCTTGCTGTTTAACCGCAATGCCAGTACCGGCCCGAACCCATCGTTGACCAAGCTGGTGGATGCCCGACTGGTAGTAGCTAATGAGCTACCAGAGGGCTCTCGCATGGATGAGAACCTAGTGAAAGCCATGACGGGTGACGACATCATTGTCGCTCGGGCCCCTTATGCCAAGAGCGAGATGGAGTTCCGTCCCCGCTTCTCACTTGTAATGGTGGGGAACCACAAGCCTGTGATCCGGGATACCAGTCCCGGCATGTGGCGACGGATGATGATGATCCCCTTCAATGCAGCGTTTACGGGAGAGCAATTAGACCCGTACTTGATGCAGAAGCTTCAGGATGAACTGCCAGGTATCTTGAACTGGGCCATTCAAGGCACCCAGATGTGGTTGGCACAAGGGCTGAAACGGTCGATGCCAGCAAGCATCAAGGCCGATGTCGAGAGCTACCGTGCCGAATCCGATCTGGTGGGAAGCTTTTTGGAAGAGTGCACTCAGCCAAGCAGTAACTACAAATGCACCATGGACGAGATCTACGCTGCTTTTAACCGCTGGGCTCAGCAGAACGGAGAGTGGACCATGAGTAAAATCATCCTCAAGAAAAAACTTGTGGATAAGGGGTTCGAAGCAACACGCTACCGTAACAAGGCTGCAATTATTGGGATTGTGTTACGGGATGATGCGTTTGATGCTTATCCCAGTGCATCCCCTACACTCCGTCTTGCATCAAATCAGTAACATTTTCGGGGCCTGCGGGCCCCTTTTCGTTGTCGGTTATGGCCCACATCACTACCCCATACTGAGGCGGTACTCTGTGCTCCTTCAACGTCATAACGTAAGCTGTGGAAATCTGTATCGATGAGGCGATGGTTGCTAAACCACCATTGCTGTATCAATTTAGGCTCGGCGTGTGCGATACCAAATCACTCCACCTGTAGGAGATAGTCGCTTTTCTACTTCGAAGAGCTGGGAGCAATGAATGACCTCCCGCCAACTACTACATCCGTACAGCTTGGGGGATAACCCAGGACGTCTTTGGCCGATACTGCGGATGGCGTCATGTAACGGTACCCAGCCGTCGTTGCCTATTAAACGCTCTTCACATTTAAGCTGTTGGACTATGGTGGTGTTTTCCCAATTATCGACAGGCTGACCGGGCATGAGTCCGGAGAGAGCAAAATGTTTTCCCTCAGCGGAATTCATAAACTCGTACAGTTCGTTCTTGGCTTTTTCGGCAGTAGTCAGGAAGGAATGTAACGCATCCCTGTTGTCCTTGATGATGTTGGCTACCGTCGCCAGAAAGTCGATTGCCTCCTGGCAACTGGCCTCAGAGTTCAACCCGAAGCGTGACAGGAAATGATGCACCAGCTCATTTCGCAACTCGACCAGCTGTTTGAGCTTTTCGCTCATCCATTCCCCGTCTTCCAGACCAACGCTAATGCTGATGTACGCTCGACCGTTCAGAACATCTTCATCAATTTCTTGCTCTTCCCCCAACGTCGTTCTCTGGTTCCACTGACCAACCAATTGACCCAGAGTCTTACCACCTAGAAGCAGTCGGTCTCGCTCTACGTTAGCAACCAACTCATCGGAAAATCCGCTCACCTTCAGAGTGGGCAGGGCTGCTTTGAGCATCAATTCAAACTGCTGTAACTGGAGGAGACATCGTCCGTACTCCAACGCAATTTGCTCTTTCAAGTCATTCAAATCAGATTGTGCCGTGTCAGGCCTATTGTGTTCCAACGGAGCTCTTCCTTGTGCTCATTAGCATCCAGCTAATAGTGGCTATTTGAGTTGAAGTACCAACCAGATCTTCACCAATGTAACGCGTTCATAGTGCAGCTTCGATGGCGGCTTGTAACTTCTCGACTGCTACCCCACCACCGTATCGGTCATAACTGATCGCTCCGTTGGTATGACCCAAGATCGCGGCAGCAAATTGAAGAGGAATACCTTTATCTTTCAGAATTGTCGCTACCGTATGTCTCAAACTGTGGAAATCTTTAGGCACCGGCCGGTTGCGGCTGAACCACTGCCCCCAAAGGTGGCTGTAGCCGTCTTGGCGATGGGGAAGTTCGACGAAGAGCCTTCCCCCCACCCTCCCTTGCACAAACGCCAGGAAGCCCGCCTCCAGCACCGCCGAATGGATTGGAATGAGCCGCTTGCTGTTGTCTGTCTTGAGCTTCTGGTCGGGTCTACCAGCCTGCACTTTGATACACCAGATGTTATCCACCAGCACCACATCATCGGCATAGAGCTGGCAGATCTCGTTGGCTCTAGCCCCGGTGTAGAGCCCCAACAGGGCTATCCAGCGGCGATAGGGCTCCTGCCTTTTCGCCCATTGGACGAACCTCTGCCTCTCCTCCATCGTGTAACCACTTCTGGCCTTTGTCTCTTTGACCCGCTGCAACTTGAGCCCAGCAAAGTGGTTGACGATCCCCTCCTGATGGTTAGCCAGCCAGCTAAATAACAGGGATAACTTCTGCAGATACTTGTTGATGGTGGCTGGGCTCTTGCCAGAGTTCAGCAACCCCTCCTTGAACTTGACCACATCAGCCTTGCTGTAGCCTGCCGCTGGCTTGTCGCCGAGAGCCTCGATAAAGGAACCGAGATAGTTTTTCTGGTTCTTTCGCTCTTTGGGTGCCCAGGAAAGGGCCTTCTCTTTCTGATAGCGGTCACTCAAGACCGACAGGAGCGGAGCAAGCGATTTGGCCGCCGGAACAGCAGGCTTGATGTGCGGCTGAGGTTGAGGGTTCTCTGACTCGCTTGCGGATTGCACGACTGTCTGAGCTCTGGAACGCACACAGGCAAGCCGCTTCGCAACAGCTGCACGGGCCGTCAGCTTGTCTCGGGTATGCAGGGATTTTTTGATCTCTTTGCGACGACCACAGGGGAGCGTGGTGACTTTCCGGTAATACCAGATGCCGTGGGGACTGAGCCAGAGATTCATCGATGAGCTCCTCGTCGTCCACACAAAGTGGATGACCAAGGGCTTTAGGAAGCTAACTTATTGAATTGCAGAAACAAGTGGTGGCCCTACCAGCCACATCCCGGCACTCGAGTCCCCCGCCTTGGCTGCTACCTTCCGGTCCTGACCAGGTCGACGGGTTATCAATGCGAGAGGACCAATAGGACCACCGGCGAGGAGAATAGGCAAACTGTGCGTTCAATGCAACGGCTTTCTACCCTCCAACAGATCGTTTGCCTTATTTTTCAACAATCTGCCGAATGAATCAGCTAAACAGCATAAATTTCGCCCCCACCAGCAGCATCAGCAGAGCAAATGCCTGCTTGAGGCGTCTTGGTGACAATCGGTGTGCCAGCTTGGCGCCAATGCGTGCGAACTGGGTACTGGTCAGCACAATGCCCAGCAGGGCGGGCAGATAGATGTAGCCCACACTCCACTCGGGCAGATCGGCATGATCCCAACCCGCATAGAGGTAGCTGAGGCTCCCCGCCAGCGCGATGGGTATGCTGCAGGCTGCAGAGGCCGCTACCGCATTGCGCATTGGCACCGAGTTCCAGCTCAGATAAGGGACAGTGAGCGAGCCACCGCCAATACCAAACAGGGCTGACATCCAGCCAATGATGGTACCGGCAATGCCTGTGCCGAGCGGCCCCGGCATATGGCGCTCCGCTTTGGGTTTAAGGTTGAGCCCCATCTGTAGCGCCATGCTCCAGGCGAAGCAGCCGATAATGATATTGAGGGTGCTGGTGCTGAGCAGATTGGCGGTCATGCCGCCGAGCCAACCCCCGATCAGCATGCCGGCGCCGAGTCGGCGGATCATCACCCAATCGACGGCGCCCGCCTCCCGGTGGGCCCGCAGCGAGCTGAATCCGGTAAAGATCATGGTGGGCAACGAGGTGCCAAGGGCCAGATGAGTAATGATTTCAGGGTCGATGCCCTGGGCGCGAAAGGTAATGACCAGCACGGGGACAATGATAAGACCGCCGCCGATCCCGAACAGTCCCGCCAGCATACCGGCAAAGGCGCCCAGCAGGAGGTAACCCATAAACAGCATAAAAATTCCTGTGTTAAACAAAAACTGGCCAACACGGCCGGGCAACAGTGGATATCTGCATGAAAAAAAAGAGATGGCGCGAGGGCCATCTCTTCATTGTGCCGGTTAGTGCAGTGGAATGGTACCGTCCATCACCTTGTAGAAGGCCAGCACGGCACAGCCGAGCAGGGCCGCCGTCATCCCCTGCTCCAATCGGTTAAGGCCGCGCAGACCGTGATGCTGACGCGCCTTCCAGTAGATGAAGATGCCCGGGCTGTAGAGCAGCGCCACCAGCAACAGGTACTCCACACCGGCAGCGTAGACCAGCCAGCAACCGTAAACGGTCGCCACCAGAGCCAGCAGCAGGTCACGCTTGCGTTGATGAGGTTGACCCTGATAGGTCTCCCCTTTCAATGCCAGCTTCAGGCCATAAGCGCCCGAAAAGACGTAAGGCACCAGCGCCGCCGAGGTTGCGATGTTGACCAGCGCCAGATAGGTGCTGCTCTGGAAGTAGATGATGATCAGGAAGATCTGCACCAGACAGGTGGAGCACCAGAGGGACACCTGCGGCGAGCCGTTCTTGTTCTCCTTGGCAAACCAGCCCGGGAACACACCGGTCTTGCCCGCGATGTAGGGCACTTCAGCGGCCAGCACGGTCCAGCTGAGCAGAGCACCCATCACAGACACCACCAGACCAATGTTGATAAGCCAGGCGCCCCAGGGGCCGACCACGGCTTCAAGGATCATGGCGGTCGAAGGGTTCTTGAGCGCCGCCAGTTGCGGCTGGCTCATGACACCCAGCGAGAACAGGGTCACCATCACGTAAAGCGTCAGGGCGCCGAGCAGCGCCAGCACGGTAGCTCGGCCCACATCCTTGCGATGACGGGCACGGGCAGAGACCACCACCGCCCCTTCAATCCCGATAAAGACCCAGAGGGTCACCTTCATGGTGGACTTGACCTGATCCATCACGGAGCCCAGCTCCATATTGTTCTGGCCCCAGATATCCAGAGTGAAGGTATCCATGTTGAAGGCCAGCAGGATCGCGACACAGAAGACGATGAGCGGCACCATCTTGGCGATGGTGGTGACGATATTCACCAGCGCAGCAACCTGTACCCCGCGCAGCACCAGCGCATGCACCGACCAGATCAGGATGGAGGCCAGCGTGATGGCCACCGGCGTATTGCCGTCACCGAAGATGACGTTGTCAGGTGTATCGAAGAAGTAGCTCAGGGCGCTGAACACCACGATGGCGTAGGAGACGTTGGCCAGCAGTTGGCAGAGCCAGTAACCCCAGGCTGCGTTGAAGCCGATAAAATCGCCGAAACCGGCTTTGGCATAGCTGAAGATACCGCCATCGAGATCGGGGCGGCGCATGGAGAGGTTCTGATAAACCAGCGCGAGACAGATCATGCCCAGACCGGTGATGGCCCAACCCAGGGCGACCGCCCCGGCACTGGCATGCGCAGCAATGTTTTGTGGCAGACTGAAGACCCCGGCGCCGACCATGGAGCCGATCACCAGCGAAATGAGGGCGCCCAGCCCTAGTTTCTTGTCCATTTCAATCCTGTTTATTTAGGCGGCGGCAGAGCGTCCGTATTCATACTGCGCGCAATATGGGAGGGGCTGGGAATCCTGACCCCGTGAAAAAGGCGGCAACTATATTGCATGACTATTCCGACCGCAATCCCTCGTCCCGTCAATCATGCACCGCCTTGACCGCGCGCAATTTTACAGCACTGACCCATATGGCCTGTGAGCTGGCTCAAATTAACCAAGACCCATTGATATTTCTCATTTTTCTGCCAACACAACCTGACTCGCATGGTTCCTATGCATCGCCATTCAGGCACTCTCTGTATAAATAATCTGCATAAAAAAGCCCCGGTGGAAACACCGGGGCCCATTATGTAAATCCCTATAAACGCAAACCGCCATCCAGTTCTATCATCCTTCCCGACAGATAGTCGTTGGCAAAAATAAAGCTCACCGTCTCGGCCAGCTGTTGCGCCTCGCCAAGGGTGCCGACCGGAATGGCCTGCTGCATCCGCGCCATCGCCTCCGGCTTCATCGCCGCCGTCATGTCGGTGGCAAATACCCCGGGAGCGATCCCCATCACCCGAATGCCATGGCGCGCCAGCTCCCGCGCCCAGGTCACCACCAGCGAGGCAACCCCCGCCTTGCTGGCGGCATAGTTGCTCTGGCCAATATTGCCGGCGCGGGCGATAGAGGAGATGTTGATGATAACGCCCTCCTGCCCCCCTTGCGCCATCAGCGCCGCCCCCTCGCGACCGCAGAGGAAGGTACCTGTGAGGTTGACGTCAATCACGCTCTGCCACTGGGCCAGCGTCATCTTCTCCACCAGCTCACCCTCTTTCACCTTGATCAGCATACCATCGCGCAAAATGCCGGCGCAGTTGATAAGACCGTGCAGCACGCCAAAACGCTCCTTGATGGCAGCAAAAACCGACTCAACCTCGGCTTCGCTCGCCACATTGCAGACAAACAGCTCGCACTGGCTATCTTGATCGCACTGATCATTCTGACTGTGCACCAGGGCTGCGGTCGCCTCCAGATCGACGCGATTGATGTCGAGCAGCGCCAGCGTCGCCCCCTGTGCGCCCAGGGCCAGCGCAATGGCCCGTCCCAAGCCACGTCCAGCGCCGGTAATAACGATGACCTTATCTTTGATATCCATCAATGCTCCTTGTAGCTGGTCGAAGAGAGATGCCTTGAAGAGAGGTGGCCCGTCAGGCGGGATCCTGTTTATCCAGATAGAGTTCGACGATGCTGGAGAAATCACGGCTCCCCTGCCCCTGAGCGGCATGCAGGTTGAACAGGTTACGCGCCAGCGCCCCCATCGGCACAGCGCTGTGGCCATGCTCGGCCAGCGCCATGGCCAATCCCAAATCTTTCACCATCAGCCGGGTCATAAATCCCCCCTGATAGTTGCGGGCGGCAGGGACATTCTCCATCACTCCGGGCCAGGGGTTGTAGCGCTCCAGACTCCAGTTGTTGCCGGAGCTCTTGCCCATGATGGTGGAGAGCACGGCGGGATCCAGCCCCTCCTTCACCCCGAGGGCCAGCGCTTCGGCAGTGCCCGCCATATGGATCGCAAGCAGCATGTTGTTGCACATCTTGGCGATCTGCCCCGCCCCCAGCGTCCCGGCGTGAAACAGGTTCTGCCCCATGCAGGCGAGCAGGGGTTTTGCCGCCTCGAAATCTGCCGCGTCGCCGCCAACGATAAAGGTGAGCGTCCCGGCGGCCGCACCGGCGACACCGCCCGAGACAGGGGCATCGATAAAGCGCAAACCACGGGCGCGGGCCGCCTCCCCGACCTGACGGGCAGAGTCGACATCGATAGTGGAGCAGTCGATCACCAGTGCACCAACCGGCAGGGCCGCCAGCAGATCCTGCCCCTCAGACAACCAAAGATCGCGCACATGCTCCCCAGCAGGTAGCATGCTGATCACCACCTCGCAGCCGGTCACCGCCTCACGGGCATCCCCCGTGGCAATGCAGCCAGCGGCGATGGCGCGCTCAATGTTTTGGGCAACCAGATCAAACACCTGCACCCTGTGCCCGGCCCTGGCCAGATTGGCCGCCATGGGCCCCCCCATGTTGCCGAGCCCGATAAACCCTATCCTTGTCATCCCGCTTGCTCCTTGCGTTGCTGATGGCGGCCTCCGCCGGTTGCCAAGATGTTATTCCTTGCAGGCCAACGGATTGCGCCCCTGCGGCCAGCGATAGAACTCGTCCAGCCACTCCCCCTCCGGTGGCCACTGTTGCCAGCGGGGATCTTTATCCTTGTCGATCAGCAGTGCCCGTACCCCTTCCACAAAATCCCCCTTGAGCACACAGTTGACCGAGAGGGTCAGCTCCTCGGCAAATACCTCTGCCAGTGAGTTGCGGCGAGCCTGCCAATATTGACGCCACAAAATGGCGCGGCTGATGGGGCTGCCGGTGCGGCAGAGCTGCTGCGCCTGCTGGAGTACCGTCTCCTGTTCATCGAACTGAGCCTCGAACAACCGCGCCAATACCCCTTGCAGCGTGCGCCCCGCCAGCAGGGCACCGATCCTCTGTTGATGGGGCAGCAATACAGGCGCTGGCAAGCGGGCCGCCACCTCACTGTGCAATTCCCTGAGCAGCAGATCGATCTGCTCGCGGGGATCACCACTGCCAGCCCACTCGAGCACGGCGAGGCGTGACAACAGCGCACTGCGCTCGCCGCTGGCGATGGCGTGATCCGCCAGCCCAAGACCGATGGCATCACTCCCGTTGAAGCGGGCGCCAGTCAGACCGAGCCAGAGCCCGAGCCGCCCCGGCATCCGGCTTAAAAACCAGCTTGCCCCCACGTCGGGGTAGAGGCCGATGGTCACCTCCGGCATGGCGAACAGGCTCTTTTCGGTCACCACCCGAAAATCGGCTCCGGCAAACAGGCCAATACCCCCCCCCATGCAGATACCGTCAGCCACGCAGATCAGGGGCTTGCGGTAAGAGTGGATGTGGTGGTCGAGCCGGTACTCCTGCTCGAAAAAGTCGCGGGCATATTCGAACAGTTCCGATCCGCTTGCCTCCTGCTTGCGGTAATAGAAGGAGCGGATATCGCCACCGGCACAAAATGCCTTCTCACCCGCCCCCTGCAGCAGCACACAGACGATGGCGGGATCCTGCTCCCAACGGGTCAGCGTCTGTTGCAGGATCTGGATCATCGGAAGGCTCAATGCGTTGAGAGACGCAGGGCTGTCGAGGGTCAACACCCCGACCTGATGGCCATCTTCGGTGGGATAACAGCTAACCTTGACCGGCTCACTCATAAACGGCTCCGTATGGATTTATTCTGTTGGGCCATATTGCCAGCGCGGTAAGCGTTTCTCCAGGAAGGCGGCCACCCCTTCACGCTGATTGGCATCGCTAAAGAGATCGAGAAACAGCGACCGCTCAAGGGGCAAGGCGGCATCCCGCGGGCCACTGCGGCCCTGATTGATCAGGGTTTTGCAGGCGCGCAGGGCACTCGGGCTCTGGCGCTCCACCAGATGGGCCATCTGGTGCGCCGCCTCCCACGCCTGACCGGTTTTCACCACCTCCTCCACCAGCCCCATCTCGTAGGCCAGCGAGGCACTCACCTTCTCACCGCAGAGGATCATCCGCTTGGCCCAGCCCGGCCCCACCAGCTCGGTCAAACGCTGGGTGCCACCGGCACAGGGGAGCAAGCCCACCGAGGCTTCCGGCAGTCCCAGCAACGCCTGCTGCTCGGCGATGCGGATATCACAAGCCAGCGCCACTTCCAGCCCGCCTCCCATGGCATAACCATTGATGGCTGCGATACTGACGCCGTGAAAACGGGCCAGCGCCTCGAAGGCCTTGCCAAAGGCCTCGGCTACTTCGCGGGCCAGCTCGACATTCCCCTCGACAAACATATTGAGGTCGGCACCGGCGCAGAAAAATTTGTCGCCCGCACCACGGATCACCAGTGCCACCACATCGGGACGACTGTCGAGCTCCACCATCATCTGCAAAAAGGCCTGCAGGCTGGCGAGGGTCCAGGTATTGGCAGGGGGATGGTCGAGGGTGATATAGGCCACGTGGCCATGATATTCGAGTCTGATCCTTGTCATAACATTGTCCTTGTCGATGAAGCTGCCGCCATGATGACAGGCTTGAGTGACACCAACCTGTGGCTGGCTCACAAAGCCGAAACCGGCATGGCACGGTGCAAATCGGGTGGCAGGCAACACACCCTTGATGCGACCACCGGCTAGCCCAGCGACAAACCGGGATCGGTCAGCATGCGGCGCGCGATGATGAGTCGCATCACCTCGTTGGTGCCCTCCAGAATGCGGTGTACCCGGGTATCGCGCAGATAGCGCTCGAGCGGATACTCGCGGATATAACCATAGCCGCCAAAGAGTTGCAGAGCCTCATCACAAACCCGATAACCGACGTCGGTGGCAAACCGTTTGGCCATGGCGCACCAGGCACTCTTGTCGGGATCCCCGCGATCAAGTTTGTCAGCCGCCTGACGCACCAGCAGACGGGCGGCAGCCAGCTCGGTCGCCATATCGGCCAGGCGAAATTGCACGCTCTGGAATTCGCTGATCGGGTGACCAAATTGCTGGCGCTGCTGCACATAGGCCAGCGCATCGTCCAGTGCCTGCTGGGCAGTGCCCACCGAGCAGGTGGCGATATTGATGCGCCCCCCATCAAGCGCCTGCATGGCGAACTTGAACCCTTCCCCCTCTTCGCCCAACCGATAGCAGGCAGGAATGCGAACCCCATTGAAAACAACCTCCCGGGTCGGCTGGCTGTTCCAGCCCATCTTCTCTTCTGCCTTGCCGTAGCTCACGCCGGGGGCATTAGCCGGTACCATAAAGGCTGAGATCCCCTTCGCACCTTCACCACCGGTGCGCGCCATCACCACCAGCACATCGCTGCTGCCCGCTCCCGAGATAAAGACCTTGGTCCCCTCGATGAGGTAGCTGTCACCCTCGCGCACCGCTCGGGTCTTGAGGGCCGCCGCATCGGAGCCCGCGCCCGGCTCGGTGAGGCAATAGGAGCCCAGCAGCTCGCCACTGGCCAGTTTGGGCACCCACTCCTTGGCAACCTCGGTGGGCAGCCAGCTGCCCAGCATCCAGCTCACCATGTTGTGAATGGTCAGATAAGCCGTGGTCGAGGTACAGCCCATGGCGAGACGCTCGAAGATGAGGCTCGAGTCAAGTCGCGGCAGCCCCAATCCGCCAAACTGCTCCGGGGTATAGAGACCACAAAACCCGAGCTCGGCCGCCTGCTTGATGGTCGGGATCGGAAACTCATGCTCCTTGTCCCAGCGCGCGGCATTAGGTTTGAGCGCATCGTCAGCAAAGGCGGCGGCCGCATCCACATACGCCTGTTGATCATCGGTCAGGGTAAAATCCATCTCGTCGTTCTCTCCCTATGTTGCCCCGCGCTTATTGTCCCGCATTAGTGCTTTATGACGCGGCGCCCACACGCTGCGTCAGTCGGATCTGCCACTATGGCGCTGTTGTCGTGGTAGCTGATGACGCTCTCACTACCACCGCTTTATCGACACACAACAGATTAACAATTGATTTACGTTTACGCTAACGTAAACTTGTGGCAGAAGTGAAGTACAAAATGGACAGACCACTGCCAGCCGTAACGCCGAGTCAGCCGGTCGAGCCAACCTTCCAACCCGACTGTCATATCCGCAAGGAGAGCATGGATGCAGATGGATGAGACCCTGAATGCCCTGACCGAACAGGTTGCGGCCTTCTGCCAGAAAGTGATCGCCCCGCGCGCCAGCGAGATCGATCAGAGCAACGCCTTCCCCCGTGATCTCTGGCCCCGGATGGGTGAGCTGGGGCTGCACGGCATCACGGTGGCGGAGGAGTATGACGGGGTGAACCTCGGCTATCTGGCCCATGTGCTGGTGATGGAGCAGGTGAGCAGCGCCAGCGCCTCGGTCGGCCTCTCCTACGGCGCCCACTCCAATCTCTGCATCAACCAGATCCACCGCCACGGCACGGCGGAGCAAAAAGCACGCTACCTCCCCCCGCTGGTGAGCGGCGAGCATGTGGGGGCGCTGGCCATGAGTGAGCCGGGAGCCGGGTCCGATGTGGTCAGCATGCGCCTCACCGCGGAGCGCGAGGGCGATCACTTCGTGCTGAACGGCAACAAGATGTGGATCACCAACGGGCCCGATGCCGACACCTTCGTCATCTATGCCAAGACTGATGCCAGTGCAGGCCCCAAAGGAATTTCTGCTTTTATCGTTGAAGCTGGCACTCCCGGTTTTTCTACCGCCCAGAAGCTCGACAAGCTGGGGATGCGCGGCTCCAGCACCTGCGAGCTGGTGTTCGACAACTGCCGGGTGCCGCAGGAAAACCTGCTGGGCACCCTGCACGGCGGGGTCAAGGTGCTGATGAGCGGGCTCGATTACGAGCGGGTGGTGCTGGCTGCGGGCCCCCTTGGCATCATGCAGGCCTGCATGGATGTAGTGCTGCCCTATGTGCGTGAGCGCAAGCAGTTTGGTCAAGCCATCGGCGAGTTCCAGCTGGTGCAGGGCAAGCTCGCCGACATGTATACCCGCCTCGCCAGCAGCCGGGCGCTGGTCTACTCGGTGGCGAGCGCCTGCGATCAGGGGCGCACCAGCCGTAAAGATTGCGCCGCAGCCATCCTGTTTGCCGCCGAAAACGCCACCCAGATGGCCCTCGACGCTATCCAGCTGCTCGGCGGCAACGGTTACATCAACGAATACCCCACTGGCCGCCTACTGCGGGACGCCAAACTCTACGAGATCGGCGCCGGCACCTCGGAGATCCGCCGCTGGCTCATCGGCCGCGAGCTGATGGGAGAAAATGCATGAGTCGTATCCACTCCCGCCTCGACACGGCGAGCCCGGAATATGCGGCCAATCGGACCGCCATGCAGGGGCTAGTCGACGATCTCCATATTCGCATTGCCGAGATCGCGCTAGGGGGCGGCGCGGCCAACAACGCCCGCCATCTGGCCCGTGGCAAGCTGCTGCCCCGCGAGCGCATCAATCAGCTGCTGGACCCGGGCTCCCCGTTTCTCGAACTCTCGGCGCTGGCTGGCTGGCAGGTCTATGACGAGCCGGTCCCCGCCGCCGGTATCATCACCGGCATCGGCCAGGTCTCGGGCCGGCTCTGCATGCTGGTGGTGAACGACGCCACAGTGAAAGGCGGCACCTACTACCCGCTCACGGTGAAAAAACACCTGCGCGCCCAGGCCATCGCCGAGCGGCTGCGCCTCCCCTGCCTATATCTGGTGGATTCCGGCGGCGCCTTCTTGCCGATGCAGGACGAGGTGTTCCCCGACCGGGATCACTTTGGCCGCATCTTCTACAACCAGGCCCGCATGTCGGCCCAAAACATCCCTCAACTGGCAGTGGTGATGGGGCTCTGTACTGCAGGCGGCGCCTACGTCCCCGCAATGGCTGATGAATCCATCATGGTCAGGGAGCAGGCCACCATCTTTCTGGCCGGCCCACCGCTGGTCAAGGCCGCCACTGGCGAGGAGATCAGCGCTGAGGCCCTGGGCGGCGCCGAGGTACACTGCGCCCACTCCGGCGTTGCTGATCATATGGCCCGTGACGATGCCCATGCGCTGGCCATCGCCCGCACGCTGGTTACTCATCTGGGTAACGAGCCGATAGAGAGCAGCCCCGGCTACGAACCCCCCGGCTACCCGATCGAGGAGCTCTACGGTCTGGTGGGCACCAGCCTCAAACGTCCTTACGATGCCCGCGAACTGATTGCACGACTGGTGGATGGTTCTGACTTTGACGAATTTAAGGCGCTGTTCGGCACCACTCTGGTGACCGGCTTTGCCCGTATTTTCGGCATGGAAGTGGGGATCCTCGCCAACAACGGCGTGCTGCACAGCGACAGTGCCCAGAAGGGGGCCCACTTTATCCAACTCTGTAACCGGCGTGCCATCCCGCTGCTCTTTTTGCAGAACATCACCGGCTTTATGGTGGGGAGCAGCGCAGAAAAGGAGGGGATCGCCAAGCACGGCGCCAAGCTGGTCACTGCAGTGGCCTGCAGCCGGGTGCCCAAGATCACCCTGATCGTCGGCGGCAGCTTTGGCGCTGGCAACTACGGCATGTGTGGCCGCGCCTATGAACCCGATTTTCTCTTTAGCTGGCCCAACAGCCGCATCTCTGTCATGGGGGGCGAACAAGCTGCCGGAGTGCTGGTGCAGGTGCGTCGCGACAAGCTGACTGCCGAGGGCAAGGATTTGAGCGAGCAGGAGGCGGCCGCCATCCGTGCCCCGGTGATCGAGCAGTATGAGCGCCAGGGTCACCCCTACTACGCCAGCGCCCGCCTCTGGGATGATGGCGTCATTGACCCGGCCCAGAGCCGCACCGTACTGGCGCTGGCGCTCGCCGCCTGTCAGGGGGCCCGCGCAGAACCCGAGCAGTACGGCATCTTCCGGATGTAAGGAGCAAACCCATGTCAGATCCACTTACTTCCTCCCAGACCCCATTTCGGCTGCAGCGGCATGGCCCGCTGGCCGAGCTGGTGCTGTCGCGCCCGGCCCGTCACAACGCCTTTGATGCCGACCTGATGCTGGGGCTGCTCGACTGCCTCGATGACCTGGCCCATCTCCATGGTCATGATCTTGCCGAACGTCCTCACGCCCTGCTGCTACGTGCCGAGGGAAAACACTTTTGCGCAGGCGCCGACCTCAATTGGATGCGTAATCTGGCCCACGCCGATTTCGAGCACAATCGCGAAGACGCCCGGGTACTGGCCCGGCTGATGCAGACCCTCGACGAGCTCCCCTTCCCCACGGTAGCTCTGGTGCAGGGGGCCGCCTATGGCGGGGCGCTCGGCCTCATTTGCGCCTGCGATCTGGTGCTGGCCAGCGATGATGCGCGCTTCTGCCTCTCAGAGGTGAGCCTGGGTCTGGTGCCTGCGGTGATCAGCCCCTACGTGGTGCGCACCATGGGAATGCGTCAGGCGCGCCGCTACATGCTCAGTGCCGAGCCGTTCGATGCCATCACCGCCTGTCGGCTCAATGTGGCACATCAACTCTGCAAGCCGGATCAACTGCTGGTGGAGGGGCGGGCGCAGGCCCTTCGTCTGTGCCGCAACGGGCCGGAGGCGATGAAAGAGACCAAACGGCTGCTGGCGGCGATAGAGGCCCATCCCTCCCGCCTTCATGAAGAGAGAACCGTCGAGACCATCGCCCGGGTTCGGGTGGGGCTCGAAGCCCAGGAGGGGATGCAGGCCTTCTTCGACAAACGTCCTCCCGCCTGGCGTCCCCGTTTCAAGGATGAGACATGACCCACCACACTCAGATTAAACGCCTGCTGATCGCCAATCGCGGCGAAATCGCCGTGCGCATCATCAAAACGGCGAAACGCCTCGGCATCCACACTATCGCCCTCTACTCCGATGCCGACGCCCACGCCATGCACACCCGTCTGGCCGATGAGGCCTGGCATCTGGGGCCCGCACCGGCCAGAGAGAGCTATCTGGACACCGGCAAGGTGCTGAAGGTTGCCAAAAAGGCGCGCGCCGATGCCATCCATCCCGGTTACGGCTTTCTGTCGGAAAACAGCGATTTTGCCACCGCCTGCGAACAGCGCGGCCTGCGCTTTGTCGGCCCAAGCGGCGCCGCCATTCTCGCTATGGGCGATAAATCGGGCGCCAAGGCGCTGATGCAGGCTGCCGGTGTACCTGTGCTGCCCGGCTATCACGGCACGGATCAGCGGCCGGACTTTTTGCGCGATCAGGCGAGCCAGATTGGCTTCCCGCTACTTATCAAGGCGGCCAGTGGCGGCGGTGGCAAGGGGATGCGCCGGGTCGATCAGCTGGCCGACTTTGACGCGTCGCTGGCGGCAGTCAAACGGGAAGCCAAGGCCGCCTTTGGTGACGATCTGGTGCTGCTGGAGCGCTATCTGCCCCAGGCTCGCCATGTTGAGGTGCAGGTCTTTGCCGATAGCCTCGGCAACGCCATCTATCTGGGGGACAGGGACTGCTCCTTGCAGCGACGCCATCAGAAGGTGATCGAAGAGGCGCCCGCCCCCGACATCCTTCCGGCTCTGCGCCGCGCCATGGGGGAGGCAGCCGTGGCCGCAGCCAAGGCCATCCACTATCAGGGGGCTGGCACCATCGAGTTCCTGCTCTGCAAGGATGAGTTCTTCTTTATGGAGATGAACACCCGGCTGCAGGTAGAGCATCCGGTCACCGAAGCGGTGACCGGGCAGGATCTGGTGGCCTGGCAGCTGGCCGTGGCCGAGGGCAAGCCACTGCCACTCACTCAGGAGGAAGTGGTGCTGCGCGGCCATGCGGTGGAGGCGCGCCTCTACGCCGAGGATGTGGCGGCCGGTTTTTTGCCTGCCAGCGGGCCTATCCACTGGCTCCACTGGCCCGTTGGCGTGCGCATCGACACTGGCGTCACCGCTGGCGATGAGGTGAGCCCCTATTACGATCCCATGATCGCCAAGCTGATCGCCCACGGCCAGAGCCGCACCGAGGCGTTCGCCAAACTTGCCGATGCGCTGGCTGCGCTGGATCTCGGCCCGCTGGTGCACAACGGCGCGCTCTTGCTGCGCCTTTGTGAAGAGCCTGACGTCCTGGCCATGGGCCACCATACCCAGTGGCCCATCCCCACCACAGCGCAGCCCATTCCTGAACTCGCCTGGCCGCTGGCCACCCTCTGGCTGGCGAGCCGCCCTGCGGGTCACTCCCCCTGGCAGCAAGCCTGCGGATTTCGGCTGGGACCGGATCGCTGCTGGACGGCGGCGGTGCGCATCGGTGATGAGCACCGGGTATTGACCCTTAACGATCATGGCGGCCAGTTCGAGTGGCAAGGGGAGACTCATTGCTACCAGAGAGGTGACGATCATATCCGGCTGCAGCAGGGTGGCTGCTGGCAACAGATCCCCATTCAGACGGTCGCAGGCTCGGAGGCAACCTTCATCATGACCCTAGGGGGCCAGCGCATCCGCTTCGCGGCTGATGATCAGCTGCACAATCACCACCATGATCAGGTAAACGAGAAGGCGCAGGGCGCCATCGCCCCTATGCATGGCATCGTAGTCGCGGTGCTGGTCGAGCAGGGACAAGCAGTCAACAAGGGGCAACCCCTGCTGGTGCTGGAAGCGATGAAGATGGAACACCAGCTACGTGCAGAGCGGAACGGGGTAATTGAAGCCCTGCATTGCAAACAGGGTGATCAGGTGAGCCAAGGGGCCGTGCTGGTGCGCTTTGCCGATGCCGCCCTAGAGGAGAACGCCATCAACCAACAAGCGAGTAGATCATGAACAGAGGAGCAGCCATGCCGGATGACAAGGTCAGTCTGGTGGAGATGGGGCCGCGCGATGGCCTGCAAAATGAAACCAACCCGCTGACACTGATCCAGCGGCTGGAGCTGATCCAGCGACTGGCCGACAGCGGCCTGCAACGCATCGAAGTGGGTGCCTTTGTCTCTGCCAAAAAAGTGCCGCAGATGGCGGACTCCGCAGCGCTGTTCGAGGCACTGCCGCGCAACGGCTCAACCCGTTACGGCGCTCTGGTGCCCAATCTGCAAGGCTTGCAGGCTGCCATTGCCGCCCGCGCCGACGAGATTGGCCTCTTCACCGCCTGCTCCGACGGTTTTACCCGCGCCAATATCGGCATCAGCGTGGAGGAGTCGCTGGTCCGCTTCGCCCCGCTGGTGCAGGAGGCGCGCCGCCTCGGCATCAAGGTACGCGGCTACCTCTCCACCGTCATCGCCTGCCCGTTCGATGGCCCGACCCGCCCGAAACGGGTCGCTGCCATGGCCGAGCAACTGCTGGATCTCGGTTGCCACGAAATTTCGCTGGGGGACACCATCGGCGTCGGCACTCCGGGCACGGTGGCGCCCATGCTGGATGCGGTGCTGCACGAGATCCCGGCGGGTCGACTCGCGGTCCATTTTCACGACACCTACGGCCAGGGGTTGGCCAATCTGCTACCCGCGCTGGAGCGCGGCATTCGCACCATCGACTGCTCGGTGGCGGGGCTTGGCGGCTGCCCCTATGCGCCGGGCGCCTCCGGCAATGTGGCGTCAGAAGAGGTGGTCTACCTGCTGCACGGCCTTGGCATGACAACCGGGGTGGATCTCGACAAACTGGCGGCCACCGGCCAGTGGGTGAGCGAGCAGCTCGGCCGCGCCAACGGCTCGCGGGTCGGTCAGGCCTTGCACGCCAATGCCGAACGGCTGCGTGCCCGCCTCTGCCAGCCACACGCCCAGCAACAGGAGTCATGACCATGTCCCGTTCCCTGCCCGGCAAGGAGATCACCTACAGCATCTCGGAGCTGGCCCACGAATTCGATGTCACGCCGCGCACCATCCGCTACTACGAGGATGAGGGGCTGCTCACCCCGCTGCGGGAGGGGCAAACCCGCATCTACAGCCACCGGGACAAGATCCGGCTCAAATTGACCCTGCGCGGCAAACGGCTGGGGTTTAGCCTGGCCGAGATCCGCGAGCTGTTCGATATGTACGACACCGACAAATCGAGCAAAACCCAGCTCCACTCCATGATCCAGCTGATCGATGAAAAGCGCGACGCACTGCGCCAACAACTGGAGGATATCCAGATGGTGATGGCCGAGCTGGAAGCCGCCGAACAGCGCTGTGTTAATTCCCTTAACAGCTTGAAAACTGGCGCAGATTAACCGAATCTGGGAGCAAGCTATTGCCCTGGGGATCCCATGAGATATTGGTGCTGGTTTTTGCTCTTGTTCAGCCTCTCTGGCTGGAGCCATCCCCTCATCAAGGTTGGTGGATACCCCTATGCCCCCTTTGTGGTCAAACTCCCCGATTCCCGCTATGAAGGGCTGACGCTGGACCTCATCGCCAAGCTAAACGAGATCCAGCAAGAGGTAAGATTCGTGTTTGTTCCCACCTCGGCCGCCAACCGTTACAAGGCGCTCGATCTGGGCCGTTTCTCGCTGATGCTTTTTGAAGACACCAAGTGGGGCTGGGACACAGATAAATTCAAAATGACAGCCCCCTTTCTCGGTGGTGGTGAGGTCTATGTGGCCCTGAACAAAACGGGCCGAGATCAGCGCTTTTTCGATGACCCCTCTCGGCATCATCTTATCGGGGTGACCGGCTACCACTACGGCGTCGGCCAGTTCAATGCCGATCCTCTCTACCTGCAGCGCAAGCTCAATATCACCCTGGTCAAGGACAACATCAGCGCCCTGCAAGCCCTGCTCAAAGGGCGTGGCGAGGTAGCCATTCTCAACGTTTCCTACCTTAACCAGTATCTGCTGGCCCATCCCGACACCGCCGACCAGCTGCTGATCTCGCAAAAATGGGATCAACAGTATCAGCACCGCGCCATCCTTCACCCTGCGGCCCCCATTACCCCTGCCCAGCTGGAACAGTGGCTCGCAGCGCTGCAAAAAAAGGGGGAACTGGATCGCCTTTGGACAAAGTACGGCGTACAACAGCACGCAACCCCATGATTACTATCCAGCTTTTCTGTACCATGGTGGGAACCAAATGGGAGTGCACCAAATGAACACCACCGAGCCCGCGTCCCCCAAGCTCCGCTTGCTGCGCTACCTTGCCTACGCTTTCCTGCTGCTTCTTATCCTGATCACCCTGCTGCTGTGGCAAACCCCCCGTCTGGTCCAGCGCTATCTGCCCGGCTGGCTCGCCGAGCACTACGGCCTGCAACTGACGCTGGGTGAGATTGACGTAGGGCTGCGCAACCCTTCTCTCACCCTCGGCGCGACTGCCCTGCTCGATGCCAAACAGCAGCCTATCATCCGTTTTGAGCAGCTCTTTATCACCCCAAACCTGCAAGCCAGCTGGCAGCAGAAAGGGGTCGTGCTTTCCGCCGTCACCCTGACCAAACCCGTGGTGCTGCTGCAACGGCTGGCAGACAAAAAGGGGGAGGTTCGACTCAATCTGACCGATGCGCTGGCGACCCTGCTCGCCCCTTCGCCCTCCCCCGAGCCCGAAATAGCCAGCGCCCCACTGCTGGTCGATATTGCCAGCGTCAATGTCACTGACGGCCATGTGCGCTATCAGGATCAGCGCAAGGAGAGCGAACCCGGCTGGTTGCCGCCCCTCAATCTGGAGAAAGTGGCCCTCAAGCTCGATAACCTGCGCACCGAGGCAAATCACCCGACCGCCTATCAGCTGAGCGCCGCCATCAACGGCAAAAGCAGCCTCGCCGCTCATGGCAAACTCGCTGTGATGAGCGGCATGGGTCAGGGCAAAGCAAGCCTCAAACAGGTCGACCTGAAACCCTTCGCCCCGCTCTGGGCACCCTATCTCAAGCTGGATCTGGCCAAGGGCCACGCCAATGCAGAGGTGGAATACCAGCTTAAAGAGGGCAAGCAAGGGGTACTGTGGCAATTGTCCAAAGGCAAGCTGACGCTGGACAACTGGCAGCTTAAAAAACACAAGGGCGACGAATTTGCCCGCGTCGGCCAGTTGGCCCTTAGCGAACTGGCTGTCGATGGCCAGAAACAGTCGCTCCAGATCGGCAAGGTCACTCTGCAACACCCCCTGCTCAAGGCCACCCTCAACCCACAGCTGGAACTGGATCTGGCTGACTTGCTGATTGAACAGGCCCCCGCCAAACCCGCCAAAGGGGCCCACGCCGCAAACGAGGTGGCCAACAATGCGGCGCCCAAGTCGGCACAACAAGCAAAGACCGCCGGTAACGGCAAGCAACATACGCCAGATAAACCCTGGCAGTGGCAGATCAAGCAGATCCTTATCGAAAAGGGCGATCTCACCCTCACCGAATCGAGCAGCGGCAAACCGCAGGCACGCCAGCTCTCCGGCCTCAAGCTGGCGCTGGGGCCACTGGGCAGCAAGGGGGAGCAACCGAGCAATCTGACTCTGGCCACCCAGTTCAACCAGAACAGCCCCCTCACCTTTGATGGCCAACTGACCCTGAGCCCCTTCACCCTTAGCGGCGACATCAACCAGCAGGGGCTACCCCTCACGCTGGCACAGCCCTATCTGGCCGATCTGGTGCGAATCAAGGTGCAAAACGGGCTGCTGAGCAGCAAGACCCGCCTTGATCTCGCCACCACCGCCCAAGGAGATCTGAGCAAGCTGACCCTGCAGGGGGGGCTCGATGTCAACGGGCTCAAAGTAGTCGATCGGGCAGACAATCAGCGGCTGCTGGAGTTCAACACCCTGGCTCTCACCGGTCTGACGTACGACGGCATCAGCCAGCAGATGCGGATCAAGGAGATTGCCCTGAACAAGCCCTTCGCCCGCATCGAGATCAACGAAGATGGCACCACCAACCTGCAACAGCTGCTGTTGCCGCAACCGGCGGCAACCAAAAGTACTCAAGCGGCGGCAGGCAGCAAGACTCCCGACTTTCGTTTCACCATTGACCAACTGCGCACAGAGCAGGGCAACCTGCGCTTTGCCGACCGCAGCCTGAGTCAGGATTTTGTGGCCGATATCGCCTCGCTGGGCGGCCAGAGTCGCCATATCAGCAATATTCCGGGGCAACGCTCCGATCTCGCCTTCAACGGCAAGGTGGATCGCTATGCGCCAGTGACCATTCGCGGCGGTACCAACCTGCTGGTGGCCAACCCAATCCTCGACATCGCGGTCGCTTTCCACAATCTGGAGCTCACCACCTTCACCCCCTATTCGGGCACCTATGCCGGTTATGCCATCGACAAGGGGCAGCTCTCCATGAAGCTGCACTACAAGCTGGAGGGCAACCGGCTGGAGGGGGATAACGACATCACCATCAAGAAGCTGCAACTGGGCGAGAAGATCAAGAGCGATCAGGCCAAGGATCTCCCGCTGGGGTTGGCCATCGCCCTGCTGAGCGATGCCAACGGGGTGATACAGATGAACCTCAAGGTGAAGGGGGATCTCGATCAACCGGACTTCAGCATCGGCAATATCTTCTGGGATGTGCTGGGCAACACCCTGAGCAAGGCGATCACCTCCCCCTTCTCCCTGCTCGCCTCGCTGGCCGATGGCACCGAAGATCTCGACGAACTCCCCTTCCTGCCGGGGGATCCCGATCTCACCCCCACCCAGCAGGAGAAACTGGTCAAGCTGGCGCAGGCCCTCAAGGATAGACCCAAGCTCAGCATGAACATTCGCGGCAAGGTCAACTTCAACGAGGAGCGCCCCATCCTGCAACGGCAAAAGCTGGAACGGGTACTGGCCAAGCTCACCGGCAATCAGGCGGATCTCGACCTGCTGGAACAGGACCCCGCCCTGCAAGAGGCGCTGGCCCAGGCCTATGAAGAGCGCTTTGGCGAAGATCTGGATGACCTGGCCGCTCGGCTCCATCTGGATGAAGAGAGCGCGGCACTGCGGGCCCAGGCGGTGATCCTGCTGCGGGATCAGCAGCTCATCACCGCCAAATCCCTGCGCAATCTCGCCATGCGCCGGGCGCAAAATACCAAGGAGTTTCTGGTCGACAGCCAGGGGATCGCCCCGGAGCGGCTGTTCGTGCTCGACAGCCAGGTCAAGGAAGAGGACAAGGAAGCCAAAGTGATCCTGACACTGGATCAGTAAGGCCGCCGCACTGCACAAAAGCGTAATAAAAATACAACCCCTCAACTATTTTGACACCTTTTGCTCACCAAACAGCCTGCCTTGGTGAGCATTTGGCCTCTGATGCAAATAATCACGTAGTTTTTTTACGATTTATCCCCCTTGCCCCCTTGCGGGCGCGCCGCAGCCTGCCTAAAATCGCGCGTCTTTTGTTAACCCCCACCTCTATTTTTGGAGAACGCCACGTGAGCGAAAAATTGGCCAACCCTGCCCCTCTGGGTCTGATGGGTTTCGGTATGACCACCATCCTGCTGAACATCCATAACGCAGGTTTCTTCCCCATCAGCGCCATGATCCTGGCCATGGGCTTGTGCTACGGCGGCATCGCCCAGATCATCGCTGGCATCATGGAGTACAAGCGTGGCAACACCTTCGGTGTAACCGCGTTCACCTCCTACGGCCTGTTCTGGCTGAGCCTGGTGTTCCTGCTGATCATGCCGACCATGGGTCTGGCCGAAGCCACTCCGCACGCCTACATGGGTTGGTATCTGCTGATGTGGGGCATGTTCACCCTGTTCATGCTGGTTGGCACCATCAACTACCCGCGCGCCAAGCAGTTCGTGTTCGCCTCCCTGACCGTGCTGTTCTTCCTGCTGGCCGCCCGTGACTTCACCGGCAGCACCCTGATCGGCACCATCGCCGGTTTCGAAGGCATCATCTGTGGCGCCAGCGCCATCTACCTGGCCATGGCCACCGTGATCAACGAGCAGTTCGGCCGCACCGTAATGCCGATCGGCGATCACAAGAAAGCTGCCGCCGTACAGCTGAAAGCCGCTGCCTGATAGGTAAGCCACTCAGATTGTGAAAAAGGCACCCTCGGGTGCCTTTTTGCTATTTATACGGTCTGAATTACCTTCTATTTCTCAGTAAATTACAGCACTACCACCCCTTAATCCCTCTCCAAATGGGCCAAAGTGTGGACGCTATGTGGTCACGCCATTTCAAGCTTTCCCCTTAGCGGATTGAGCATCACCGCATCTTGTAGGTAGTCTGGCGCAAAATGGGCATAGACCATTGTCTGCTGAATATTCGCGTGCCCCAGAATGCGCTGGAGTGTAATGATGTTCCCACCATTTATCATGAAGTGCGTAGCATAGGTGTGCCGCAAAATGTGCAGCGCCTGCCCCTTTGGTAGCAGCGGCTTAACCTCCTTGAGCGCCGTTCTGATTTCCATATAGTCCGCCTTTGGAAAAACCAGCCCTTTGCCTGAACCAGTAATCAACTGCTCTAGCTCAGTTGAGATCGGCACCACTCTCTGGCGACCATTTTTGGTCTCAACGAATATCGCTCGTTGATTAACCACATGTTCCGCACGCAACTGGGCTGCTTCGCTCCACCTTGCCCCTGTACTCAGACAGAACAGCACGATTTTATGGCTATCCCCTTCCAGCCTCTCTAACAGCGCCCTGATTTCGGAAGCAGTCAAATAACTCATGGCTGTCACGGCAACTTTCAGCTTTCTCAGCTCCCCCAAAGGGTTGTCGCCAAAAAAGAGCCCTGAGTCTATCAATGCGGAAAACATGCCGCTTAGACAGGCTAACTCACGGTTGATCGTGCTGGCCTTTGTAGTGGTCTAATCATCCCGGACACCATTTTAGGTGGTACAGTCGCCACCATGACCTGAGGTGTTCAATGACAAGA